>CAZTFN010000177.1:0-8636 GCA_964612905.1 uncultured Flavobacterium sp. | reverse complement strand
CATTAAAAATGTGGCATTGCAAAACCAATTTGGTGCTTTTGCGTATAGCGCACAGAATGGGGTAGCTGGAACAACAAGTATAGAAAATGAACTTGTAAAATTGACTGTGGATAACAAAGGTGGACAAATTGTAAGCGCAGAATTGAAACAATTCCAGACTTACGATTCACTTCCTCTGCATTTGATCAAAAATCAGAATGCTTCTTTCAACATCAATTTTGGAACTACAGATAACAGAATCCTAAATACAAAAGATCTTTTCTTCTTTCCAGAATTGACTAAAAATGGTGACAATCAAGTATTGTCGATGAAGTTGAAAGTTTCAGAATCACAGTTTTTGGAGTATCGATATGAAATGAAGCCAGACGAATACATGGTGGATTTCGCAATTCGATCTCAAGGATTGAGCAACGTCATCAACTCATCCAATGAAATTACATTGGATTGGGATTTGGAAGCGTATCGAAACGAAAAAAGTCGAAAGACAGAAAATATGTATACCTGTCTTCATTACAAGACTGAAGGCGAAGTGGACAATTTATCACCTAGTGATTCAGATGTATTGAAAACCTTAGACTGGGTTGCTTACAAGCAACATTTCTTCTCTTCGATTTTACTAACGGACAAGCCTTTCGAGAACGGAACAGTTACTTCTAGAGATCAGAAGGACATTGAGGTAGATTCAATTTTCACCAAAAGTTACACCTTCAAAACTCCATTAGAATTGAGTAGTGGAGAACTGAACTATGAAATGAAATGGTACTACGGTCCAAACGATTATGATCTATTGAGCACATATGAAGGAACAAAATTAAACGAGGTTGTAGACCTTGGATGGGGAATTTTTGGAACCATCAACCGTTGGATCTTCATGCCAATTTTTGGAATGCTCACCAAGTTCATGAGCAATTATGGTTTGATCATTATTTTGATGACCATTGTTGTGAGAATTTTGATGTCGCCACTGGTATACAAATCTTATGTGTCTAGTGCCAAAATGAAGGTGATTCGCCCTGAGTTGAACGAATTGAATAAAAAGTACCCTGGAAAGGAAAACGCAATGAAGCGTCAGCAAGAAACCATGGCCATTCAACGAAAGGCAGGTGTGAGTATGTTGTCTGGTTGTATTCCAGCTTTGTTACAAATGCCAATTTTCTTTGCCTTGTTTAAGTTCTTCCCATCAAACATCACCTTAAGACAAAAGAGTTTCTTATGGGCAGACGACCTGTCTTCTTATGATATTGTTTACCAATTACCAAGTTGGGCCGATATTCCATTTTACGGAAATCACGTGAGTTTGTTCCCGTTATTAGCTTCTATTGCCATCTTCTTCTACATGAAGATGAACCAAAGTCAGCAAATGAACATGCAAGCTCCTACACAGGAAGGAATGCCAGACATGAGTAAGATGATGAAATGGATGATCTACTTCTCCCCTGTGATGATGTTGTTCTTCTTCAACAACTATGCAAGTAGTTTGAGTTTGTATTACTTCATCTCTAACTTATTGACCATTACCATTATGTTAGTGATCAAGAATTATGTGATTGATGAGAAAAAGATCATCGCTCAAATTGAAGAAAACAAAAAGCGTCCTGAAAAGAAAAAGAGTAAGTTCAGACAACGTTTGGATGAAGCCATGAAGCAAGCTCAGGAGCAGCAAGAAAGACAGAAGAAAAAATAAACTTCAATAAATAATAAGGAACCTCGTCAATGACGAGGTTTTTTTATGGTCATTTTTATCAGCGAAATTGTCCGATTCGCCATTTTGAAATCTCTGAGCTTAGTGATATTAACATTAAAATAAAAGATTATGGGAGCAAAAGAACATAAAGGATCCGGCGAAGCGATCAAAAAGATCATTTCTCATGCTTGGCAAAATGAAGATTTCAAAAACGATTTGGTAGCAAATCCTGAAGCAACAATTGAGTCATTTCTTGGACAAAAACTTGATGACGGAAAAACAATTGTTGTAAGAGATCAATCAAATACTGACTTTGTCTACATTAATATTCCTGCAAAACCAAGTTTTGACAATGTAGAACTGAATGAAGAAATGTTAGATCTAGTTTCTGGTGGTGGTGGTTTTTCAGACTTTTGGGAAGCCGCAAAAAGAGGACATGGACTTGACTACCTAGCGTGGCAATTAGGGATTATTGACGTAGGAGAATAATACGTTGTAATTCTAAAAAAACTATAATAGTTAATTTGGGTTTTGGAGATTTGTGATAAGTTTCCAATGTGTAAACCTTCGCTACTGGCGAGGGTTTTTATTTTGATAACTCTTTATCTCTTTCGTTAGAGGACCATCGGCGACATAAATAATTTGCAAAAATTTCAAAAACAACCCAATAAGGTATTCAATAAAATTCTTCCTCCTGTAAAGCGGTCGCCCTCTTAAATCCAATGGTAGTACAATTTTACTATGCCCTTTCTCATGCTCTTCCCATGTGGAGCTTAAATCGAAGTCGTCGAGGTTAAACAGTTCACAAAGTTTTACAAAACTTAATCCTTCTAGATCAAACGTTATAGGGATAAAGTATTTTTCATTCGATGCATTTACAAAAACCATGACATCCAATTCGTCGTCTAACAAAAGTGTATGATAAAGTCCTAGTACCTTGATATCATCCAAATGAATCTCAAAACTCTTTGATTTAAAATAAGCGTAAGGATGATTAGAACCTACAGTATATTTTAGTGTTTGGTCTATAAGTTCTATGACTCCTTCCCCTCTTTGATCCTTTATCATATACTGTAAAGTATTAATCTAGCTCATTCTAGCCTTCATTCTACCAAAGAAAAGGATATATAAATAACACAGAATTGGTAAGAAGAATGCTACTTTGAAATCAAAGAAGTCTATCAAATTCCCAAAGATAAATGGCACTACGGCTCCACCAACGATAGCCATACACAACAACCCAGAAGCTTGCGCTTTAAGATCACCCAATCCATCCAAGGTTAAGGTGAAAATCGTTGGGAACATAATCGAATTAAACAATCCAACGGCGAGAATGGACCACATAGAAATGAGACCTACAGTGCTAATAGAAATGAGCACCATGGTTGCTGCTAGTGTGGCGAAGATAGCCAGTACTTTCCCTGGTTTCATAATCTTGGTCAAATAAGCCCCAACGAATCTTCCAATCATTGCTCCTCCCCAATAGAAAATCACAAATACCCCCAGTAATGATTTCGGATCAGAGTCTGAAAAAGTTTTATTAAAGGTACTTGCAATAGTATTGGCAATGCTCATCATGGTTTGATTCTCCGCAACGATCACTCCTAAATTCATACTTTCAAAATAGTTGATCATAAAACTACTTCCAATCGCAACCTCGGCTCCTACGTAAACAAAAATCCCTAAGGCTCCTAAAAGCATCATCTTGTTTTTTAATAGAGCTTTATATCCTTTATTGGGACTTTGTTCCACTACCTTAGGAAGGTTGATAAACGCAAAGACAACGGCTAAAAAGATGATAAATCCTGCAATGAATAAAAACGGAACTTGAACCGTGGAAGCTTCTTGAGCATAATACTCGGTTTTTGCCAATTCCGAAAGCTGTTCTATTTCTTCAGAGGATTTTACAGAATTACTCAGTAAAAATAAGGCTCCTACAATGGGTGCAATAGTTGTTCCCAATGAATTAAAGGCTTGAGACAAATTCAATCTACTGGAAGCACCGACTTCAGACCCTAACAAAGCCACATACGGATTAGCTGCTACTTGCAATACTGTGATTCCAGAGGCAAGGGTGAAATAGCCCATCATGAAAACAATGAAACTTCTGAATTCAGATGCAGGGTAAAAAAGTAGGCATCCACAAGCCATAATTAATAAACCTAAAACAATTCCTTTCTTATATCCAATTTTGGAGAGAATAGCACCCGCAGGTAATGAAACCACAAAAAATGCAATAAAAAAAGCGGATTGAACCAAAATGGTTCTTCCATAGGTCATTTCAAAAACATCTTTAATACGAGGAACCAAACTATCCACTAATACAGTGATGAATCCCCAAAGAAAAAATAAAGTCGTCACAAAAATAAAGGCTGTTCTGGTTGAAGTGTTGGATCGTGTCATTAGGCTTGTTTGTTATAAAAATCAGATTTAAAGTTTTTGTTTTCTCCATCTGCATACACATTGTAGTTAAACCATTCGTGAATGCAATAGGCTCCTGTTTCCCCTTGTTTGTTCACAGCAATCAACCCTACCTGAAAATCTTTGAATCGATCTCCTGCTTTCTTCACAATTCTTCGGATCGCTTCTTCACAGGCTTCTTGAGGTGTCTTTCCATGACGCATCAATTCTACCACCAAGAAAGCTCCTACAGTCTTTAACACCTCTTCCCCCATTCCTGTTGCAGTACAACCACCAATCTCATTATCAATAAACAATCCTGAACCAATCACAGGTGAATCCCCTACTCGACCCGCCATTTTATAAGCCAGTCCACTTGTCGTACAAGCACCAGAAATATCGCCATTGGCATCTATTGCTAGCATTCCAATCGTATCATGATTCTCTATATTGATAATCGGTTTGTATTCAGATTTTTTCTTCCATTCTTCCCACGCTTTTTTGGAACCTTCGGTTAAAAGATTTTCTTTTGGAAATCCCTGCGAATAGGCAAATTGCTCTGCCCCTTCTCCCACCATAATCACATGTGGCGTATCTTCCATTACTTTTCTCGCCAATGAAATTACATGGGTAATATTCTGTACGCACATGACCGCACCATAATCGCCATGTTTGTCCATGATGCATGCATCCAAAGTCACTCGACCGTCTCTGTCTGGCAATCCACCTTTTCCTACCGAAGTATTGTTGACATCGGCTTCTTCCACCATACAACCTTGTTCTACAGCATCCAAAGAGTTCCCTCCTTTTTGCAATACCTCCCAAGCCGCAGCAGTGGCATTCGGAACGCGCCATGTTGCAATGACCAATGGTTTGGTTGGGGTTGAAGTCACAGCCGCTGTAACCTCTTTATTTTCCACTTTGGATTCACATCCTGTAATTGTAGAAGCAGCAACCACTCCTAAAGTGGAGAGCGATGCGTTTTGGAGAAATTTTCTTCGTTTCATTGGGTTGTCTATTTATTATCTGCTGTTTTCACCTTCAACACTCGAATTGAATGTAAAAGTTCTAAAAAAGCGTTCGAGTTTTCTTTTAATGCATTTTCGGATCTTGATGAAATCACAACTAAGAGTGCGAACTTTTTCAAGTCGAGATAAGCTATATACTCATGACTTTGATAATCTCCTTTTCCGAAATATCTTACCACTCCGTTGTACTTTTCCAGCTTAAAATCATCTATAGTTTTTACTTCAATACCTTCATAGTTCTTCTTGAATTGCTCCTCATCGTAAGAAATTAAATCTTCCAAGTTCTCTTGGTCTACTTCACCTAAACTTTCATAGTTGATATACATCACTGTTTCGGCATCTAAGTATGTGGTTCCTTTCTCATAAAAGACGATAGGAATATGTGAAGGTAATCCAGCTTCGCAATCCAATACCCAACCTTCAGGAGCTTTTGACAGGATGCTTTTACTTTCAAAAAAAACAATCCCACAATCTTTTAGCTCTTGAGCGGAACTCAAAAAGTTAAGCATCAGAAATAGTCCAAAAGCAACCTTCCTCATGAAAACTTTATTACTTGATTTGAATTTCGTCTACAAAGATCCATGAACGCCCGTCATGTGGATACCCCAAATGCCATTTGGGAAGTTCTCCCAATTTCTTAGCGACTACCTTGATATATCTTGCTTGGATGTTTTGATTCGCTTTTACACTTTCGATAATCACCTCATCCGTATTCACTGGTTTTGGTGCTTTCCAATCTTTGATCTTTCTGAATCTTTTTCCGTCCACAGAATGGTAGATTTCAACATCGGTTGGTAAGAAAATCCAACTACGCTGATCTCTTAAGAAACCAACTTCTACAGATGATATGGGTTTGCTCTTCCCAAGATCAACAATAGCAATAACATCTTCGTTCCAGTATCCTTGCCAAGTTCCAGTTCTAAAGTCTTCCGCACCAACGATACCATCAATCAGCGCATTGTCACCTCCAGCATTGTATTGATTTGCATACTTGGTTTTCAACTCAATCTTAATATTTGGGTCGATTTTATAGAAATCTGTAGAAATCATGGCGCTTTTCTCTTCGTCTTTTTGCGCATAGACTCTAAGTGTTGCTTTTTCGGAAATCGTGATTGGCTCTTCATAGGGCTGATAATCGCCACCCAATGAATAGTAAATCGTTGCATCACTCTCAACATTGGCTAAGGTCACTTCTGTTTGTCCTTTGAAGGCCACATCTCCCTTAGCAATGAACGGAGCTGGAATTATTTTATGCTCCTTGATCTCAGTTTTTGGAATGTATGCATCTTGGGTTCCCCAATCGGTTGGCGCGTTAGTCATTTCAAACACCAAACTTCCACCATTCATAATATCGGAATGCTTGATATAGGAATTGGCATGTTTCTTTCCATTCAAATACACCTCTTTGATGTACTTGTTTTCGTCGGAAAGATTTTCTGTCGCAACAGTAAATGTTTTTCCATCTTCTAGATTAATGGTTGCCTTGTCAAACAAAGGAGAACCAATAATGTATTCGTTCGAAGCTGGTGTTACAGGGTAAAATCCAAGCGAGCTAAACACGTACCAAGCACTCATTTGGCCACAGTCTTCATTTCCAGAAATTCCGTCGGGTTCGTTGGTATACAATTCAGTCAAGATTTGTCGAACCTTGTCTTGCGTCTTATGAGGCTTGTTGACAAAATTGTACAAATATGCCATATGATGACTCGGTTCGTTTCCATGTGCATATTGACCAATCAATCCTGTAATATCTGCCTGATTTCTTCCTGAGGTTTCTTGGTTTGCAGTGAACAATTTGTCTAACTGAGCTTCCAAGGCTTCCTTTCCTCCTAACAATTTGATGAATCCAGAAATATCTTGAGGAACATAAAAACTATACTGCCAAGAGTTGGCTTCGGTATAATTGAAGTTTACTTCATAAGGGTCAAAGGGAGAGAACCATGTATTGCGGAATCGACCTCGCATAAACTGACTCTCAGGATCGAAAATATTTTTATAGTACTGCGCTCGTTCTGAATAGGTTTTGTAATCTTCTTCTTTGCCCATTTGCTTCGCCATTTGCGCAATGGTCCAATCATCATAAGCATATTCCAAGGTTTTCGATACGGATTCAGATTCTTTCTCTACGGGAATAAATCCGAACTCCTTATAGCTCTCCAATCCTAAATGATCTCGAGTTGCCGAATGCTTCATTGCCCTCAGAGCTTTGTCTACATCGTAGTCCTGAATTCCTTTTAAATAAGCATCGGCAATTACAGGAACGGCATGATATCCAATCATACAACCTGTATAGCAAGCTGATAAATCCCAAATGGGCATAATGCCTCCTTCGTCATATTTCGCTAAAAAAGTATTCACGAAATCATTGGTTCTTTCTTTTTCCAGAATGGTATACAAGGGATGCGCAGCTCTGTAGGTATCCCACAAAGAGAATACGGTATAATAGTCAAAGTCCTTTGCTTCATGAACTTTTAAATCCATTCCGCGATAACGACCGTCCACATCCTTGTACAAATTCGGAGCGATCATGGTATGGTATAAAGAAGTATAAAAATTGGTCTTATTGTCGACATTTGCGTCTTCCAAAACAATCTTCGACAACTGTTGTTCCCATATGTCCTGAGCTTCCTTCTTAACTTGTTCAAAAGTCTTATTTCCTATTTCAGCTTCTAAGTTTTTCTTTGCACCTTCAACATCAACCGCAGAAATTCCAATCTTGACAGTGACTGGTTCGTTATTCGGGTTGTAAAACCAAAAAGAAGATTTGGTAAAATCAGAATTTGCTTTAACACTAAATTTATTTCTTGGATCATCTTTATCGTTAGAAGACAGTGGATGCGAAAATTGCATGTAAAAAAACAATTTCTGCTCGGTAGCCCAAGCTTTGGAGAATCGATATCCCGTTACAACTCCATCTTCTAATAAGTCCCAATTGACTTTTCCATCTAACAACTGATCTCTATGCACTAAATCTAGAATCAAACGCTGGTTTTCCGCGGAAGGATACTGATATTTGTGCATTCCACTTCGTTGTGCCACTGTTAGCTCAACATCAATGTTTGTGTCGTCTAAATGAACCTTATAATATCCTGGTTCCGCTACTTCGTTGTCATGTGAAAAATGAGATCGATATCCTTTCTTGCCATCAGCACCATTGTTCCAATTTGATTCATCGGTAGGCATCAACAAAATATCACCATAATCCGAAACTCCTGTTCCACTTAAATGAGTATGTGAAAACCCATAGATGTATTCATCTGAATAGTGATATCCCGAACATCCGTCCCAACCGTCCAAACGAGTATCTGGGCTCAATTGCATCATTCCAAAGGGCATAGTCGCTCCAGGATAAGTATGGCCGTGTCCGCCCGTTCCAATAAACGTATTTACATAAGAGATAAGTAGCTGATCTTTGGTGGCTTCCGTGGGGATTTCTTTGTCTTTGCAGGAAAAAATGATAAGGGTAAAAACAATTAGAAGCCAAGAAATGTTCTTCATTGATTTGAGTTGTTTATTTTTATGAA
>CAZTFN010000176.1:0-8660 GCA_964612905.1 uncultured Flavobacterium sp. | reverse complement strand
GTTATCTTTTGATCGATCGAACAGGAAGATAACCCCTACTCGTATTGACATTGTCAATCGTACTAGTAGGGGTTATCTTCCTGTTCGATCGATCAAAAGCTTTTATGAGCTGGATCGCTAGACGAAAGAGTTAGATCCATTTATCGACAGAATGAAACCATTCGTCGAAGGTTAAAGACGACAGAACGAAAACCAATCTGTCCTAGTTGAAATAAACGGTTTCTTTGAAGTAGAAATCATGACAATAAAATTTGGGGGAATTTTATTAAAGTTTAAAAGCGATGTTGTAAAAAGCATCGCTTTTTTTTTGGTGTTGATAGTCAGGGTTTTACTGGTATTGAATGTTGTTTGCACTTTATCGATGAAAATTAACCATTCGTCGAAGGTTTATGACTAAAGAACGAAAACAAACTCATCAAAGCAGAAATTAGTGGTTTCTTTGAAGTAGAAATCATGACAATAAAATTTGGGGGAATTTTATTAAAGTTTAGAAAGCGATGTTGTAAAAGGCATCGCTTTTTTTGTGCTGATAATCCGTGCTTTTAAGAGATTTATTAACATAATTTTGAGCTTTTTTCTGCATCTTTGCGTTCCATGAATATTTACCCAATAGAGACTGGAAATTTCAAACTGGACGGAGGCGCCATGTTTGGCGTTGTTCCTAAGTCTATTTGGCAAAGAACCAATCCTGCCGACGAGAATAATATGATTTCAATGGCCATGAGAAGTATGCTCATTGAAGATGGAGATCGCTTGATATTAGTTGACACGGGTATGGGTTCAAAGCAATCCGATAAATTCTTCGGATACTACTATCTTTTTGGTGACTTTTCTCTGGACACTTCACTTGCTCAATTTGGCTTTCACAGAAATGATATTACAGATGTTGTACTATCACATTTGCACTTTGATCACTGCGGAGGAAGCATTCAATGGAACAAAGACAGAACAGGGTACGAACCTGCTTTTCCAAATGCGAAGTTCTGGAGTAACAAAAATCATTGGGAATGGGCGGTCAATCCGAATCCAAGAGAAAAGGCATCGTTTTTGAAAGAGAACATTCTGCCGATTCAGGAAAGTGGTCAATTGAATTTTGTAGAGGATAAAGGACTGGAGCAACTAGGTTTTGAGCTATTATTCATGGATGGTCATACGGAAAAACAAATGTTGCCTAAGGTTAATTATCAAGGAAAAACATTGGTTTTCATGGCCGACCTCTTACCAACTACAGGCCATATCCCTTTACCTTATTTGATGGGGTATGATACAAGACCGTTACTAACCATTAAAGAGAAAAAGCAGTTTCTAGAAGAAGCTGCCGATAAAGATTATTTTCTTTTCTTAGAACACGATGCTTACACCGAAATTTGTACCGTTAAGCATACTGAAAAGGGAGTACGATTAAAAGACAAATACAAGTTTACTGACATATTTAATTAGAGAGATTATGAGAATTACGAGAGTAATGTTTTTAACGCTGAGTGTAGCGGTAATACTAGCAAGTTGTAAAACTGCAATCACAACAATTCCAGTGCCTGCTGGTGCTACAGAAGCCATTGCAGCTGTTGGGAAGAAAGCTCCCCTAACAGAAGAAGAAAAGAAAGCTTGGAATCATGCAGATTTGGCTACTGATTCTATTCCAGGAATGAGTACCAAGCAAGCCTATGATTTTTTAAGTGGAAAAGAAGGAAAGCCAGTAGTTGTAGCCGTAGTTGATTCTGGATCTGATTTAGAGCACGAAGATTTGAAAGACGTAGCTTGGGTGAATCCAGGAGAAATTGCCAACAACGGAAAAGATGATGACAATAATGGTTTTATTGACGACGTAAATGGATGGAACTTTTTAGGAGATATCTATAAAGAGAATGCCGAGCTCTATAGAATCATCAAAGATTCTACCATTGTAGATGCTGAAACCTATAAAAGAGCGAAAAAAGCATACGATAAGAATGTCTCAGAAGCCACAACGAACAAGCAACGTTACGGGCAGATTTTGCAAGCGGTAACCTATGCAAACACTAACATTGTTAAGAAACTGAACAAAAAAGAATACAAAAAAGAAGACCTCAAATCGATTGATGCTTCCGATCCAGAAATGCAAAGAAGTGTGGCGATCGCAAGTCAAATGTTTGATTTAGGCTTAAGTTCTCTTCAGGAAGCAATTGATGAATTGACAAATTTGGTTACAAACGCAGACAATTTATTAAGCGGAGATGCACTGAAGAAAGACTATAGATCGGTATTGAATGACGATGAAAACTCAATGGCAACCAAAATCTATGGAGATAACAAATCAGGTCACCAAGTAAAGAAAGAATCGCATGGGACGCACGTTTCAGGAATTGTGGCAGCATCCAGAGCGAACGGAAAGGGAATGGACGGAGTAGCTACCAATACTAAAATCATGGCAGTAAGAGTCGTCCCAGATGGTGATGAGTATGACAAGGATGTGGCTTTAGGAATTCGTTATGCTGTGGACAATGGCGCAAAAGTGATCAATACGAGTTTTGGGAAAGGATACTCACCTAAAGTTCAATGGGTATACGATGCCATTAAATATGCTGCTGAAAAAGATGTTTTGATTGTAAATGCAGCAGGGAATGATTCCAAAGATATTGACGTGAATGTAACGTATCCAAATGATGCTCCTGACATGGTAAACGAAATCAGCGACAATTTCATCACAATTGGAGCCATTAGTTCTAACTATAACGAAGAGTTGCTGGCAAGTTTTACCAATTATGGAAAAGTGAATGTTGATATTTTCGCACCTGGAGTTCAGATTTATTCTACAACACCAGAGAATGAGTATGCATTTAAAGGAGGAACTTCAATGGCTGCACCAGCAGTTGCAGGAGTAGCAGCATTGATTCGTTCGTACTACCCTCAGTTAAGTGCGAGTCAAGTGAAGAGAATCATCATGAATTCAGGAACAAAATTAGATATTGAAGTCATCAAACCTGGTTCTCAATCTAGAGAGAATCCAGAGGGTGTTAAAGTGCCTTTTTCAGATTTATCTGTAACAGGAAGAATTGTGAATGCGGCAAGTGCTTTGAAGATGGCAGACGCCATTGTAAACGGTAAATAAACGAACAAACATATACAGATGAAAAAATTAGCTTTCTTACTATTTTTGGTCAGTGTTGGGGTTTCTGCCCAAGCACCTCCAGGGTATTGGCAACAGCATGCTGATTATACCATGGATATTGACATGGATGTAAAGACATTTCAATACGAAGGAAAACAAAAATTGGTGTATACCAACAATTCTCCAGATCAGTTAGATCATGTGTACTATCATTTGTATTTCAACGCTTTTCAGCCGAATTCTCAAATGGATGTTCGTTCAAGAAACATTAAAGATCCAGACAGAAGAGTAACAGATCGAATTAGCAAATTAGCTGCTGAAGAAGTTGGATATATCAAGGTGAATTCCTTGAAGCAAGACGGTAAGAAAGTTCAATACGAAATTGTCGGAACCATTTTAGAAGTTAAATTGAATAAGCCCATCAAAGCAGGTGGTAAAGCCACTTTTGAAATGGAGTTTGATGCTCAAGTTCCAAAGCAAATTCGACGTTCAGGAAGAAACAACAAAGAAGGCGTAGCATTGTCTATGACACAATGGTACCCTAAAATGGCCGAATATGACTTTGAAGGATGGCACACACCTCCATACATTGGACGTGAGTTTCATGGAGTTTGGGGAAATTTTGACGTGACTTTGCATATCGATAAGACCTATGTTGTTGGAGGAACGGGTTACCTGCAAAATCCACAAGAAGTAGGGCACGGTTATGAAGATAAGAGCAAGAAACTCAAAAAGCAACGAGGTGATAAATTGACTTGGCACTTCAAAGCTCCAGATGTTCATGACTTCACCTGGGCGGCCGATCCTGATTACAATCATGATATTTTAACCATGGAAAATGGAATTGATTTGCACTTCTTCTATAAGAAAACCATGGAGCAAAAGTATTTAGACAACTGGAAAAAGTTACAGCCACTAACCTCAGAGCTGATGACTTATTTCAGTGAAAATGTTGGGCAATACCCCTACAAGCAATATTCTGTGATCCAAGGAGGAGATGGAGGAATGGAATATGCCATGTGTACATTGATTACAGGACAACGAAAGTTCGGAAGTCTATTTGGAGTGACTGCACACGAATTGGCACATACTTGGTTCCAATTCTTATTGGCAACCAATGAAAGTAAACATCCATGGATGGATGAAGGATTCACGGTTTATATTTCCAACAAAGCGGAAAATGCAATCTTAAAACAAGGAAAGGAAAACCCTCATTCAGGATCCTATTCATATTACAATTATGTAGTGAAAAATAATGCTGAAGAACCGTTGACGAGTCATGCGGATCGTTATCATAGCAATATGGCCTATGGAATGGGAAGCTACAGTAAAGGAAATATCTTTTTGTCACAGTTGGAATATGTAATTGGAGCAGAAAATGTAGCCAAAGGGTTGAAGAAGTATTTTGATGACTTTAGCTTCAAACACCCAATTCCGAATGATATCAAAAGAACCATGGAAAAAGTGTCTGGAATTCATTTAGATTGGTATTTAACCGAATGGACGCAAACTACCAATTCTATTGATTATGGAGTGAAAACCATCAGTGGTGATGAGATTACTCTAGAGCGAGTAGGAGATATGCCAATGCCAATGGATATTGAGGTAACGTATGAAGATGGAACGAAGGAAATGTTCAACATTCCGTTGAGAATGATGCGAGGCGAAAAACCAACATCCGCTACCATTATAGGAGATTGGACCTTTGCGCATCCAAGTTATACCTTCAAAGCTTCGAAGAAAGTGAAAAGTGTTCAAATCGACCCTTCTGGTTTGATGGCAGATGTCAACAAAGAGAATAATAAACTTGAAATTCCCGATGAAAATAAGGAAGAGATAAAAGAATAATAATTATGAAAGCGAGGCGAAAGTCTCGCTTTATTTTTGTTCTACTTTTTCCAAAATAGAATCGATCTTATCATTCTTAGGGAGTACACCAAAACCTTTCAGCATTAAGACTACACCAAAGAACATTAGTAAAATTCCCATGGTTTTTTTAATGCGATAAATGACGATAGGAGTCATCTTATTCTTCAACTGTTTTGCAAGCAAAATTTTTCCGAGATCGGTGACAAAGTATCCAATCAAAACAGCACCAAAATAATAGAGAATTCTCGTTGGATTCATATCTAGTTGAGGTCCAATCACCACAATCATTCCCAACCAAAATAACAACACACCAATATTGATAAAGTTCAAGAAGAAACCATTAAAAAAGAGTCGCATGTAGTTGTTGTTCACAGGGATCTTGACTTCCTGATTTTCCTCAGCTTCTTTTTTATTGTTCTTGTCCAGATAACTGATGAGTCCATAGATAATAAGAACCAATCCACCTACAATGAAAAGTCTAGGGTCATCTTTGATTTTTTCCAACAAATTCCGACTTCCATAATAGGCAATAAGCATAAAAGTAATGTCTCCGAGGATCACTCCAAGATCAAATACAATTGCGGCCCGAGCTCCTTTTAAAATGCTCGTTTTGATCAATACAAAAAAAACAGGCCCTATCATGAACGCCATGAAAAAACCTATAAAAAAAGCATTTTTAAAATCGTAAAAATCCATCGCGCTAAAGGTAAGTAATTAAGTTTAACTAATTCAGTAGCGAGTTGTAAAGTGATAAGATTCTATTTTCAATCTATTTTATTCTTTCCCTAAAACATAGGTTTTGAAGATATATTTCCATGGAATGAAAATCATTGGGATGAAAATGCCCATGAAAATTTGCGCCCAGCCTTCGGCTTCACTACCTGCAAGTGTTCCGTTTTTCCATAAAGGATATGCCACAAAGATGAGCCATAAGCTCTTGTATAACAGCATAAAAAGCATAATGGGCAACATTTTAAGTGTATGAAAGATGCCTAGACCTGATAAGGTAGTGTATGCTGCGATGGCGCACCAAGCAATGGCAACTTCGGGATTCCATGGACCTTCATGAGTAATTAATTCTGTCCATGCATCTTTTGCTACCATGAGGAACATCAATACAAAGAAAAGTTTAAGAACATAAATCTTGATTGGCCAAATCCCTTTATGCTTCTCTGATGGCTTGAACAAAAATTTTAGTAGATGAAGTAATTTCATATTCTCGATATTTGAAAATCGAAATATCTACCTTTTCAGCTGAGTTACACTTCACATTTGTGAAGAAATCTAGTTGATTAAGATAATTCCTGGCGAATTCTACTCAAGCTTCCAGCATTTAAGCCCAAATAGGAAGCGATATAAATCAACGGAACATTTTTTATGATGGAGGGATGTGTTTTAACTAACTTCAGATAACGCTCTTTTCCTGATAGAGTAGTAAAATCAATGATTCTTTGTTTGCTCGACTCCAAATGAAACCGCAATACTTTTTCTGTATACTCTTGAGATGTTAAGCCAATATGAGAAGCTTTTTCAACACCTTCCCTGCTTACACGAAGCAACTCGCAATCCGTAATGCAATGTAGGTTATCGTTAGAGATGGTTTGATTTATGAAATGATAATACGAAGTGAAAAACCTTGGGCCACCATTAATATCCGTTGTAACTTCTTGTCCTTTATCATCATAGTGAAAATTCCGCATATGTCCAGAGACAATAAAATTGTGATATTTATGGAGAGTCCCCTCTTTTTCTAGGATAGTACCCTTCTTTATAAATACAGGTTCAAAGATTTGTCGGCAATATTCTTGATCGCTTTCTGGAATTTCCACCAGTTGTCTTACATAATTGAAGAACGTTTGAAAAAGGCGAGAAACCTGATTTTCAGATGTAATTATGATATGATCCTCCATGAAAAACTGCTCTAAAAAAGAATGATTCTAATATACTCATTCTTCATTGAGTACCATAAATATTAAACGTCGTCGAAATCAATGTAAATTTTCGAAGTCGTCGGATGCGCTTGACATGTCAATATAAATCCTTCTGCTACCTCACCATCGGTTAAAATACTGTTCTTTAACATCACCGCTTTCCCTTCGGTAACTTTTGCAATACAGCTAGAGCAGATACCTCCTTGACAAGAATATGGGGCGTCTACTTTATTCCTGAGTGACTCAGCCAAAATATTATCGGTTTGCTGCATGGTGAAGCTAATCTCTTCATCATCTAGTAAAACGGTCACAGAAGTTTCTCCATCTTGAACTCCAGAGGTGTCTCCTTCGTCAGAAGAGGCAGTGAACAACTCAAACAAAATCTGTGACTCCTCAAAACCATTGTTTTGTAGCGTTTGAGAAACTATATTAATCATGGCTTCAGGTCCACATAAAAAGGCAGCCTCAAAAGAGGTGTCTTTGTAAGTGTTCTTTACGTAATAATTGGTGAAACCTTCGTCAATTCTTCCAAATAATGATCCATCTACATTTTGTCTGCTGAATACATAGTGCAAATTGAATCTGTCCGAGAACTGACTTTTCAGCGCATCCAATTCAGATTTAAATATGGTATCTGCCTCGGTTTTGTTTCCGTAAACCAAAGTAAAAGTAGCGTTGCTGTTCTCTAGAGTTGTTTTGATCATAGACATTATAGGGGTAATTCCACTACCTGCTGCAAAAGCAATATAGTTTTTCCCAGATTGAGGTTCTAAGATGAACTTTCCTTCTGGTTCATGAACCTCTATGGAATCTCCTGCATTGAGCTTTTCTGTTGCATATACAGAGAAAGTTCCGTTTTCTACTGCTTTGATCGCTACTTTTAAATCTCCACTTTCTGGTGAAGAACAAATAGAGTAGGCTCTTCGTACTTCCTCTCCGTTTACCTCAGCCTTCAATGTAAGATATTGACCAGCTTTAAAGGCAAACTGCGGTTTTAATGTTTCAGGGATATCAAAAACAACAGAAACCGCATCAGCGGTTTCTTGGTTTATATGTTTAATAGGTATGTTGTGAAATGTGCTCATCAGCTTAAAATCTTATTCTCTACGAGATATTCTGCAATTTGTACGGTGTTCGTTGCAGCACCTTTTCTAAGGTTGTCTGAAACGATCCACAAATTTAAGGAGTTTTCCTGAGATTCATCGCGTCGAATTCTACCTACAAAAACTTCATCTTTGTTGTGTGCAAAAGCAGGCATTGGATACACATGATTTGCAGTGTCGTCTTGTACTACTACACCAGGCGTAGCCTCTAAAAGAGAGCGAACTCCTTGTACGGTAAAGTCGTTTTCAAACTCAACATTCACAGACTCTGAGTGACCACCTGCAGTTGGAATTCTCACAGCTGTAGCGGTTACAGAAAATGTGTCGTCTCGTAGTATTTTTTTGGATTCATGAACCAATTTCATTTCCTCTTTGGTGTAACCATTATCTAGGAAAATATCACATTGAGGAATCGCATTTCTATTGATAGGATAATCATAAGCCATTTCTCCTTCAATTCCTTGCGTTTCATTTTCCAATTGACGAACTGCTTTTACTCCAGTTCCTGAAACTGACTGATAGGTTGAGATCACCAATCGTTTCATTTGGTATTGTTTATTCAATGGAGCTAATGCCATCACCAATTGAATTGTAGAACAATTTGGGTTGGCAATGATCTTATCTTCTTTCGTTAAAACATCACCATTGATCTCAGGAACCACTAATTTT
>CAZTFN010000175.1:0-8753 GCA_964612905.1 uncultured Flavobacterium sp. | reverse complement strand
CCTGTTAGCACATCCCGTAGTGATGTGGTAGCAAAAAGAGGATTGTTAGAGATGATATGTGTCATCACCTACATGAATATTACATTACTCTTGGAAGATTTTTGTCATCATGCTTACTACATGAAAGGACACTCTTCTAAGACAATCAAACGTTATAGAGAACAAATAACGTACTTCTCTAAAACATCAAAAATTGATCGTATTGAACAAATCAGCACAGATATTATCAAGTCTTTTTTTCTGTTTGGAAGAACCAACAAGAAATGGAAAGCAACTACCTATCATACTTATTACATGTCATTAAGGTCTTTTTTTGCTTGGTGCTTAGAACATAAATATATCCAGCAAGATTACCTAGAAGGCATTGAACTTCCCCCAATCAAAAAATCACTCCCTAAAGGGATCAAAAAACAAAACGCTTTAAAGATTTTAGAAATTATATACAACTATCCCTATACCCAAGATTTTGTTCGATATAGGAATCACGCTATTTTTTCCATGTTCCTATTTGCAGGACTAAGAAAAAATGAACTCCTGAATCTAAAACTGACTGATGTCGATGTAGATAACCTCACTATTTTCGTGCGTTTTGGAAAAGGAGCAAAAGACCGAATTATACCCATGAGTTTCACTCTGGCTCAAAGTCTGAAACGATATCTTGAAAAGAGAAAAAAACAAGGCAAAACTTGCCCTGAGTTTTTCGTTTGTTCCAATAGGGACAGAGGATTTACAGAATCAGGACTTAAATCGTTTTTAGATGGCTTTCGTAAAGCAACTAACATTCACTTTACCATACATCAATTACGGCATACCTTTGCAACACTTATGCTTGAAGGGGGGTGCGATATTTATAGTCTCTCAGGGATGATGGGGCATAGTGACATTAAAACTACAACGATTTACCTTTCTGCAACACCAGAACACTTACGGTGCCAAATGGCTAAGCACCCATTAAATCGCTTTTAATTCTTCTGTAGTTATTGTTCGAGCAGAAAATCCGTCAGAAATCTTCCCATGTATCAAGAGTCTCAGATAAATATGGTAGTGCTCTAGGTCAATAAAATCATTAGAAGAGAAAATCGGATAAAACTCTTTTTCCATGTGGCGTGCGTCTGACAATCCCAATTTGAAACACACAATGGTTCCTACAACTCCAAGGACAGCATCACGAACTTGTGGAGATAGCTGACTAATATATTGGTGTGCCAAGGTATATGAAACACCAAATTTACGATGTTCTGAGAGCATGTTTACCACAGAACCTGTCGTATAGTTATGAAACTCATCTAAAAATACATGGAACGGTACTCGCTTCTGTAAAGGTGTATCTACTCTACTAAAAGCTGAAGAAGAGAGAGCAGTTAAAAGTAATGAACCTAGTAGGTACGCTCCGTCAGCTCCGAGGCTTCCCTTTGAGAGATTTACTAGAACAATTTTCCGATTGTCCATCGCGTACCTAAGTGAGAGCTGTTTCTGGTTTTCAACCAAAACCTTCCGAAGAAAAGGAATCGAGAGAAAAGAACTTACCTTGTTAATGACTGGAAGCACATCTGACTTTCCGTACTTTGGGAGTTCTTTTAAGATAAATCTCTTCACATGAGGATTCACTACATTCTTTGCACATATCTTTCTGTACCCTTCATCCAAAAGTAGTCGTGGAATATCTTCAAAACTTGTCTGCTCTTGGTCGAGGCACACCAGAACTAAGTTCCTCAAAATATACTCAAGTCGAACTCCCCAACTTTGACTTCCCCACGTTTTTTTAAAGGTCTCCAACATGCTCGATGCAATCAGAGCTCTTTTTGGGTAGCTGACTTTTCTAAGTGGATTGTATCCCCACCCACAATGTGGGTCATCAGGATTTAAGTAAATAATGTCTTTCTTTCGATATTCCGGTACAAGTTCCAAAACATCTCGTATCAAGTCACCATTGACATCTGATAGATACAATCCTCTTCCGTGAATCAAATCTTGGTAGACCAGTGTTTTTATCAAGTTGGTCTTTCCTGCACCAATCTTCCCAAGTACGTACATTCCCATCATACGGTCAGCTTGGAGAATGCCGAACATTCTGGTGTCGTCTCGATAGTCTACTCGTGCGAAGTATGAAATTTCAGGTGAGCGTTTCATATAAAGATTTTCCCTTGGCGTTCTGCCCTTTGGTAGTAACGTCTTTTTTCGTAGTTGCTTCTGACGCAATGTGCAGAGTCTAAGAGGATTTCCATCTCTGGGAGATACTGACCCGCAGATCAATCCTTAAATTCAATAGCTTATGAAACCAAATTTACCCACTGCTGTGGTTCTCAGTAGTTCACTTATTGAACTTCGTTACGTTCGACCACTGTTTAACTCCATGGTTCACATTACAGATTCTCGAAGTGCGATGAAGTGCTTAGAGCAAGTCATCGACAAGTATAAAGTCGATTTGAAAGAACATTTTTACGTTCTCATGTTGACTAATTCCAACAGACTTTTGGGAATTTCTGTTGTTGCCATAGGAGGTGCAAGTACGGTCTCTGTAAACATTCGTGAGATCGTACAACTGGCTCTGGTTACAAACTGTCAGGGAGTCATTGTGGCTCACAACCACCCATCTGGTCAGTTGATGCCATCAATTAGTGATGTACAGATCACTAAGAAAATTAAAGAGGCTTTGCTTGGTATCGATGTTAGTCTCTTGGATCATTTGGTATTTACCTCAGAAGGATACACCTCCTTTGCTGATAATGGTCGCCTATAACTTTATTTATCCTCACCACTCACTTACTTTATGCTCAAAACACCAATTACCTACTACGGAGGCAAGCTCAATATGCTCAAGCATATCTTGCCTCTGATTCCACCGCACAAAATCTACACCGAAAGTTTCTTTGGTGGTGGAGCCGTCTTTTTTGCAAAAGAGCCTGTAGAGTCGGAGGTAATTAATGACAGGTTCAACCTTGCCATCGTGTTTTACGAGCAAGTGAGAACCAATTTTGAAGCTCTTAAGAAGAAGATCGAGGCTACACCTTTTGCTCGAAAGAGTTATATGAAAGCCAAGTTCATCTGTGAGAACCCAACCCTAGACAGTCCACTCATGCAAGCATGGGCATTCTACATAGGAACGGCAATGGGATTTAGCTGTCAGATTGGGTCGTGGGGATACGATAAATATGGAAAACGAGTTAAGGCATTTCTGAATAAGAAAATGCAGTTCAACCATGAGATTTCCAATCGCTTGGAGAACGCACAAATTGAGAACAACGGTGCTTGTCAGGTGATACAAAGTCGTGATACTGAAGATACATTTCACTATGCTGATCCTCCATATATTGACTCGAATCAGGGTCACTATGGAGGCTATACTGAAAAGCACTTCAAAGATCTGTTGGATACGCTTTCTAATGTGAAAGGAAAATTTCTTCTCAGCTCATATCCATCGGAAATTTTAGAGAAATACACCACTGAGAACGGTTGGTACACCAAGGTTTTTGACAAACCACTCTCCGCTAGAAAATCCGTAGATGGAAAAGCTCGTGGGAGAAAGATTGAAGTGCTGACTGCTAACTATCCCATCTAAACTGAACAACAATCCGCATCACATCGGTGCATAAATTAAATACAAATGAATATTAGAAAACGAAAACTCATTCTCTATTTCTTAGGTGCATACTACAGAAGTATCGCTAATAGAAAGGTAAATGAAATTGACCCTAAACTGTTAGAGTTTTTTTCTCGGAAAGAACTAGTACAGATGATTATTGAGCTCTTCGATGATTACGACAGATCATCATTGGCTGAACTGTCAGAACTGGAACTTTTGGAGATTATCGGCGAAGACGTCCTTGTTCTTTCCTATGTCATAGACATGTGGAGAGAAGGTATTACGTCCGTACCAAAAATGAACCAACAAGAGGTACACGAATTTTTCGATCAGTTCCAAATGGGAGCCCATTACTTACGAAGTAAACCCGTAGAAGAGTGGGATGAATATGATAGGAGTAACTACTACGCAATTCTTTGGAAACGTGGAAAAACTCGAAGAGTGTTTGCCATCTTCACCTCTGATGTGAATGAGGAGGATAAATATGTCGTGAGTACCAAACCTTCATTCTTCTTTGATACCGAAGAAGAAGCACAGGAAGAACTAGAACGCTATATCGAAGAGAAAAACTTTACACAGGGTGAACTGAAAATAATGTCGCTCTGGAAAATTGAATAATAACCATTTAAATATTTTAAAAATGAAACGAGAACAAGAATACTTGTTGAAGCGTTTTGCTTCAGTACTTAGAAAACTAGCTCTTGGTAACGAGAAAGAGATTAAACCCGATACCAACGTAGCTCACTGTTTGAACAGAAAGGATTTGATTCAGATTCTAAAAAAGCAATTTGGAGGAACGATTCCCAAGGAACACGACCTTATTGAGATGGAGAAAGTAGAACTCTTTGCACTTATTGAAAATGAACTATTCATCATTTCTTATATGATTGAGAAGTGGTGTGGAGAATCTTCGCTGAAAATTGGTAATAAAAAGTCTGAAAAGAAAGAACCTGTTAAACCCAATTCAAATGGCAAAGGAACCTCACAAAAGAAATAATCTACAGAAAGCTTTAGATGA
Source organism: uncultured Flavobacterium sp. (assembly GCA_964612905.1). Lineage (GTDB taxonomy): Bacteria > Bacteroidota > Bacteroidia > Flavobacteriales > Flavobacteriaceae > Polaribacter. Next base: position 4,152 of record CAZTFN010000175.1, on the reverse strand, counting down.
AGCTGTGTGGATTAACTTTCGCCACAGAACTACTGATTACAGAGTAGGAGTCATAGAGAGTGTGAAAGGCGGATATATTTTAGCTCATCCCGATCATTCTATGTTTGAAGGAGAGCACTTTGAACCCTTACCCTCCGATTACAGTGAGATGACGTACAAGCATATGACTACTATCGGAATGGATGAAGACCCATTAAAACATTGGGAGGAAATTCGTGGAGCGTTTCAAGTGCTAGATGGAGAGTTATTACGCTTTATACTAGCGAAAAAAGTACCTCTTAAAAAGATGATACGTTTTGAACTTGCATGTCGTGGATACGATAAAGACCATAAATGGGTTGGTTTTGAAAAAGCCCAAAAAGTTTGGCTCTCTGATGAGTAGTCAAGCAAAAACACCTAGTGATAGGTGTTTTTTACGCAAGCATAAATGATAGTGTTGCTAATCCAATAACTATTGATACTATCGGCAACAAATTCTTCTGATTTAGCTTACTTTCTTCTTTGGTAGGCTCTTTATTCGAGTAGGTTATATCTTTAAACTGTTTTTTCATTAGATTATCAACTCCTCCATGATTGATAATTAAAAGTTGAACGCCAAGGTAAACCATACTTGCTCCATAAAGAATAATAAATCCCCAGTGAACCCAATATTTTACTTGAAATAGAGCATCAAGTCCTTGTGAAAAGATTAGATAGGCAAGAGGAAAAAGCCCTATCATAATTCCTACTGTTAGATTTTTCTCATTATTCATATACTAGATTAAATATTCAAAAAGAACGAAAGTCAATATACCCAAAGTCATAATACTCGCTAAAAAGAATCTTTGTTGGAATAGCGTTAGCATACTCTCTTCGTCCCAATGTTGTATGATAGGAATTTCACTTTTGGCTGTTCTTATTTTCTTGAGCAACTTTTCTTTTTTTTGTTTGTTCTCAAGGGAAATTGTAAACAGTAAAATCAAAGCTGAAACTATAATTCCTAAAATATAGTAGACAATTAACATATCCTATTACTTATCTTTTTTCTTCCTTTTCCTTGTTTGATTTTCGTCTGTTTTTTTATTTGTCTCTTTTTTTGGAAAGATACTATCTAGGGTTTCAAACGTAGTTGAACTAATCTCCCATGCAGATTGAACATTATGAGGAAGAGCTGAGGTTCCGAACAAGAGAGCACTATCTTTCAAAACATTTGCACCTGCTCCTTTTTGTCCATTCTCAAGGTTAGATAGCGATGAGAGTAAGTCACCTGCTTTTGGAATAATTTGAGTTGCTGAATGAATAGCAAATGAACCATAAGCTGCTTGTCCTGCTACTTGTGATAGAGAAGCTCCCGAATTAGCTAGTGCTGCCGCTTTCCCAAATGCTTTTATTCCTGTTAGACCCGTTGAAGCAGCGGCTGCTGATGCGCCACCAACTCCAAAAAATCCTGAGACCTCTGGTCTTGAGATTGCAAAATCCCAATTACTATTCTCACTTGATAGTTGACTTGCAGCTGCCCCATACCCATTTTGATGAAGTATACCCCCTGCATATTCTGTGGTGCTCTTGTAAGAAGCAATGGAAGCATACTGAGTCAAGAGAGCAAATTCTCCATTGTCGTCCTCATACTTAACTGGGTTGTTAAATGCGTAACTGTAAATATTGTGTTTTTGCGGACTTGAAAGATAGGTTTTTACATCCCCTTTTGTTTTTTCTTGAATCATATTCCAATCTCCAAGAGCAAGTGCCACAGGGTCCTGAGAGATAAACCGTCCAATATCATTAGCATAGTAACGTGCCCCTGCGTAGTGCAATCCAGTCGAGGCATCTTTAGTGTAACCCGTGAACTGTTTGGTTTCATTATCTGTTCCTGTATCAATTCTGGTATCTCCAAATGGGAAGTAATCAAGTGTTTGAGTGATTGCGCCTAGTGTATCAGTAGTAATATTGGTTCCCCCAAGATGATCGGTGTGAACATGATTGATGATTCCATTATCGTCAGTTGCAACGAGGGTTTCACCAAGTGATAGTGAGACTTTTGCATTTCCGTTCAGTAGCTCGTAGTCAGTACTTGGGTAAATCGTAGTATCACTTCCCTCTACGAGTTTGGTTCTCATGTTTTCATGATCGTACTCGTAGCTCGAAGTGCTAAGTCCATCGGTAGAAGAAGAAAGTCGGTTTCGGTAATCCCATGTATGAGTCCAGGTACCGTCCGAGGTTAGGTTTCCGTTGTTGTTGTAGGTATAGGTATTTGCTCCAACTCCTGTAACGGCATGAGGATTATTGTATCCATTATCAGTATAGGTATACGTTACTCCATTAAAGGCCGTGATATTTCCAATCGGTGAATACGTGTAATTTCGTGTGTAGTCAGCATTGTTTGCTGAGTTAGTTACTACGCTTTGAGTTAATCGGTACAGGTTATCGTAAGTGAAGGTCTGTGTTTTTGCGGTATCCGTAGCCGAAGCATCTACAATCTGAGTAATATTTCCAACATCATCGTAGCTGTAACTGAGGTCTTGGATATCTACTCCTGCCGATGTTGTTGTCTTGCCAGTAAGCTCGTAGAGCTCGTTTGCATCGTAGGTCAGCGTTGAAGTAGCTCCATTACTGTGAGAGAAGTTCGTTGGTCGTCCATGTACTCCGTAATCAGCAGTTACCAGAGAAGTTCCGTTGTACAGTATGTTATCTACCAAGCCTCGTGTGTTGTACTCATACTCAGTGTATGAACTATTTGGATGTGTTACTTTCGTAGTTTGTCCCTGTCGGTTGTAGTCATTGTTGGTGACATAGTTAACTCCATCAATGAGTTTAGTGACAGTATCAGCTAACCCTTGTTTGAGGTAGGTGTAACTTGTTGTTACATTAGGAGTCGTTACGCTACAGAGCTTTCCACTTCCGAAGGTACAACTGTCGTAACTGTAAATAATATCAGTACCAACGGTAGAACTATTGTCCTCGGTCAATACCCTATTAATATCATCGTAGGTGTACGACGTGGTGGTTCCTTTCGGATCAGTTTGTGAAGTCAGGTTGATATCATCATACACAAAGCTCCATGTTCCAAAGGTACTGTCAGAAGCATCGTGCAAATCTTCTAATGATGTTCGTCTTCCAAGTCCATCGTAAGCTATGTTACGAACGTTATTTTCTGCATCGGTAATCTTGGTCAGAAGGTTTTGAGCGTTGTAGTCGTACTCGGTGGTGTACGTTGAACTTCCGTTATATTCGTTTACCTGAACAAGGTTCTTAAAGGCGTCGGTAATGAGGTCTTTTTCATTATTCTCCGCATCGGTAACGGTTGTTTCAAAACCATTGTAATCGGTTGTGGTAGTTCCCTTTGCGTTGGTACTTAAGGTAACTCGTCCAAGCGGATCGTACACAAAACTTGTCATCAAGTTACTATTTGACGTAGCACCTGAATTTGAAGATGAGCTTGTTTCGTATGGAAGTGATTGCTTCTCAACCCTGTCCATATTTTCATACACGGTATCAAGTGTGAGCCATCCTGAATCCATTTCTTGTTTGGTTTGAATGGTTTTTCCAAAGCCATCGAGGTAGGTGTAGATGTCTTGAGAGTCTGAGCTAGAACGGTAGAGAGTTTCCTTTCGGTACTGTGGTTGAGCTGATGTGTTGTATGAAATCGCTCGCGTTGTTTGGGTACTTCCATTTTCAAAAGTCTGCTCTTCTTCAACGAGCCTGTCTAGTGCATCATAATCATACTGTATCACCTTTCCGTTCGGCTCAGTCATTGAAGCTACTTTTCCAGACGAGTAGTCGTAGGTATAACTTGTTATATGATTCTCTGCATTGGTAGTCGTTGCAGGATACATTGTATGTGAGTCGTACACATAAGTATTTGTATTGTTCAACGGATCAGTCTCGGTAAGTGGAAGACCGTAACTGTTGTAGGTGTAGGTTGTATCAGTGTAGTTTGAGCCTGAAATCCACTGTGATTGAGTTAATAGGTTTCCATCGGTATCGTAGCTAAAGTCAGTTTCAGCTTCTTTTACTCCTGAGTTGTTCTTCAGGGTTTGATTGGTTGGCAGTCCTACAATGTAATCAGTTGTATTATTGGTGTAGGTGATGTCCGTTGTTCTCTTGTCGCTTCCTATATCTGTAAAGGTTCCATCAGTATTTCCTGACACTTCACCGTACTGCGTTTCTTTGGTT
>CAZTFN010000174.1:0-8792 GCA_964612905.1 uncultured Flavobacterium sp. | reverse complement strand
CTCAGGCTTTCACGAATGGAAATGACATTTACTTCAATGAAGGGAAGTACAATCCTGACTCAGATTCGGGAAAACACTTATTGGCACATGAGTTAACGCATACAGTTCAACAAGGAGCATCACCAAGTAATACGGTTCAGCAAAGTAGCATTGTTCAAAAAGAACCCGCGCAGGAAGCTACCAAACCCGGTGCACCCACCACAGTAATTGATTTAACCCAAGGACTCAAACTATCTCAAGATTGGAAGGATTATATTGAAGCTAATTCTAAAGAGAAATCCTATGATGTCAGTGTCAAAATAGGAAGTGAATACAAAGGAATAATCAGCCTTAAAAAGTTAGGAAAGCCAGCCGAAGGTGAAGACCAAAAATTTGAGTTGGCTTCCAAAACGAAGAAATACTTAGACATTCAAGGAATGGATTTCTTGAATCCATTAAAAGATGCTCAAATTTTCCCAATTCTGGTATTGAACAACTTTGGAGATGAACAAACTACTTCTGGGTTCTTAAGCGTAAGAAATGGAAATGATCCCATTACTACCAATGCTTTAGGAATCATCGATTCTGTCAATAAGAATCTGGAAACTATGGGGTTCTTGGGAATTGACAAGATCAATACGGGCGGATTGGAAAACAAGTTTGAAAATGGCGGACTCAACTTCAAAGCCAATGAAATTTCCGTGGGTGTTGATGGGTATATTGAAGCTTCAGGAAGCCTCGGAATTACCAACTCAGCGTTCATGTTTGACGTAACATCAACCGTTTCTGTGGCTGGATTGGCCGAGGGAGAGTTCAATTTAAAGCGCGATGAAAAAGGACAGTTAGCTGGAAAAGCTAGCATTAATGCTGACATTGCCAATGTAGGAGCGACGTTGACCATAGAATACGAAGAAGGAATCGTTTCCATTCAAGGTACTGGAAGAATGAGTTCCGATAAGTTCTCTGGAGAAATCACTCTATTGGTCACGGACGAATCCAAATCCAAACAAATGATGCATGCGGCCTTGGGTGTAGAAACCATGGAAGCCGAAGCACAAGCTCCTGCAGCTGCTCCAGTCAAGAAGACTAAAGGAAATCAAGTGCTAGCCGGTTGGGGAACTGTGGAAGCAACGATCACACCTTGGTTGCAAGGAACTGCCAATATCGGAATTGACAACAAAGGTCAAGTGACGATTGTAGGAACCATCTCTGTTCCTAATGAGATCGAATTGATGGAACAACGCGGTATCAAACATGATCTGTTTGATGTTGAGATCCGTGCAGGTTATGGAATTCCATTGGTAGGTCAGGTATTCTTATTCGCCAGTATCGGAATGTTTATGAACGCTGGATTCGGTCCATTGGTATTGAAAGATGTTGCCTTTACCGGAACCTATTCCACAGACCCGAGTGTATTACAAAACTTTAGCATTACAGGAACTTTAGGTATCAACGCCTTTGCGATTCTTGGATTGAAAGCCGAAGCAGGAGTAGGAGTTACTTTATTAGGTCACGATGTAAAAGCGGGAGTTGCAGTAACGGCAGCTGCAGGAATCAAAGCATATGCAGAAGCCACACCAACTTTTGAATACAAAGAACAAAAGTCGCCAGAAGGAGGAAAAGTAGGTGAATCGCGATTGAAAGGACATTTTGAAGCAGCAGCTCAGTTGTTCTTACAGTTGACAGGTTCTTTATTCTACGAATTAGACAGTCCATGGTGGTCACCAGCACCTGATGGAAGGGAAGATTATCCGCTTGGTGAAGTTCAATATCCAATTGGCGATAGCATGGGAATTGGTGCGGATATGGATTGGTTGGTAGGATCAGAGGAACCACCTGAATTGAAATTTGCTCCTGTAGAATTCGATCCAGATAAATTTACGGCTGATGTCATGGCAGACCCACCACCGAAGAAGATGGGTAAATCCGATCAGAATCCAAAAGGAAAATTCGAGGACAAAGGAGGAGGAGATCAACAAAAAGATCCAAAAGCCACAGGTGATGGAAAAGGATTGCCACCAAACAGCAAGAAAGAAGAAGACTTGAAGAATCTTTCTGACGATCAGAAATACTTACGCGGATTGGATGAATTGTCCAAACTAGAAAAAGCCGATCCGAAGCCAACAGTAGCCGTGGTAGAGGTTAAGATGAAGAAGGTAAAGAGCAAGTATGGACTGGAGAAAGTAACCATTAAGAGCGAGAAAGATGGAGAAGTAACGGTTTACGTAAAACACAAGAAACAAGACAATACTAAGAACTTGTTACTAATCAAAACCATGAGCGAAGCAGAACGCAAGAAATTGATCGATGCTGCCATGACTGATTTGAAGAAGCGAGAAGAGAAGATTGTTGACAAGGACCAAAAAACAGAAGAAGCCAAGGCAAAAGATATGATATCTGTTTGGGCAAAAGCACACCCAATTATTGAGTCTGCTAAGGTAATTGATGGGAAAACCACTTGGGATTACTTATTGGATGTTGGAGACAAAGATCAAACAGAAAAAGGAAAAGGGAAAGCTGGAGTGGAAGGTGAAGGTGTTGATAAAGATCAACTAGATCCAGAAGGCAAAAAATTGGTAGATAAGGTTTTGGCAATGAAAGTGCCTTTTACAAATCAAGATAAAAAGACACACAATTTAGATTTTGAATTGAAGGGTAAAGAAATTGTTTTATACAGGAAGAGTGTTCCAAAACATATTACTGCCTATGTGCAAGAAATTCAAAAGGTAATTACTACTGAGGAAAGTTTAAAAGACAGGTTCGATCAAAATTATTTGAATGGCCTAAAAAAGATTATAGAAACAATTGAACAAATAGTAGATCAAATAGAATTGGTTTTTGCTAGGAGAGATGATGCAGGTCAGGTAATTCCTGGTAAGAAAAAGACAAATTATTCCGAATCAATGGGGAATGACATTAAGGCAAAACTAGTAGAAGTTTCAACACAACTGGCCAAATTACCTGAAATTGTTGATGGTAAACTGCTTGAAGATTCTAATCAAGAAAGACCACCTTCTGATGATGTTACCTATAAGCCAGGGTTACCAAGAACATATCAAGTCAATGAAGGAGGGAATACCAAGAACATTACAACAACAGATGGACTTGAAATGGATGCTCCACTTTTGTCCTTAAAAGGTCCTTCGAACACCACGGGAAGCCAACCTACGTCTCAAGGTAAGTCTGAATTATACAAGAGATTAAGAAAGAATAATAGAGATGTTGCTGCTGCTCACTTATTAAATCACAAACTATTTGGTACAGGAGCCGATCCTAATAACTTGACGCCTATACCTTCCGCGAAAAATACTCCTGATATGGAGAGTAAAATAGAAAATAAGGCCAAACAAGCGGTATTAGAAAAAAATGAGGTGATCTCGTACAATGTAAAAGTTACCTATGGGAAACAAGCGGTTCCACAAGAGACCAATGAAAATAAAATTGGCGGAATTCCGGAAGATGCAATGATTCCGACTCAAATAACAGCAGAAATATATAAATGGGAGTATAAAGGTGAAGGAGATAAAACAAAGAAAACAAGTTGGAAACTTGAGAAAAAGAATGAGAATAAAATAGCTACCAGCCCTGTAATAATTAAAGCACAAACCGACCTGAGGATTCTTGAGAACAGCAAGGACAATCTTAATGTGATGACTAATATTCGAAAAAAAATGGATGGTCGTTTACAGTCAGATCCAAACCTAAGCTGGGGAGATTTTTATTCAAAGGATAACACTGTAATGGAAGAATTACAATTACTCACAGGGGTAAAGGATATTTCAACAACTCCAGAATTTAAAACACTGAAAAAAGAATTCACAGAAAAGAAGTCGAATTTAGGAGTGAAGGAACGAACTACTTTTCTTTCTTTTGAAGAATACGAAATAGATCGTTTAGCCGTAATTAAACAATTTTATTCCAAGGTATCAAGTGTTACGGATATAGGAGAGTTTTTTGAGAAAACCGTAGGTAAAAAGGTAAGATATAACACCACCAATCAATCCAAAGCTCAGTTTTTAAGTCTTTCAGCCAATGAAATAGCCCCAAATAATGTAATGTTGAATAGAAACTTTATTCAATCAAAGAGTTATAAAGATTTTCCAACTTCGGATCTTGCCACTAAAGTGACTGCTTTAAAAGAAAAGATTAAGGAAGCAGCCGTGCCTTTGTTTAAGGCAATGCTTCATAAAAAAGATAATGGAAATAGTATTGATCTTAATGTGTTTACAAAGGCTTCTGAAGATCTAAGAACAAATATTTTACACATTACTAACCACAAGAAGAATAAACAATTTGTGAATCAAATCCAATTCTATTCTGCGGACTTATCCAGTGTTGTAAGTAGAGTAGTAGACACCATTCAAAAAGCAGAATCATTGTACGCAGATATTAAGAGTGCTCTTGTATCAAAAGCTAGTGGTATTAATGAAATTGAAAAGAACCAAATTTTACAAAAGCTTATTCCACTAAAACATTTGTTAGATACACCAGCTTCTAATTTCCAAGAAATATTGGCTACAATAAAAAATGAGCGTTTGGAAATACCAACTTTTAATTTATCTAAATTGTCTACAATTATAAATCAATCTGATAAAGCATATTTAACTGCCATTATTGCCGCATCATCTTTTCAGGCACCTACAGGAGATAACGAGCTAAAAACATTGGAAAATACAGTCACCGTATTGCGTAAAGATGCAGGAGAGTTTTATTTAAGAAAGAAAATAGAAAATGAAACGAACCTCGAAGATAATTTTCAAAATTATATAAATGCTTTAAGTCTACCCAATGAAATTTCTACACCTCTAAAGATCAATACTCAATTAGAAGCAGTTTATGATTTAAAGAAAAATCCACCAACAGGAAATTAATACGATATCACTATGAACCCAATATTCACATACCTCAAAGAACTCATCAAACACCGTTTGGCAAAAGAATTGAACAATCAAGATTTGCCCATTCCAGTGTTGAGTTTGGAGAACAACAACTCGCATTTAGCCAAGTATATCAAACGTAGAAAACTTCAAAATGAGGATATTGCCTTGTTGCTATTGACCTTGATTCCGAAACTAGATCCTAGTTTTTTGAATGGAATCTTGTCGGAGTTCTTGCCCAATGGTGGCGAGTTTGCGGAGTTTGGTGGTATCAAAGGGAAGAACCATCGTGGGATTTTACCAACTGCGGAAACACTACTTTATATTCTAGGTGGAACCGATATTGAAGGACGCATTGTCATTCTAAATTTTTTGGATAATAGGTCCAAGTTGATCAAGAACAAAGACATCACCATAGAACGACTTCCATCCTCAGAACCTGAAATGAGTGGACGTCTCATCTTGGATGAAGAATGTTTTGCCAAAGTCACTACAGGAAAAACAGTGAAACCTCAGTTGAGTCAGGATTTCCCAGCGAGTTTGATCAGCACTGAGATGGAGTGGGGTGATTTGATTTTAAGAAAGAAGACTTTCAACGAAGTCATAGAAATCGAAACTTGGTTGGATCACAATGAAACTTTATTAAATACCTGGAACATGAAAGGAATCATCAAACCTGGGTATCGTGTGATGTTCTTTGGTCCGCCGGGAACAGGAAAAACCTTGGCAGCCTCTTTATTAGGGAAATACACCAATAAAGATGTATATCGAATCGATTTGTCCATGGTTGTATCCAAATACATTGGAGAAACCGAAAAGAATTTATCAAGCTTATTCGATAAAGCAATCAACAAAGACTGGATTCTCTTCTTTGACGAAGCCGATTCGATCTTCGGAAAACGAACCAATGTTCGCGACGCTCATGACAAGTATGCCAATCAGGAAGTTTCCTATTTACTCCAAAGAATTGAAGCCCATCCTGGACTTGTGATTCTCGCATCCAACTTTAAGAATAATATCGATACTGCTTTTACCAGACGTTTTCAATCCATCATTGAATTTGAGATTCCAACATCCAGAGAACGTTTCAAACTTTGGAAAAACAACTTGCCAAAAGGTATCGATCTCGAAGAATCTTTATCACTAGAAAATCTAGCGAAAAAATATGCGATTACAGGTGCGAATATTGTCAATATCATTCAATATGCCTGTTTGAAAACCTTGGCGGCTGGAGAGAACATCATCAAGGAAAAATTCTTAATCGAGGGAATTAGAAAAGAGTATATGAAAGAAGGAAAAACTCTTTAGAATAATCAATATCATCTATGAATTGATAATTCTTCCCTGATAACTGTTAATTGATCAATGATCAATGAAAAATGCAGATTTCCGCATTTTAAAATACAGAAAAACGCAGCGCTTTTAGGGGTAATTTCCTTATCTTAAAAGTCTTATATTTAATAAATTGAGATCAAATTTATCACCATGAAAAATTCCCATCAAAAATTTGTGCAGTTTTTCTTCGTCCTCACTTGCATACTCATGCTATCTTCTTGTTATAGCGTCCGATTGGTAAGTACAGAGGGAGCTCCACAGCCAGACCCCACAAGTCAGCGCAAGGACAAATACAGAAGAATTCAAGTTGTTGAGTTAGACACAGTCATCAAACTGAGCGTGACCTCAAAAAGCTTCGATTATTTAGTAAAATCAAATGATGCTTGTGAATCAGGAAAATTACATTCCGTAGAATATAGAAATACCTTTGGAGGTTTGTTGTTAAGTGCCATCACTTTCGGAAGAAAAAGAAAGATGAAGGTGATTTATGTATGTATGAAAGACGAAAGATAAGATCATGGCAAAGACAAGAACTGTAAACTACGACGGTCAAAAATGGGATACCATTCATGAAAATGGCCCTTTTGATTTAAAACGAATGTACATTACAAAATTATCGAGAGATAGAACTTTGGGTACGTTTGAACTGTACAATGACGCTGCTACAGAAATACATCGATTGATTCAACTTGCTGTTGACCAAAACGAAGGGTTTCGAGGCTTAGGATCTAGCTGGTCCATGAGTAGCATTGCACATCAAGAAGACAGCATGCATTTCAATGGTTTTATGAACTTGAAATACAAGGTAGAAGCTGAAGATTGTCATCATGAAACCGATTATCTGACAGAAAATCTATTCTTCTTTGAAAGTGGAAGAACCATCAAAGAGATCTCAGAGTATTTGGATGATTTTGGAAAATCCATCAAGGCAACAGGAGCCAGTAATGGTCAAACTATTGCAGGGTGTATTTCCACAGGAGTTCACGGTTCTGGATTGGATGCAGGTGCCGTACAGGATTTCGTAGTGGGATTGAATCTGATTACGGGACCAAATCCTGAAGATAACGTCTATATAGAAAGAGCTTCTAAACCTGCTCTGACAAACGCATTTGCCAAGCGAATTAATGCTAAGGTCATTCGAGATGATGCAATATTCAACGCAGCATTGGTCGGATTAGGATCTTTTGGATTCATCCATGGAGTTGTTATTGAAGCGGAAGACCATTTTTTATTGAAACGTTACATTCGTAAGATTCCGAAAGAACAAGCCTTAGCTTTGGCAGATAGCATGAATTTTAAAGACGGACCTGTGATCATTCCAGAAGAAGTGGATGCCGAAGGAAAACCGTTACGACCTTATCATTACAAAGTATTTGTAAACCAATACAGCGATGATCCAGAGTACATTGTAGAATTCATGTACAAGAAAGATTATACCATTGATTATCCAGATCCATTTCCTGTGATCAAACAATCCTTGTATAAGGAGTTGATTTGGGTGTTTGTGAAAATCGCTGAGAAATTACCAAAAGCGATTCCACTATTGGTAAAAGCATTAGAAACTACAGTACTTCCAGTCAAAGATTTAGAACGAGTTGTTACAGGGAAGTTATATGAAATCTTTTGGGATTCAGAATACAAAGGACCTGCCTACGCCATTTCCTTTGGTGTAGATCATAGCAATGCTTCCAAAACAATGGAATTATTAGGGAATCTTACTGTGGAAAAAGGACCCGTTCCAGGAATTTTTGCCATGCGATTTGTCAAGCAGACAAAGGCTACACTTGGATTTACCAAATTTCCAATTACAAGTATGATTGAGATCAATGGAATTACTTGGGAAGGGAACAATAAAATTCCTGGCATGAAGGATATTGCGAGGATGATGATTGAAGTACTACAAGAAAACAATATCGAGTTTACCATACACTGGGGAAAAAATGCCTATTGGGAGCACGAAGGTTTGCTAGATTATATGTTCGATACGGATAGTATCCATGCTTGGAAAAGTGCCAGGGCACAGTTACTTTCAACAGAGATGCAAGAAGTATTCTCTAACAATTTTATCAAAACATTGGGACTTTAAGTTAAACTTATCGTTCGTAATTTGCTCTTCATAAGAAAAACCCTTCTCTAGAACGAGAAGGGTTTTTACATGGACTTTTGGATGTAAGAATTCATCCTTAATACAATAACATTCGATATTAGGAAAAAGGAGTAGAATTTCCTTACGGGATTCCATATGTTGTTGATAAATAGTGCTATAAGTTAGACTTGAGTGAATTCAGTAATTTCTTCAATAGTACTGTAAGTTGCTGTTGTTCAGTTTCAGACAAACCCTGAGAAGCATCGGTGGCTTCTTGAAAGCGAATTTCAATTGCTTGATCAATGACTTTTTTTCCTTTGGTGGTGAGACGAGCCAATTTAACTCTTCCATCATTCGGATGAGAAGCTCGTGAGATGAGTTTGAGTCGAGTCAATCGATCCAATAATGCGGTCATAGCACCAGAAGTAATCAATACCGACTTCATCAATTCAGTAGGAGTGAGTTCATACGGTTTTCCTGATCTACGTAATGTGGCTAAAACATCCAAATCGGTA
>CAZTFN010000173.1:0-8812 GCA_964612905.1 uncultured Flavobacterium sp. | reverse complement strand
CTTCCATTTGACGGAAAAACTTTCGGAACAAAGTGTGTTCAATACGAGTGCTAGAGCTTTTGTAGAAGTTGTCATAGATATTTTAAATAAGTCTGCCAATATCAAACAAGCCAAACAAGCTATTGAGATATTAAAAATCAATGAAAGGTTGTTGAATCCGTTAAAGGTTCAGGCCAAAGATCATTCTCAGCTTACTCAGAATAAAGATCAAAGAGAAGTTACAATTACTGAATTTGATCAACTTGAAAAACTCGATATCATTTATGATGACGATCAAACTGTCAAACTTACTCAGAATACCGCAGATACAACTAAGCATTCCGAAGAAGAAGCCAAAGAATTAACCATGAAGGCTGAAGACTCTCATATAAGTGATGACAGTTCAAACGAAAATACCAAAGAGTCAGAATCCATTCCCGAACAAGAAGAAATTCAGGATCAAAACAGAGTAAAATTAACGGATAAAGACAACATAATTTCTAATGAGTCAAATCAAGTTGAAACCGTAAATAATATCTCAGAAAAGAACAGACTCGACGAAGAAAGTCGAACAAATGAATCTCAAGATCTATCACTTTTAGAGATGCAAGAATCCCTTAATGAATTAATTAAAAAAGAAGATCGTGTACTTTTTAAAGAGCTAGAAAGCATTGTAAGTGAACAAAAAGCGCATCAAATTGAAGGCGAACTTCATATCAACAATGCAGGCCTCATTCTATTACATCCTTATTTGAAAGATTTTTTCAAGCATTGTGAACTCTTAGATGATGAAAATAAGATTTGCAATAAGGACCTAGCGGTTCATTTGCTGCATTATCTGGCAACAAAACAAGAACAACAGTTTGAGAATAATATGCTCTTTGAAAAAGTACTTTGTGGAGTTCCTATTGAAGAACCCATTCAAAGAACCATTCCACTATCAGAGGAATTAAAAGCGAACGCAGAAGAATTGCTGGAAGCAGTTCTCGCCAATTGGGGGGTATTAAAAAATGCATCTCCTGATTTATTGCGAGGCGAATTTTTACAACGTTTTGGAAAGATTAGCTTCAAAGAAGCAAACCCCAAAATAACGGTAGAAAGAAAAGTACAAGACATACTCTTAGACAAATTACCATGGAACGTCGGAATTAGCCGATTGCCTTGGCTGGACTACCTACTATTCACTGATTGGTAAAAAAAAGACAACCTTATGAGACGAAGAAGATATAGAAAGCAACCGATTCAAAAGAAAGAATCAAGCGACCAGTTTTTGAAGCCCACAGTTCAAACAAAATTGAACATGGGAAAACCGGGTGATAAATATGAGGTAGAAGCCGATAATATGGCAGATAAGGTCGTGAATAATAAAAAAGGTGATGGTGCCATTCAAAAGAAAGAGGGTGAAGAAGAAGTGCAACAAAAACCTTTGGCATCATCCATAACTCCATTAGTGCAAAAAATGGGCGCTTCTGAAGAGGAAAATGCACAAGCCAAGTTGCAGCGAAAAGAAGAAGAAGAACCTGCTCAAGCTAAAGAAGAGGAAGAAGTGCAGAAGAAAGGCGACGAAGAAGAGGCGCAAGCTAAGGAGGAAGAAGAAGTACAGAAAAAAGGAGACGAGGAGGAAGCTCAAGCCAAAGAGGAGGAAGAGGTTCAAAAGAAAGGTGAAGACGAAGAAGCACAAGCAAAAGAAGATGAAGAAGCGCAAGCGAAAGAAGAAGAGGAAGTGCAGAAGAAATCAAGTGGTCATCAAAAGAATGCTAATGGTATTGAAAAGAAGCTTAGAAATGGAAGTGGAGGACAGAAGTTGGACGCAGATACAAAAGCGGAAATGGAACAAGGATTTGGCGCCGATTTCAGTCATGTTCGTATTTACAATGATGCCGAAGCTCAAAATATGAGTAAAGATATTGGAGCTCAAGCCTTTACGCATGGAAATGATATCTATTTCAGTGACGGTAAATACAATCCGAATTCTAAAGAAGGAAAACATTTGCTTGCACACGAACTCACACATACGATTCAACAGAAAGGAGCGGTTGCCAAAAAGGAAGTTCCAAATGTGCAGCGACAGGATAAAACGTCAGTAGGAAAAAAGGGTGCTGGAAAATCAGTATCGGTCAAAGTGAATCTAAATATGAACTTGCCTGAAACTCCAGAGCCTCAATTTGTAGAAAATTCCGAGAACTTTAAAGCCCTTGAGAATGCTGATTTTAACATTAAATCTTCTAGTCCAATTCTATGCAATAGTATTGATGTCGATGGTGTCATGCACAGTTATGTAGAGAGTGTGGGTTATGATTTATCTGGTTCATCTTTTGAATATAAAATTTCTAAAGACTTGCAGAGAAATGCTAAGAATCATCCAAATGATGAGATTAAAGGTCAGTACATGACTTTAATAGGCAGAATTAAAAGACATGCAAAGCACCATTTCGTCATTTATAGAAGAGTTACAAAGAGAATTCAAAAAGAAATGATGAAAGATTTGTCAAGATTACCTTCTAAAAGCTCACCCGTACCCATTTCGGAGCAACTTTTACACAATCATGTAGAATCACTGGTTCGGTATTGGGATTCTCGATTGAAGTATGAAGTCTGGAAAGAGACCTGTGCATGGGAGAAAAAGGACTACCCTCGAATTTTAAAAGGATTGGGCTTCAAAGGAATATTAAAGCCAAACTGTGGAGAACCTCCACAACTATTGTCATTACCTATAATTCCATGGAAAGTGGAAGCCGCTTCAGGCGGAAGCACTGATAAATAGACTCAAACTCAAAAACTAAAAGTATCATGGAAAAACTATTCAACAACTTATACATCTACGAAATCGTACTCCTATTTCTAGGAATTTTTCTCTTTATGTTGCTATGTGTCGCTCTGGCATATTTGCTCTATAAAGGTGAAAACATCAAAAAACTACTTTACTTTTTTGTGGTGTCTATCATCATGATTGGTTACCCAAGCATTCAAGAAGTACGAATTGAAAATGACAAAATAGCATTCACAAAATATAAGGATCAAGTTCGCGAGAATCCGAATGATACCACGGCACTTGCCAATTTGGAAAAGTTACTTCCTACTATGGAAAGCCGATCTTCTTCTCCTGATGATTTGATTCAATTGAGTGAAGCATATGTCTTAACAGAAAACTCTCAGAAAGCCATCGAAATCGCAGAAAAAGGAATCAAAAAAGAAGCTACGATTGATGAAAGCGAAACATTGAGACAACAACACATTTCTAGTTTTGAAAATATTAAGCAGGCAGCAACTCTTCAAAAAGAAATTGTGCAAAAGAAATCTTCAGATTCTATCGTCATTTCTAGAGATCAATTGCAAAAGATTCAAACACTGAACCCTAAAACAAGAAACTATTTCAATCAGAAATACATGCAAAAATCTGTGATTAGGGATCAGTAATTAACCATATAAAACTGTCAAATATTGTTTTCCCCAAAAGTAAATACCAACAATGCTGGACTAAAAAGTAATCTTTTTGGTCAGCAGGAGAACGGATTTATTCAACCCAAACTCAAGACTGGAAAACCAGGAGATCAATACGAGGTAGAAGCAGACAGGGCAGCGGATCAGATTGTTGCCAAAGGAAGTCAAACTCCATTTGTACCGCCTACACCAACGGTGCAAAAGCAGACTGAAGAAGAAGTTCAAAAGAAAGGGCCTGAGGAAGAGGTGCAACAAAAACCTGTCGTGGACCCAATTACACCTGGTGTTCAGTTGAAACCAATGCAAGCGATTCAACAACAACCTGAAGAAGAAGTTCAGACCAAAGAAGACGAAATTCAAGAGAAAGAGAATGATACTTCGACGAGCTTAGCAACCGAAAAAGCAGTTCAGGCCAAATCAGGACCTTCAAATAAAAATGCTTCAGGAATTGAAGATCAACTCAGCGCTTCCAAAGGCGGTGGGCGTACTATGGACTCAGAAACCAAGAATGAAATGGAGTCAGGCTTTGGAACCGATTTTAGTGGTGTTCGTGTGCATAACGATGGCAATGCTGCCGATATGAACAATCAACTAGGATCGCAGGCATTCACGAATGGAAACGACATCTATTTCAACGAAGGAAAATACAATCCTCGATCTGATTCTGGCAAACACTTATTAGCACACGAACTCACACATACTGTGCAACAAGGAGCATCGCCCTCGGTACAACCCAAAACAATTCAGAAAGCTGAGGAAACTCCAGTAACAACAGATGCTGCTCAACCTGAAACTGTTGAGATGCAGCCAGAAACGGGAGTCTTAGACGAAGCGGCAAAAACCATCACGTTCAGCGAAATCGGAATTCCAGGATTCAAACTTTTAGGTCATCGAGGAGCTTTGTACAATTCTAAAAAACCACTCAAGAGAAAGAACAACTATACACGTGGTTCTACCAATCAGCGAAATGGGGTTTGGAAAGAACAGATCAGTACAGCTCAAATGAGAACGAAGTTGACTCAGATGTATCAAGATCAATATCAGGAAGCCCCAACACAAAGTACGGTACATGTATTCAAAGCCAACATTGGCGGTCGCAGTGTCATGCCTTCCTACATTGGAAGTTTAGATACCATCACCAAAGAACTCTCTACACCCGTTTGGGGAAAGAACAAAGAATACAATAGCTATGATGTAGATCATATTGTAGAGTTGCAATTAGCCAACTGGGGTGCGGCTTCATGGCCAAATACCATGGAGAACATGGAACTCTTGGAATCTCGAAAGAACAGCAATAGCGGTGTCAATATTAAAGCAGAGATTACCAATAAGTTGTCAGCATTTAGAGAAAGGCATTCAGCGCAATATCCAGGTTCAGACGGACACTTTAAGAATCAATATACTTTGGTGTTTGATCAAGCCGTGGCAAAAAGTGGTGGCGATTCAGAAATCTCTGACAATGATTATTGGACCAAAGAGCAGATTGCAGCAGGGGATCATTTGGATGCCATTGAAGTAGGAAATCTTTCCGAATTGGGAAGTGAAGGAGAAGTTCGAATTTTTCCAAATGAAAGCGGAGGTTTGGGTAAAAAGTTCACATGGACAGGAGAAGGAACCTCAGTAACAAGTCAAGAAAAAACATGGTTTGGAAATCCATTTAAAATTACAGCCAAAAACTTCAATACTACTGATGGTTCTGAAAATAGCGCAACCTTAGGAACACTGTCTATCAATATCCCATCCACTGACAAAACTTGGCAACCTTGGGAACAAGACAAGGTCATTACTGTGAATCGATATCAAGGTTCTAAGTACGCTGGATATTTAACCAAACAATCTATCAAGTCCAATTTGTACGGACTCAGAATTAAGAAAGCAAGTCCAGTTGATTTCAAAGAACTTGATTTAGGTCCCAACGGGATTGAAGCCTATGGAGAAATTTTACCAACCATTCCAATTTTTGAAGGAAATCCTATTGAACTTACTATCTCCAGTGGCGAAGTTCGTGTTTCCAAAACCTTCCCAATAGAACACATCAATGTTCCTGCTCCATTCGAGATTTCCAATACTTCATTGACCATTTTTGCTAGTTCCGAAAGTGGGTTAGGACTCGAAGGACAAACAGATTTTGCCATTAACCAAGTAGGAGAAGGGAGTATTCGAGCACAAGCTTCCACAGGAGCCGGATTTGAACTAGCTGGAGAATTTAATTTCGATTCAAAACTCTTTGACCCTGCTCAGATTAGCATGGAATACAAAGACAATATCTGGACGATTGGTGGAGAAGTTGGCATTCCAGAAGGAAAAGTAAGAGGAATTAAAAACGCGACCATCACAGCAGAATATAGCGAAGGTCAGTTCCGAGCAACTGGAGATGCGGAACTAGACATCCCAGGAATCGAAAGAGGATCTATGGAAGTTAATTATGGCGACGACGGGTTTTCTATTACAGGCGATTTCGCTTTGAGTTCAGACATTCCAGGAATTTCGGGAGGAAATGTTTCAGCCCGTTTGGCAAAACAAGCAGGTCAAGAGGATTATGATGTCATGGTCAGCGGAACGGCGCAACCTGATATCCCAGGCATTAATTCTCAGCTAACGGTGACCTATGAAAATGGGGCATTAACCATAGAAGGAAGTGCGCAATATTCTCGTGGCATGCTGAGTGGTGAAATAACCTTAGGAGCTACCAACAAAGCCATTGGAGATGATGGTCAACCGAATGGTGAACCAGACGATACCATGCGAGTATATGGTGGTGGAAGCCTCACGTTACAATTAACACCTTGGTTGGCTGCCACAGCAGGAGTTCGTTTCTTACCCAATGGAGAAATGGAAGTAACAGCTCGATTGGACGCTCCAAGATATGATGTCTTCGATCGACAAGAAGTCAATAAGAACTTGTTCACGGTTCCTACTATTGAGATTCCGCTATTCGCAATTCCATTGGGTCCGAAGAGTATTGGATTGGTGGCACAAATTGGAGGCGGACTCGATTTCACCGCTGGATTTGGACCTGGACACATTCGAAATGTATCTGCAGAGATTACGTATAACCCAGACAGAGAAGAAGAAACCACCGTAACAGGTCATGGAGAGTTTGCCATTCCAGCAGATGCAGGGTTGACCTTGCGAGGCGATTTAAGCATTGGAGCCAGTGTTGCAATTGCAAGTATCACGGGAGGAATAGAACTGGCAGGAAGTCTTGGGTTAGCCGGTGAGGCACTGGCCTCCGTAGATCTAGGTTGGACACCTCAAACGGGATTAGAAATCAATGCGATGGGTAGCATTTTGGTATCGCCGAAGTTTGTGTTTGACATCAACGCTTTCATACGCGGAACTCTAGGAGTTGGTTTCCTTTCTGTATCAGAAACATGGAGAACCAACCTAGCATCCTATGAATGGGGACCTGGAATCGAATTCGGAATTAAGTTCCCAGTAAATTATAAAGAAGGTGAAGCCTTTAGCATGTCGTTGGATGATATTGAATTGGTCTATCCAGAATTGGATATTCCAGACATGGCATCGGGCATTGCCTCAGACGTAAAAGACGAAATTTTTTAAAATAAAAGAATATGAATGCAAATGCTGAACAACTAAACAATGAAGGAGTGCAATACTTCCTAAAAGGAAAGTTCTCTGATGCAAAGAGAAAATACGAACAAGCTTTAGAGCTTTCGCCCTCTCACACCACAACCCTCAATAACTTAGGAATGGTGTTCTTGCAAGAGAAAGAGTATAAGCTGGCAGAAGACTACTTCAAAAAAGCAATTTCCATTACAGAAAAAGCTTCTTATCTCGCGAATTTAGGTCATGTGTACGCCAATCAGAATGAATTGGGATTGGCCGAACAACAGTACATCAAAGCCATTGAAAAAGATCAAAGATCAGTTTCTGCACACAAGAGTTTGGCAAGTTTGTATCAATTCACTGGAAACTATGAAAATTCTATTTCAATATGGAACTACATTTTAGCAGAATTGAGTAGCGACGCCCAGTTCAAAATCAATCTAGCGAAAGATCATATTCAGCTAAAAAATTATGTGCTTGCTATGGAACTGTTGATGGAAGTGGCACAGCAAGATATCTATAACCACATTGCCTATTACTACATCAGCTGGATTCAATTGCATCATAAGAATTATGGTTTAGCGACAGAATCTATTTACAGAGCACTGGGCATAGAACCTAATAATATTTCATATCGAAAGTTAGCTGCCACATTACATATGTCCTTATCGGAATTTGAGAAGGCGAATAAACATTGGGATTTTATCTTGAATATTGATGAGAACCAGCATGCAACTCGAATTGATAAAGCCATTGCATTGCTTTCTATCAAACGATTTGACGAAGCTTTGAACGAACTCAATCGAGTTTTAGGAAGTGAAGAAAAGAATGCTAAAGCCCTATTCTACAAGGCAACGGTATTGTTAGAAATAAAGGAAACGGATCAAGCACGAGAACTCTTCAACGAGTTGAGCAATCATAAAAACCCATTTCAGCAAAAAGCAAAAACAATCATTGACGAGTTGAACGCATAAAGCATATGTTTACAAGGGCTGCAGCACATAATACATCAGATGCAAAGAGTCACCATTCCTCCATTTTCGGCGGAAAGGACAGCTCTACTGCATTTGTACAGCCCAAGTTAAACGTTGGAAAACCTGGCGATAAATACGAAGTTGAGGCTGACAAAGCCGCTGATCAAATTGTAGCCAAAGGAAAAGAAAACACAACTTCATTTTTAGCTCCAGCACCTACTGTTCAAAAACAGACTGAAGATGATGTTCAAAAACAAGAGATTGAACAAAAGCCTGTGGTAGAACCCATTACTCCCGGGGTTCAGTTAAAGGAAAACCCTTTGTTACAGAAGATGAACGAAGAGGAAGTGCAAACCAAGGAAGAGGAGGAAGAAGTTCAAACTAAAGAAGAAGAGGAAGTACAAACAAAAGAAGCAGAAGAGGATATTCAACAAAAGCCTGAAGAAGAGATTCAGCAGCAAAAGGAGGAAGTTCAGGCCAAACCCGAAAAGGAATTGTTTCAGTTAAAAGAAATTGAAGCCCAATCAGAACCTAAAGTAGAGTCTGCTCCAGAACCAAAACCAGAAATAAAACCAATTCTTCAAAAGCAGCCAGAAGAAGATGTACAAGCCAAAGAAGAAGAGGAAATTCAAGAAAAGGAGGAAGAAGAAGTAGTGCAAAAGCAATCCACCTCTGCTGGTGATGATGGCTCCAATATTGAGAATCAATTAAGTAGTTCCAAAGGTGGAGGAAGCCCTTTAGATTCAGGAACACAAAGTGAAATGGAATCTGGATTTGGTGCTGACTTTAGCGGAGTTCGTGTACACAATGACAGTAATGCTGTTCAAATGAATCAAGAATTGGGTTCT
>CAZTFN010000172.1:0-8812 GCA_964612905.1 uncultured Flavobacterium sp. | reverse complement strand
TGTCATCACCGTCTGAATCATCATCACAAATGTCCATGTCTGGAACAGTGTTGGCTGTTACCGTCGAAACATTCAAGGTAATATGAGTACCTGTGTACAGACAGGTGCTATTCGCCGAATTCTCCACCCGAATGAAGATTTGTTGTGAGTTGGGCGAATTGGTGTTTCTATGCGCACTGATATCTGGAATGGGATTCATTCCTATATCAGCGTCTGCCAAAGACTCATAATAAGTCACCACAATATTATCTTCTTGAGCATCTGGATAGGAATCGACAATCAAGGCGGTAGCATCACTAAAATTAAAGGTAGCAATACCATCTTGGTCATCATTATCAACATCTACATAATCGTCACACTCCTCATACACTCTTTGAAAAGTAGGCTCAGTAACTGTAGTGACAACTTCTATAACCAATCTTGAAATTATCGGACAGTTATAAGCAATTTTATTCGTGTACACCCAAACCGTATCCACCGTTTGAACAACATTTTCATAATTTGTTGCATCTGGGACCTGTCCACCTTGATTGAGTGCAGAAGCAAAATCAGGATAAAAGCCAAATGTTTCCTCCGCAAAGTTTCCTGAAATGGAGGGTATTGCTGATGTCAAATCGAAGCTTGTAAACCCATCTTCATCTTCGTCACATACTTGCAATACAGCAAGATCATTCACAACAGGTAGCGGGTTAATGACTGCCTCAACTGGAAATCTTGGTGTGTTGGCACAATTCACGGGAGCCGCGGCAACATAATAGGTAGTTGACACACTTAATGTCGGGGTTTGAAATGTATCACCTGTATGGACTAAGTTTCCTCCCACAGGTGCATCGTACCAAAAAACATCTCCTTCAGAAACCGTGGCAGAAAGCGTAACCCACGTACCTTCGCATCCTTCCCCAGCTGTAATGGACAAAATTTCAGGAATATAAATACTCGTACTTCCTGAAATATCCAATAACGGATCTCCTGGCATTCCTCCATACTCCACAATATAACCTCTTGGAACATAAAGTCCACTACCTCCAGTTAATGGTAAATCATTCCATGAACCTGGGACTCCAATGGAAGGGTCCGTCACGTGAGCATAATCCTCATTTCCTAAATTATTCGGTTCGTTGTTATTCCAAAAAGCAAAGTTTGGAGTGGTTCCATTCACACCTCCATTCCAAAATACGGTTCCCGCTTCTGGACCAGTGACCCATTGCCAAACTCCTTCAACAGCAGCATCGGATCCACCTATCCAACCCGTTCCAGCGGCCTGTTCTCCAGACAACTGAGCTTCGTCTGCGGTTAAGATCGTGGCTAGATATCCTTGCAATCCGAAATAGGTTCTATTTTGTGCGGCAACACGAGCCGACTCCCAATCAATTCCGTCGTCTGGAACATATTCATAATAGTGATCTGTAGACGGTAGATAATTTGCATCGCCAATATTGAATGAAAAAAACTTTTCACCTGTCACAGGAGCAAGACTTTGATAAGCCATCGCTCTGACAGCAGGAATCAAGTCGGTATATAAAATCTCACTAGAACCAATTGGTGATAAGGTCAATTTTCCTTGCGTTGCATCCCATGTTGTATTGATCGTAGGATGTGACCCTGTTAAGAATAACAAATCCACTCCATTTTGGTACCCTGAAGAAATCTGAACCGAAAATTCATTGATTCCAGTGTCATCAGCATCAGTAATGTTAAAATTTTCTGCAATTAAAATCTGCTCTTGAGAGCAATACGGTAGTCGTCCACTCACATCAATCTCAGGCGGTGCATTCGCATTACAAATGTTTGATGGAGTAACTCCCACAGAAAAAGTTCCTTCTGAGAAACACTCGGCATTATCATTATTAACAATTCGGAAAAATATGGTTTCTAAAGGTTGTGTGTTCTGATAACTTGATGGATCTGAAATAGTCGTAGCAAAACCACTATCTGTGGAATAGATAATGCTGTAGAGCGATGCATCTTGAGACCCTAATATCTGACTCGACTGACCTGTGAAATTGAAGGTTTCAACCCCATTATCATCTGTATCACAAGCAAATATATCAGGTGGATTGTTCTCTATAGCCGGAGTATTATCAACATCAATATTCACGGCGGTGACCACAAAATCTCCTGTAGACACATTCTCTGTTCGAACATGAATGGTTTGTCCGTTGGAAACGGTATATGGACTTGACAAAGGGTTGTCATTATTTTGAGCATCTGTATCACTAATATGAGCAGTGGAAACCAATTCAACGGCCTCGCTAAAACCAGCGGCACCAAACCAATCTCCATTTGAGAAATCATTCGTCAAAATCGTTTCAAAGGTGGGATTGGGAGTAGTCAAATCAATTCTATAAATTTCTCCAGGTGTCACTCCATACAACTCGCCTTGTTCACTTGCTAGTCCAAAAGTACTGTTCTTTATTGGCCCCAACACTTCATGAGAAACATAATTAATGTTTGCATCAATCGTTACTTTAAAAAGTACTTCCGACCCGTCAACATTCCTCCATGCGATGTACATGAAGTTCCCTAAAATTACGAAATCACCTCCTGCGGCTCCTTGCCCAAAATCGTGCCAGATATAAGGTGGATTGGCAAGACCAGCATCGTATCTGTAAACGGCTGTTGCTACTTGAGATAAATTATTGACATACAAATTGTCTTGTGTATCAAAAGACATTGCATTTCCTCCAAAATTATCGATGGTCGTCAAATTACAGGTAGTTCCATTGATTTGTTGAATGTTGGTAAAATCTGTATTAAAGAATTCGCCATTTGAATTGATCGCCACGTCAAAAGAAGAAACAGGTGTGATATCACAAAGCAAATTTATCGTTGGAGTGGTCAATAGGTTGTCAACTTCCAGAATTCTTCCCGTTCCTGTTCCTATCAATATTTTAGGCGGGTTGACATCTACATCACTCGCAACACTCAATTGCACTTGATCTAAAATGGGCAACAAATCTATTGCCAACATACCATCGTTATCTGGATCGCAAAAGCTTAGATTTAAATCGGTAAAGGTTCGATTTTCATTGCTCGCAATCTTCTTTTTGATAGGGGTCCTAATTGGATATTCCTTATTCAAATCCTCCAAGGTTTGGGAGAAACTTGCATAAGAAATAAAAACTAAGACAAAGCTTAGTATAACATTTCTCATTCGACTAATTAATAACAAATGGGATGAACAATTAATACATTGTTACTACATTTACCAAAAATACAAATATCTTATCTTAAAAGACTCAATCATGGCGACAAATACGGTAACAACGGTATGGAAAGGAAATATGGTATTCGAATCTGATAATCCGAGTGGAGAGACCATTTTTATGGATGCTCCTGACGAAGGAATTGAAAACAAAGGTTTGCGCCCGAAAGCTATGATGTTGTCTTCTTTGGCAGGTTGCTCTGGTTTGGATGTAGTGTCTTTATTGAAGAAGATGCGCGCTGAAGTTGAAGACTTCAAAATGGTTGTGCATGGAGAACTCACCGATGAACACCCAAAATACTATCATAAAGTGCAAGTAGAATACCATTTTTATGGAACCGAGCTTCAAAAAGACAAGATTGACAAAGCTGTAAACCTCTCTGTTGAAAAGTATTGTGGCGTAATGGAGATGTTTCGTCAGTTTGCAGATGTCACCGTAGAAGTGTATCTTCATGAGCAATAAAAATTGCTATGCGTTGGACTTTAAAAAAAGACCCCAATGAGGAGGTCGTATACAAACTTTCCAAAGAATTATCTATTGATAAAACCTTAGCCAGACTGCTGGCGCAACGAGGTATTTCTTCTTTTGGCGAAGCCAAAAATTTTTTCAGGCCCTCTTTGGAAGATTTACATGATCCTTTCTCAATGAAGGACATGCAACTGGCCGTAGAACGAATTGAAAAAGCACTTTCATCCAATGAAAATATCCTGATCTATGGTGATTATGACGTAGATGGAACCACTTCGGTATCACTGATGTTTTCTTATTTGAAAACATTGACCCCAAACCTTACAACCTACATACCAGATAGATATGACGAAGGGTATGGAGTTTCTTATCAAGGAATTGATTTCGCTCACGACAATGATTTCTCTTTGATCATTGCCCTAGATTGTGGCATTAAAGCCATTGAGAAAGTTGCATATGCCACAGAAAAAGGAATCGATTTTATCATTTGCGATCATCACAAACCAGGTGACGAAGTGCCCAAAGCAGTTGCCATCCTGAACCCTAAACAAGTTGATTGTG
Organism: uncultured Flavobacterium sp.; assembly: GCA_964612905.1. Classification (GTDB taxonomy): domain Bacteria; phylum Bacteroidota; class Bacteroidia; order Flavobacteriales; family Flavobacteriaceae; genus Polaribacter. The sequence goes on along the minus strand of CAZTFN010000172.1, from coordinate 4,577 downwards.
GATATCCCTACAAAGAACTTTGTGGCTGTGGTGTTGGATTCAAATTGATTCAAGCGATTTCTTCCAAAAGAAGCCTTACCACCGAAGATCTTATACCTTATCTTGACTTGGTTGCTACCGCAATTGCTGCGGATATTGTTCCCATGACGGGCGAAAATCGCATACTAACCTACTACGGATTGCAGGTTATTAATTCCAATCCAAGAACAGGAATTAACGCAATCATTCATCAAATCAATAAGAAAGTATTGACCATTACCGATGTTGTGTTCATCATTGCGCCAAGAATCAATGCAGCTGGTAGAATCAAACATGGAAATGCAGCGGTTGAGCTGTTGACCGAAACCAACTTTGAGAAAGCACTGGAATTCGCTAGAGATATTAATCAGCATAATTCAGAGCGGAAAGAACTGGACCAACAAATTACCAAGGAAGCCCTTCAACAAATTGAGGAAAATCAAGAACAAGATCAATATACTACAGTAGTATTTGATGAAGGTTGGCACAAAGGAGTGATTGGTATTGTGGCATCCAGACTCACTGAAACCTATTATAGACCTACTTTAGTATTCACCAAAAGTGGCGATATGTTAGCGGCATCTGCAAGATCTGTTAAAGGATTTGATGTCTATGATGCTTTACATGAATGCTCTGAGTTCATTGAACAGTTTGGAGGACATAAGTATGCCGCTGGACTAACCTTGAAGCCTGAAAATTATGAGAGTTTCAAAAACAAATTTGAAGAAGTAGTTTCCAATTCTATTCCTAAAGAATTGCTTACTCCAGAAATCTCTATTGATGCTGAATTGGATCTTTGCGACATTACACCCAAGTTCTTCCGAATTCTACAACAAATGGCTCCGTTTGGACCGCAAAATATGAAACCCGTATTTAAGACCAGTTCTGTGAGGGACAATGGTTATGGAAAACGCGTAGGTTCTGATCAAAGTCACTTGAAATTGAACATCATCTATGGAGCCAATCGTAAAACCTACAACGCCATTGGTTTTGGTTTGGGGAATAAAATGGATACTATCCAGAACGGTTTTGACATCGCCTATTCCTTAGATGAAAATGAATGGCAAGGGGTCAGGTCTATTCAATTAATTCTCAAAGATATTCAGTAACTACTTCTCCTTGATCAGATACATGTACACAGGATAGTGATCACTATAACCTCCCGTATAAGTTCCGAAAGAAAAACTTCTGAATGGATATCCTTTATATCTTCCTTTGCTATTGGTTAAGAAGCTTTTATTGAATACGGCTGCTTTGAACATTTTATAGCTAGAAAAGTCTTTTTTTCCTTTATCTACCAACGGCGAGGTTACGAGGATTTGATCAAACATACTGATGTTATCTCGATATCCTCCCGTATTAAATCCTTTCTTGAACATTCGCTCATAGGGATTGTAAATATCTCCATCCTGAATGTCATTCTTCTTGGCTTTGGTTTTCAACACGGTCTTAAAGCTGCTATTGATAGGATCATCGTTAAAGTCACCCATGATCAATACCTTTGGGTTCTCATCTGTTTCCTTGATCTTCTCAATAATCTTGGTATTCTGATAAGCAGCTTTCTCACGTAATGGTCTACTTTTCGCTTCTCCTCCTCTTCTAGACGGCCAGTGATTTACAATGACATGCACCATTTCATCATCCAAGTAACCGCTTACCAATAACTGGTTTCTAGTATATACCTTTTTATTATTGCTATAAATATTCGGATCGAATGCTTCGTGATGGACAGGTTTAAAGTATCGCGGCTGATACAACAATGCAACATCAATTCCTCTCTTGTCGGGAGATTCGTAATGAATGATTCCGTAACGTTTTGACTTCAAATCATCTGCATTTACCAAGTCTTCCAGTACTTGTCTATTTTCTACTTCCGCTACTCCAATCAGTACAGGACTCGTGTTGGTCTTATCTTTTCCGATCTGTGAAATCACAGAAGCTAACTTTTTGATCTTGTCTTTGTATACCTTTCCTCGATCTCCCTTCATTTCCATAATAGGACTTGCTTCATCGTTTTTGGTCACATCGTTAATAGTATCAAATAAGTTTTCGACATTATAAAATGCTACAGTTCTGATCTTGTATTGTTTGCCATTTTTTTGCTGCGCTACAATCCCAATCGAAGTAGCCAAAAAAACCAATAAAATTACTTTTCTAAACATATCTTTCTTCTAGACTGCAAACATATAAAACATATTTATATACATCCATCGAATTAATGTTAGTTTAATGTTGATATGTGTTAAATTTTGGTAATTTTGACCCGCCTTAGACGGCGAAAATGAAATAATTACAAGAACACAATCAATGAAGAAAACCATTGCTACTTTATGGCTATGTATCTGCTGTCTTTCAATCAGTTGGGCGCAGAATAGCATCAAAGGATTTGTAGTCGATGGAAATGATGAAACTCCCATCAAAGGAGTGGCTGTCGTTATCCAAGACTCAAATACCCGAACAGTAACAGATGACTTGGGAGGATTCAGTATTGAAAACCTCTCTAATGGGAGTTATATTCTGGTACTGAGCTTTGACGGGTATGAAACTCAAAATTTTCCAGTAACACTTTCAGGAAGTCCTGTTGACTTGGGAACAATATTCTTTTACAAAGACGTAGACGAATTACAGGACATCAGTATCGTAAACATTACGGATGACGAATTAAATGCTGATGATGGATTTACCGATAACATTGCTGGATTGCTACAATCATCTAGAGATGTTTTTTTAAGCGCTGCGGCATTTGACTTTAGTGCTACTTTCTTTAGACCTCGTGGATTGGACAATGCCAATGGTAAAGTTTTAATCAACGGGATTGAAATGAACAAGATGTTCAATGGAAGACCACAGTGGGCTAACTGGGGTGGATTGAATGACTTGCAAAGAAATCAGGCATTTACCAGAGGGGTAAGCCCAAACGAAAATACCTTTGGAGACATTGCAGGGGTAAACAACATTACCATGCGTGCGTCTGCATATGGAGCTGGATCTAGAATTTCCTATGCTTCTGCAAACAGAAGTTACCAAGGACGTGTGATGGCAAGTCACAGTTCTGGAGCTCTTGAAAACGGATGGTCTTATGCAGTTTTAGCATCGAGAAGATTTGGAGGCTCAGGGTATATCAATGGAACATTGTATGACGCAAACTCTTTCTTTGCTTCGGTTGAAAAACAATTGGGCGAAGATCATAGTTTGAACTTCAACTTTATCTACGCTCAAAACCGAAGAGGTAGAGCTACAGCATTGACCGAAGAAATCTACAGATTAAAAGGAAGGCAATACAATCCTTTCTGGGGTGAAATCAACGGACGTCAAAAAAACACAAGAGAGCGAAGAATTGTGGAGCCTATCTTGATGTTGAATCACTATTGGGATCTTGGCGAAAACACCACCTTAAACACAAACGTATCTTATCAAACAGGATTGATCGGAAACACGAGAATTGATAATGGTGGAACACGTTTGGTGAGCTTTAATGGAGAGGATGTGTATTTAGGAGGTGCGAGAAACCCTTCACCAGACTATTATCAGAATTTACCTAGTTTCTTCTTGAATGTTGACAATCCAACAGCTTATGATTTCCAACAAGCATTCATTGCGCAGGAGAACTTTGTAAACGACGGGCAATTCAACTGGGGCAACTTATTCGCAGCAAACCAAGCACAAACTGCTTTAGGATACAATTCTATTTACGTACTTCAAGAAGATAGAGTAGATGATACTCAATTCTCTATGAATTCAATCTTATTTACAGAATTGAATGAGAATATCAGATTGAACGCTTCTGTAGGTTATAGAAGCTTAAAAAGTGAAAACTTTGCAAGTGTAAAAGACTTACTAGATGGTACGGGATTCTTAGATGTAGATTTCTTTGCTGAGACTCAAACAGGACAAATTGCTTCTAACTTAGCACAAAGTGATTTGAGAAATCCAAACAGAATCGCTGTGGAAGGAGATCGATACAAATACAACTATGAAATAGATGCCAATGTGATCGAGTCTTTTGTTCAAGCTCAATTCAATTATACAAAAGTAGACTTCTATGTGGGAGCCAGCACGAGCACTACATCATACCAACGAAATGGTTTGTATGAAAACGGATACTTCCCAGGAGCTGCATCTTTTGGAAAAAGTGAAAAATTGAACTTTAGCAATCTTGGAGTTAAAGGAGGATTCACGTATAAGATTTCTGGTCAACACTTATTGGATTTCAATAGTGCCTATTTGACAAAAGCTCCTAATATCAGAAGTTCTTTCGAAAATGCAAGACAGAATAACAATGTAGTAAACGAATTGGAGAGTGAGAAAATCTTTACAATTGATGGTAGTTATGTTGTTAGAACACCTATTATTACGGCTCGTTTGACAGGATATTATACATCTTTTAGAGATGGAACCGAAATCAACTTCTTCTTTACCGAAAGTGGTTCTACCTTTACACAAGAGGTAATGCATAATATTGACAGAAGAAACTTCGGTGGAGAACTAGGTATTGAAGCTCAGATTACTCCAACCATCAAATTGAAAGGAGTTGCAGCTATGGGTCAGTTTACATTTAA
>CAZTFN010000171.1:0-8867 GCA_964612905.1 uncultured Flavobacterium sp. | reverse complement strand
TGGTATGTTCTTTTATACTTCAGACGAAGACAAAAATCTAATCGCTAGAAAAGTAGAAGTTATAGACGGTGTGATTTCTTCTTCCAATTCCGTCATCGCGAACAATTTGTTCAAGCTAGGGCATTATGCTTACAAGCCCAAAATGACGAAAATGGCAGAGCAAATGTTGAACAACCTCTCTGCAGATATTTATAACAATTCACTGGGCTTTGGTAATTGGCTGCATTTAATGACCAACTTTACCAATCCTTTTTATGAAGTTGCTGTGGTAGGTGAAGATGCGGTTTCTATCAATCGAGAATTGATTCAATATTACCTACCTAACACCATCATTACGGGTGCCACACAGGACTCTAATCAACCCTTATTGGCGAATAAATACGTTTCTGATGAAACTTTGATTTATGTTTGTGTAAATGGGACCTGCAAGCTCCCTCAAACCGATCTATCCAAAGCAGTACAATCCATTCAAAAGTAGTATTCAATGGCAGTATTCAGTCGCAGTGGACAGTCAACATATAAACTTCGGACTTTAAGCTTCAAACCACCAACCATTCACCATTTTACCCTTCTACTAATACATTAATCAGTTATCTGTGTTCGGCCAGCAGTTGGCAGTAAGCACATCAACTTCCCTCTTCATCCTTCCAACTTCAGACTTTGGACTTTAGACTTTGGGCTCTAAAGATCTAACCATTGCTTGAAAGAAGCAGCTTTGTTTTTACCAATGATAATATCAATTTCTGAGGCAGGTGTTACCTGAATCTTCAACTTGCTATTTCCAAACTTAATGATCTTGTCAATGGCAGAGATGGCTACAATGATCTGTCGATTGGCTCTAAAGAATGACTTTTCATCTAAATAGGAGTAAATCTGATCCAAGCTTTCACTTGTTGTGGATCTTTTCCCATCTTTTCTTACCACATAGGTAATGGTATTCTCTACATAAATGTATCCAATGTCTTCGGTGGCTACTGGCATCAATTCATTGCGCACATAGGTAAGTATTCTTTGTTTCTCTTTGTCCTTGGTAACTTCCACCTCAACAGTTTCTGTAGTTTTTAAGGTTGTTAGTTCCCCTAGCTTGTTTTGATAATTCTCTAAAGAAGCATTGAGTTTGGATAAATTCAATACACCGTCTTCAATCTTAGAACTCTTTAATGTCAGTTGTGCTTCGTAATAACTTGTAATCGATCGAATTACTCCCATGACAATCAGAACAATCATCAACATCACGATAGAAAATACCAGATAAGCTTTGTTGTTCCAAGCCGACTTCATCGAATGAACATTATCTAAATTGATGTGAGCTCCAATAATCCAACCCAATCCTTGAATTTGAGCGATGTAAAAGATTTCAGAATTATCTGCACCAGAAGGTTCAATAGAGCTGATATAATCAAACAATTCTTCTGCTGAAGGCTCTTGGTCCATGTTTAGCTTCATCCCGCTGCTTTTCCCTTGTACGCTTCCCACCAAGGTAACATTTGGGTGACTAATCAACTTCTCCGACCAATCAAAGACTGATAGGAACACATTCTTTTTATCGGAACCATCAATCGCCAACTGAATGCTTTTAGCGATGTCTTCTTCTGTAGTATTGGATTGATAAGCTCTTTCTGCCATTCTTGCAATGTCCTTGGCTTGCTGCGCTGCAGATTGAATTTCATTCTCTAAAATCTGAATGGTGTGACTCTTCGACAAAGAATTCACGCCCAAAAATGTTGCCGTGATAGAAAAGGCAATCAAAATTAGCAACGTGTATAAATAAAAGCGATAGTTTTTCAATGCGTTGGTTTTTAGAAAATTGGTTGATACTATGTAACGAAAATACAACTTTGACATTCAAATGAAAGTTTTGTGAATGTGTTCACTTCATTTTTAAGGTCAAATATTCCACTTTACCTATATTTTGAAGTTGACATAGCTGTTATCAAAGTCAACTCTCCTATTTTTGTCTCACAAATATGAGCACAACTCCCAAAAACAACATCCCATTTTCTAAAATTCTGTCTACGGCGGCAGTGATTTTGGTCTTGTTTTTTATGGTATATACTCATGTAAATAGACAGCAACCCGATACGCAATCTTTTAACACCAAAGCACAACTAACACCGAACGAATTCATTTCTCTTTTTGACATTGATAATACAAATCAAGCAAAAGAATACATTGATGAAGCCATTGAAATTGAAGGTGTCTTAGAAAAAATTTCCATCCGAGATAATAAGTACTCCTTATTCATTAATAGTGATGAAAAAGGGAAATATATTATCTGCGAAATGCAAACGGATCAAATTGAAGCTGTTAAGAAGATTAAAGAAGGGGAAATAGTTACCGTAAAAGGTATCTTTAAAGGTGTATTATTAGACGCAATATTGCTAAATTGCATCATCATAAACTAAACTTTATGACTAAAAAGGTATTCTTACTTTTTCTTATCATCCTAGGTTCCAGCTTTGCAAAAAAAGCGGATGTTATCTATGAGGAACGACAGGGAAAAATTACATTCTTTTCGTATACTCCAGTTGAGAATATACAAGCAACCAACAATCAGGCCTACAGTCAATTTAGTCCAGATACTCAAGAGATTGTTGCAAGAATTCTGATGAGAGCGTTCAAGTTCAAGAAATCATTAATGTATGAGCATTTTAATGAAAGCTACATAGAATCTGATTTATATCCCGAAGCGTACCTGAATGCCAAGGTGGAAGGGTTTGATCCTTCTCAACTCTCGCAAACAAGAATGATTAAAGGTGATTTTACTTTACGCGGAATAACCAAACCTGTAGAGATCAAAACTAATATTACAAGAGAAGGGAATGGGTATCGATTTGAAGGGGAACTGGAAGTAAAAATTGATGATCATGACATCAAAGTTCCAGGAGTCCTTGCCGCTAACATTGCCAAGAAAATACAAGTTGCATTTAACTTTCAATACCAACCAGATGATCAATAAACGTACTCTTATTTTATCGTTACTCTTGGTTGGAATGACAATCACATCTTCCGCTCAAGAAAGTTTGTTTGAATCTATGAAAAAGGTTCAGATTGATACAACTATGTTTACCATTGCCACCTTTCAAGCTACTAGAATACAGTTGAGCCATTCGGTGGAAACAAGGAAGAAAAACGTATTGGAGATTTCGGCCATGACTCGATATTGGAATACACCCACAGAGACAAGTAATGCCTTTGTGGCCGATAGAATGTCCGCTAGATTTGGGTTGGAATATGGAATCTCAGACCGACTCACTTTTGGAGCTGGTTTTTCTACCATCAATTCAATTTCTGATGTGTTCTTGAAGTATCGATTGCTCAGACAACAAGACAATGGAAAGAATAAATTTAGCATTACAGTACTACAAGCTGTTTCTCATAATGGCGATGGTACTTCTTTCTATAATACGTCAACTGCAGATAGTTTTAGTGATGCCCTTTCCTTCACAACTCAGTTGTTAATTGCAAAAAAGTTCTCTAGAAACTTCTCGTTTCAGGTGATGCCAACATATATCAAAAAGAACACAGTCTTTTGGCCTACAGATGATGAAAGTCACTTTGCGTTAGGTTTTGGTGCGAGATACAAAGTGGGAAGACATGTATCCATTGCGTCTGAATACTATTACATCTCAAATCCAATAGAGTCCTTTCAAACCTATAGCCCGTTTTCCTTGGGTGTGAATTGGGAACTCAGTGATTTGATGCTTCAATTTAAAATGACGAACACGCCAAACTTTGTTGAAGAAGCCTTCATTACGAGAACTCGAAGAAACTTCAACTTCAAGGACGGAAACTTCTTTTTTGGTTTCCATGCAACCTATTTTATTCAATTCTAAAAAGAATTTCCTTTTTAAAGGTTGTTTTTCCCCCTCAACCAACTTTACTCGTAAACAACCTGTTTGTGGTCGTTTCTTTGTGTCATCATTAGATTAGATAAGTATTTTAATAATTGTTGAATTTGGGGGAATTTAAACGTTATTGATGCAAAAAACCCTCCATAGCCTAGGCGACGGAGGGTTTTCTCGTTACTTGAATTACTTTATTTATTATCCTTCGCAACTAGTACATTCTTTCTTTTGCTTAAACTTCTGTGCAGCGTTCATACTGTGTTGATAGTATAAAGACTTCACGCCAAGCTTCCAGGCAGTAATGTGTATTTTATTGATTTCTTTGATTGGCATATCAGGGTGAACAATAATGTTCAAAGACTGTCCTTGATCAATGTGATTTTGTCTGTTTGCTGCTTGGTATACAATGTCCATCTGATCGATCTCAGAGTAGGTTTTGAATACGTCCTTTTCATTCTCTGTTAAGAAATCTAAGTGTTGAACCGATCCGTCTCTATCTCTAATATCTCTCCAAACTTCTGGAGTGTCCATCCCTTTTTCTTGTAATAGTTTTACCAAGAAAGGATTCTTCACCGTAGTTTTGATCTTTGCAATATCTTTCACATAGATGTTAGACCAAATGGGCTCAATTCCTTGAGAAACTTGTCCTAAGATAAAGGCAGAAGATGTGGTAGGTGCTACGGCATTCAATGTTGCATTTCTTCTTCCGTAACCTTTTAACAATTCTGGCTCTCCTAACTTCTCTGCCAACTTCTCTGAAGCACTGTAAGATTTATCCTTAATGACCTTGAAAACCTCACTGTTTAAGCTATATGCTTCTTGACTGTTGAATGCATGCATCTTAGATTGTAGTAATGAATGCCATCCTAGTGTTCCTAAACCAAGTGCTCTGTTTTCTTTTGCAAAGTTATAAGCTCTTTCCATGAACAAGAATGTTTGTCTATCATCCAAGTCTGCAGAATCTCTATATCGCTCTAATTTTTCCAAGAACTCTGTAATCACAGCATCTAAGAAATACACCATGGTTTCAACAGCATCCGTCTCTTTCCACTTATCATAGTGTAATAAGTTGATACTAGACAATACACAAACAAACGACCAGTTATCATTTGATGGTAACATGATCTCTGTACACAAGTTACTCGCGTAAATTGGTAATTGCTTATCCTGATATACGTCTGCAGCATTGTTATTGGCGTTATCAGAGAAGAAAATATATGGGTACCCCATCTCACCACGACTTTGTAAAACTTTCGCCCAAATCGTTCTCTTTTCTACATCTCCAGCGATCATGTCTTCCATCCAATCGTTGGTCACGGTAACTCCGTGAGTTAATTCTTGAATTGGATTCCCTTCAGTTCCAATTTCTAAGAACTCCATGATGTCTGGGTGACTTATGGGTAAATATGGTGAGAAACGACCTCTTCTCACAGAACCTTGACTAACTACGTCTACCATAGATTCAAACAATCTCATGATATGAACAGCTCCTGAAGCTTCACCATTATTCTTAATGGCTGCTCCTCTGTGTCTAATTTTTCCGAAGTAACCAGAAGTTCCTCCTCCTAATTTAGACATCATTCCTACTTCCGATTGTGTGTATAAGATATTCCCTATATCATCTGAGATATGGGATCCAAAACAACTAATTGGAAGACCACGTTCTTTACCGAAGTTTGACCATACTGGTGATGCTAACGAGTAGAATCCTTCCGACATATAGTAATAAAACTTGTCGGCAAAGCCTGGCATTCCTAAAATTGCCTCAGCTCTTTCTGCAATATCAGCAATACGCCCTTCTGCAGTTTCTCCTTCACTTAAATATCCTGCCGCTAAGAATTTTCTACTGTTTTCGTTAAGCCATTCAAAAGGGTTTTCTGAAACCCTATTCATTTTTTCCTTCGCTTGCTTGCGAGCTTCAATTAAGTGTTCGTAAGAATTTGTTGTCTGTTGTTGTTCTTCGGTAGTTGTTAGTTTTTTCTGCATGGTCTAAAATAGGTCGTCACTAGTTATACTTTGGGTTCTTTTGCTATAGTTGATTGATCGTTTCACGAAGAAATCTCCGTGCTTTGTTCCGATGATCTCGTCATCGAACCATTCTGTTTCTAATACTAATTTTTGATCTACATCGAAAATTTCGTCAATTCCGATGCTTTTCAAAGACTTGTTGAATCTGTTTTTAATGAATTCATTGATTACTGCTTTTGGCAAGAAATCAACTTCTCCTTCTTCAAAAATCCAGTCTACAATATCACATTCTGCTTCATAAGCCTTCTTACACATTTCTTGGATAGATGCTCTGTACTCATCAGTAAACCATTGTGGTTGTTCTTTTTGTAGGATCTTGATTAAATCGATTCCAAAATCTCCATGGATTTGCTCCTCTTTTGAAGTTGCCTCTACCACATTGGAAATTCCTTTCAACATGTTCTTGTGCTTGTTGAAGGCCATGATGATTAAGAACTGAGAGAACAATGAAACATGCTCAATAAACAATGAGAATAACAATACCGATTCTGCATATTCTTTATTGTCGTCACTCTTAGAGTTCTTCAAGGCAGTTTCTAAGTAATGCACGCGCTTCATAATCACAGGCTTCTTCTTCAATCTCTTAAACTCAGAGTTCAAACCTAGAATCTCCAATAAGTGAGAATATGCATCTGCATGACGAACTTCACTCTCTGCGAAAGTTGCACCTACAGATCCAATTTCTGGTTTTGGCATTCTATGATACAAATCACCCCAGAAAGATTTTACCGCTACTTCAATTTGTGAAATGGCAAGCATGGTGTTTTTGATGGCACTTCTCTCTACATCAGACAGACGAGATTTGAAATCTTGAATATCACTTGTAAAATTGAATTCTGAGTGAATCCAATAAGAGTGTCTAATCGCAGGAACATATTCATACAACTGTGGATATTCGTAAGGCTTTAAATTGATGCGCTTTTCGAAAATATCAGTCTCTCTTTCCTGTGATCTTTTGTTTCTATATAAGATGTACGCTTTCGCAACTTCAGGAAATTGACTTTCCATCAAACGAATCTCTACAATATCTTGTACTTCTTCAATGGTTGGCGTATACTCAACGTCCTTCTCTTTACGCTCCATCAGTGACTTATACACTGCAAGCGCAATATCCTGTGCATTCTCTTCAGTACCATTTCCTACTGCCTGCATCGCCTTGTAAATTGCTCTCGTAATTTTATCAAGATGAAATTCTTTGGTACTAAAATCCCTTTTGATTATATGTGTTATTTCCATTTGATTTGTTGTTAGAATAGTTTCTGGATGGAAAATAAATATCAAACTATTTTCAACTTATTTTTAACGTTAAGCTCGAAGTTTCTCAACATTTTATTAACATAGAAAATGAAATACTGAGACCTTAAAAAACCTGACTTTTTTCACTTTTTTCACAACAGAAAAAAAATTGGTTAACATAATAAGCGCAAAATTTGAACGTCAATTTTAGTCTTTGGGATGTCAGATGACAAATTTTTTTGTTCAAAACCTGATCGAAAAATTGTTCATAACGATATGGATTTTTAAGATAGAAAAGATGAATTTTAAGTCTAAGTCTTTTTAATAAGGAAGTTCTTTTTGATAGCAATAAGAAATACCATTTATAGAATGCGTAAAAATTAAGAGTATCAAAGGATGTCACTCTAGATAAAAGATCAAAAACATTACTTAAAAACACCTATAACACCCTTAGCTTTTTTATAAAAACCTTAACGTTTTGCCTTGAATATTAGACTCTTACAATTCGTAAATTGTAGTAAATCTAAAAAATCAAAGAACCATGAAAAAAATCTCAACTATTTTACTCCTTTTCTCCATCTCAGTGTTGATGAGTTGTGCAACCAAGATTAAGACAAAAAAATATACCGATATTAATACGAACGATTTTAAAACGTTCGCATGCTACGCCAGTGCAACTTCATTCAATGCAGATGAGTTCAAAACTAAATCCAAACAACCGATTGAAGAATCTTTGATTTCTTTGATCAACGGTAAAATGACTGAAAAAGGGTTCTCTGTAAATGATAAAGAACCAGACATGGTGATTTTCTTAACCAACTCCAATGATATCAAATCTGGGACAGGTGATCGCGATGAAAATGCTGTAACCAATAGAGATGGTGGAAGTGCACAAGGGCCTAATAGTGCTTCAATTGTTTCTCAAGGATATACAAGATATACAACTGCTCAAGATGAAATAAATCGTGTTCCAATCAACAATGGAGCTTTGGTGATTGAAATCTTTAGTAGAGAAACGAAAGAATTATTGTGGGTAGGTATTGCAAGAGATTTTAAATCTCATATTACAGATCAAACATTAATGTCTAGAATGGTCAACCAAGTTTTCAAGCAGTTTCCAAACTAGACAGCCTTATCCATAAACTAATTGAGAAACCCTCCATAGCTTGCCTCCTTCACCCAAGTAACTCGGTTTGCACCTCCGCTAAAGCTATAGCGGCACGCGGACGAAGGCTGAATAGCGAAGGAGGGTTTTTTACGGGCTTTCACTATGTGTAGTTTTTAATGGATCTTTCTAGTTTTCCAAAAATCCGCTTTCGTAATAGCCTAGGTTTCAACACTTCAATAGAATCTCCAAAACCTAGAATTAAACGTTCCAATTCAAAATTGATATGTACAAAAATGCTCACCACGATAGAGCCATCTTGATTGACCTCCAGTACTTTCTGTGAGTGGTGAATGGGCTTGGTGGTTACATAAGGTGCATTACTCCGATCTATTTTTAACTGAATTTCCTGTACGTGTTCTTCTGCCAGTACCGTAACTCCAAAGGTGTTCTTATAATAGGCATCACCATCAAAATGTTCTTCTCTGTATTCCATATCTAAATCATAATCAATAGATTCCATTCGATCTAAGGCAAGGTTCACAATGGGTTTCTTCGGTGAAGTTCTTCCCACCAAAAACCAACGGTTGTTAAACTCCTTTAAAATGAAAGGATGTATCGTAATTACGGAGGCTTGTCTTGCCTTGAAA
>CAZTFN010000170.1:0-8903 GCA_964612905.1 uncultured Flavobacterium sp. | reverse complement strand
ACAAACGGAGCCATGATTGCCAAGCACATTCAAACCTTGGAATCTATGGAGAAGATTCAGAATATCAATTTGAGTATTGATAGCCTTCAAAAAGAAAAGTTTTTCCAGATTACTCGAAGAGATGTCTTTCCTCAGGTGTATGAAACTTTTGAATTGTTGGAACAAAGCAGCCTAACATTGAAGTTGAATGTGGTGGTACAAGCTGGATTCAATACAGATGAAATTAACGACTTTGTGGCTCTGACAAAAGATAAAGATGTGGCAGTTCGATTTATTGAAGAAATGCCTTTCAATGGAAAAGGGCAACGAGACATACAAGAAAATTGGAACTATACTCAAATCTTGAGAGAAATCCAATCCGAGTTCAAGGTAGAACCTCTGGTTTCGGAGAAGTCGTCAACATCAAGAAATTTTAAAGTTGATGGGCACAAGGGAAGTATTGGAATCATTCCAGCATTCACGCGAACCATTTGCAACGATTGCAATAGAATCAGAATTACACCCATTGGAACCTTCAAGAACTGTCTCTTTGATGATGGGGTTTTTAACATCCGTGATTTCTTAAGAAATGGAGCGAGTAATGAAGACTTGAAAGCATTGTTTTTATCCTTGGTGAAAGAGAAACCAGAAAATGGATTTGTAGCCGAAGCCAATCGTTCCGAAGGAAATGTATCCGAGAGTATGTCAACCATTGGAGGTTAAATACATTTCATACAAACCAATACTTAAATAAATGAATAAACCTCTATGATTTCAGTCGAAGAAGCCTTACAAACAATTTTAGAAAACAAACAAGATTTTGGTGTGGAAGAGGTTCCATTTTTAGAATCTTTAGGTCGAGTCTTAAAAGAAGACATTGTTGCCGATCGAGACTTCCCGCCATTCAATCGAGTAGCAATGGATGGAATTGCCATCAATCAACGTTATTTTGAACATGGTGTGCGCGATTTTAAGATTGAAGGGGTTCAACCTGCCGGAAGTCCGCAAGAAAAGCTTGAAAATGCTTCTCATTGTTATGAAGTGATGACTGGAGCTGTATTGCCAGAGAATACAGATACCGTCATTCGATATGAAGATGTGACTATTGAAACCTTAATGGCAACGGTGAATTTGGATGCTGTGGAGAAAGGAAAGAACATACATTTTCAAGGGCAAGATCGACAAAAAGGTGAGGTTCTTATCAACCAAGGAAAAGTAATTACAGCGGCCGAAATTGGTGTGATGGCAACCGTTGGGAAAACCACGGTAAAAGTAGCCAAGACTCCCAAAGTAATCATTGTGTCTACAGGAGATGAATTGGTAGAAGTAGCTGAAACTCCAGCCGCACATCAGATTAGAAGAAGCAATTCATTCAGTATTGTTTCGCTATTAGAAAAGTTCCACATCAAAGCAGAAACAGCTCATATTACAGATGATAAGCAACAATTAAAAGAGAAAATTGCGGGCTATTTAAAATCTTATGACGCCCTAATATTTAGTGGAGGAGTGAGCAAAGGAAAGTATGACTTTCTACCCGAAGTATTCGATGAATTAGGTGTCCAGAAACTATTTCATCGAGTAGCACAGAGACCTGGAAAACCTTTCTGGTACGGCATCGCAGATGCTTCAGGTTTAAGTGGACATGATGGACAGGTCTCCGAAGAGCTGGTTACTGAGCGAAGTCGAAGTAACCAATCTAAATCCATTTTTGCATTTCCAGGAAATCCAATCTCTACCTATGTGAACTGTTTGGTATATTTTTATCAGTGGTTCGCGAAATCGGCAGGATTTGAGGTTCAAGAAGAAACAGTGATTTTAGGGGAAGACGTATTCTTTAAACCCGATTTAGTGTTCTTCTTACAGGTGAAAATAGAGATCAAGTATGGTCATTTGGTAGCAGTGCCTGTCAAAGGAAATGGTTCAGGAGATTTGGCGAGTTTGACCCTAGCAGATGGATTTATCCAATTGCCAAAAGGACAAAAAGAATTTAAAAAAGGAGATACATTTTCGTTTATAAGATATCGATAATGAAAAAGTGTTTGATCATTTTTTTACTGTTTGCTATATGCGTCGGATGTGCGGATAGATACAAAACAGAAAAGGAATTACAAGCTTGTTTTTATGATGCTCTAGGTGAGCAATCGGAAAAGGTTAAATACCATATCAAAAAATATGAAGACATTTTGATTGAAAGAGGGATTCTAAAAGATAAATCTAAAGAATCATATTATGCGACCTTTGAGAAATTGATTAGGAGAGATTTCTTTGAAGAAGAACTGTCTTACGGCTTACTTGATTCGCTAAACGAAATAGTTCCTTTAAACTTTGCCGATGTCAACTTAAATTGTTTGGAAAAAGTAAAGCAAACAGAAAGTTATGAAACATCTGTTACGGCAAGTATTAAAAATCAATTGGAAGAAGCAGTGAAAAATAACGTTCCTAATGATGCAATCATGGATGTAGTTATTACGTTGTATCCTAGTGATTATTTTCAATTAGAATTACATAAGATTCAAGCATTACTTTTGATAGATAGGACTACTGGAAAATTCAAGTTATGAGCAACTTTACACACATCAACAAAGAAGGGAATCCAAAAATGGTAGACGTTTCTGGCAAAAACATAACCAAAAGAAGAGCCATTGCAAAAGCCACAATGTTCTTGGGGAAGGAAGTGGTTTCTCACTTTCAAAATGATGAGTTGGTCACCAAGAAAGGCCCAGTATTTCAAACAGCTATCATCGCTGGAATTCAAGCGGTGAAAAAGACCTCAGAGATCATTCCAATGTGTCACCCCTTGTTAATTAATGGAGTGGATATTGACATTAAAATCGTTGATGAAGAACATGTAGAAGTCATTTGTACGGTGAAAATAGAGGGCAAAACAGGTGTGGAAATGGAAGCACTTACAGGAACTTCTGCAGCCTGCCTAACCATCTATGATATGTGCAAATCGATTTCGCAAGAGATGGTGATTCAAGAAATCAAACTCATCGAAAAAACAGGTGGGAAATCCGATATAAGAGTTGAATAAAGACAAAAATCATAAGAGTCTACCCATCAAAGGATTGGTCTTAATAGGAGGCAAAAGCTCCCGAATGGGAAGTGATAAATCTGAGTTGAGCTATCATGGAACTTCTCAGAAAGCCTTTGCGAAACAGCTTCTGGAAGATCAGGGGTTGGAAACGTTCTTTTCAGTTGCAAAGGATCAACAAAACTCAGATGAAATTCATGATATAATTCCCAACTTAGGCCCATTTGGCGGAATTTATTCAGCATTTCAACAAGATCCAAACTCAGCCTGGTTTGTCTTGGCAACGGATGTTCCATTTGTCAATCAAGAAATTATCCAACTTTTGCTAGAGAAAAGAAACCCCAAGAAAATGGCAACTACTGTTCAAGGAAAAAACAAAGAATATTCTGAACCCTTGATTGCGATTTATGAACCGAAGGTGTATCCAGTTTTACAACATCATTTAAAGCAAGAACAACTGTCATTAGTGAAAATATTGAGGAATTCAGATGTTGAAATTATTGAGGCAGAGGATGCTTTGATTCGGAATGTGAATACACTTGAAGAATATGAACAGGCGAAAAAGGAACTAAATTAAGATGACCATTAACAAATCAGATCTATTCAAACGCCAAATCACCTTGTCCGAAATTGGAGAAGAGGGTCAGCAAAAGCTACAAGATGCTAAAGTCTTGGTTGTAGGCTGTGGAGGTTTGGGAAGCCCAATTGCGGTCTATCTCGCGAGCAGTGGGATTGGTACTTTACACTTGATCGATTTTGATAAAGTAGATGTCACTAATTTACATCGACAAGTATTCTATTCTTTGGAGGATGTTGGAAAATACAAATCAGAAGTGTTGGCAGGATTTATTGAAAAGCGAGCACCGTTTACTCAGGCCTGTTTTTCTACAGAACCACTGACCAAAGACAATGTATTTGAATCTATTGCAAATTATGATATCATTGTCGACGGGACCGATAGCTTACCGACGAAATACTTATTGAATGATGCCTGCGTGATGAAGGAGAAACCATTGGTATATGGTTCTTTGTACAAGTTTGACGGTTATGTAAGCTCCTTCAATCTGAAACAACAAGACGGAAGTTTCTCTGCAAACCTGAGAGATGCTTTTCCCGAAATGAATACCGATGTTCCCAATTGTGAAGAAGCAGGAACTTTGAATGCTATTGTTGGAATGATCGCCACCGCTCAAGTCAATGAAGTTTTAAAAATTGCAACTGGAATTGGAAAACCCTTAACCAACGAATTACTCATTTACAATGCCTTGCAGAACACCCAATTCAAAATGAAGCTACCACCGAAAGTTGTAAAGGAAAAAATTGCTAGTATTTTCAAATTGCAAACCTATTTTGATGCCGCCTGTGGAACTCAGAATCCGGATTGGCAAATTTCTCCCGAAGAGCTTAGAGCTAAACTGTCATCTGGAGCGGAGTCCAGAGATCTCCATTTGATCGCAGTTTTACCCAACCTAAAGCTTCCTTTTGAAGTGCATCAAACCATACCCATTCAAGAGTTTGATGCCAACCATTTTGAAATCGATCACCACAAAACCTATGTGATGGTGTGTCAACGCGGATTCAATAGTTACAGGGCAACAACTCGTTTAAAGGAAAAATTTCCTGAAGCCAAGGTGTTGAACCTAACAGGAGGTATAAGCAATTACTAAATGGAGTTGTTAGAACAATATACCCAACGTAAGGAAGAGCTAGAAAAAGAGCTACTTTCTACTAAAAATCAATTGAGGAATTTAAGCATCCTGCGTCTTTTGGTTTTTGTCCTTACAGGGATTTTGGTGTATATCACCTTTAGTCAATGGCTAACACCAGTTTTCATTGGTTTGATTGGAATCATTTCATTCACGAGACTTTTGTTTAGATACCTTAGGGTGAGTGAGGAGAAGAAAATATTGCTAGCTAAAATTGAGATCAATGGTATTGAAATCAAAGCGCAACAGAAAGATGTATCCTCTCTTGACCCTGGGAAAGAATTTATCAATTCAAATCATGCTTTTAGCCATGATATTGATTTGTTTGGTGAAGGATCTTTTTATCAATACATCAACAGAACAGCCACCAAAGAAGGAGCTCAAAGACTGGCAAATATTCTCACTGCGAACACAGTTGATTCGATTCAAAAGAAACAGGATGTAATTTCGGAATTGGCTAGCAAAATCAATTGGAGGCAACATTTTACGGCATTGACTAGCTTGGTGAAAGTGGATATTCCAGCAAAGACGATCATTCATTTCATAGGAAATTATACTCCTGTTTTTTCAAAGAGCGTTAAAATACTTCCCATAGTTTTCTCATCCTTGAGTGCATTAATTATCATCGGTGTTTCACTGAATTGGGTACCCGTCAATTTATTACTTCTTTGGTTTTTTATTGGCTTGGGACTTACAGGGTTCTTTTTGAAGAAGACACAAGAGTTATATACAAAGTCAGGAAAAGCAAAGGAAATATTTAAGCAGTATCACCGGTTATTGCAACAAATAGAGAGTGAAGATTTTTCATCGGATTGGCTAAAGGAACAACAAAATGCCATTCAATCAGAAACGAAAAAAGCATCCAAAATTTTTATGAAATTCTCTAAGAGGTTGGATGCTTTTGATCAAAGAAATAACTTGTTTGTTGCCTTATTAGGAAATGCTTTCCTTTTGTGGGATCTGCAATGTGCTACTCGCGTTGAATCATGGATTGAGGACTATCAGCATACCGTGGAAAAATGGTTTGATGTTATCGAGTTCTTTGACGCTCAAAATTCCTTGGGGAATTTTTCCTACAATCATCCGAGCTATGTAATGCCAATTCTAAAGGAAGAAGGACAAATCATTCAATCTGAAGAATTGGGCCATCCCTTGCTTCACCCCGAAAAAAGAGTGAACAACGATTTTACTATTGAGAGGAGACAGTTCTATGTTGTTACAGGAGCGAATATGGCAGGGAAAAGTACCTTTTTAAGAACAGTTGGGTTGTCTATTGTGATGGCCAATATTGGACTTCCAGTTTGTGCAAATCGATTCGAATATATCCCTACAAGATTAATTACTAGCATGCGAACCTCAGATTCATTGGCAAATGATGAATCCTATTTTTATTCAGAGCTCAAGCGTTTAAAATTCATTGTAGATGAAATAGAAATAAAAGACTATTGCATCATCTTAGATGAGATTTTGAAAGGGACCAATAGCAAAGACAAAGCCATCGGATCTAAAAAGTTTGTAGAGAAGTTGGTCGCCTCTCAATCCACAGGAATCATTGCCACACATGACGTAAGCCTTTGTGAATTGGAAAAGGAACTGCCACAAATTCAGAACTACTATTTTGATGCGCAAATCATAGAAGACGAATTGTATTTCGATTATACCTTTCAAAAAGGTGTTTGTCAGAATATGAATGCTTCGTTTTTATTGAACAAAATGAAAATTGTGTAGAGTCAATAAACAACGGTTACATTGTATCATTTATCTTCAAATAGATCAAAGACCATGTTTGATGGTTAGACTCATATGAGATGAGTTCTTGAAATCCAATTGCCTTGTGTGCATTCATAGATCGAATATTGGAAGTGTCAACTTCTGTGATGATCCAATCATATTCACTGCACGACGTTTTCATTTTTTGATACAACCCTCTAAAAATACCTTTTCCACGATAAGCTTTGTGAATGCATATTTGCCCCATCACAATGTATTTCAGACTTGACGGGACATTTTGATCAATCTTTTCAAACATAGGAACTAAGACAGGAACTTGTTCACGATATTCACGTAGCATACTGATCGCATATCCAATGACCTGTCCATTAGAGACGGCAATCGTATGTGGTTTCTTTTTGTGCCAATCTTTTAACTGATTTATTGAATGTTGTACGGTCACAAAACCTTGTTGCAACCTCTCTTGTGCTGAAACAGCTTCAAATAAGTTGTCTCTTTGAAGTTGAATGATTTCTTCAATTTCTTCGTAAGAAGATGTCAACTTATATTCAATCATAGCACTCCATTAAAACATTAAATTATTTAAAATTAGCTACTTGATTAAGGATGAGCGTTCACCCAAACTTCACCGTCTGAAAAGTGTTCTTTCTTCCATATAGGAACCGTTTCTTTGAGTGTGTCAATGGCATACTGACAAGCCGCAAAAGCAGCTTTTCGATGGGGAGCCGAAACGGTAATGATGACGGGAACATCTCCAATTTGTAGCAATCCCTCTGCATGGTGAATCGCAATCTTTTTGATTTCAAATTGCTCCAAAGCTCGATCAGCAATCTTTTGCATTTCCTTAATCGCCATCGGTTTGTAGGTAGAAAAATCCAATTGTGTAACTTCTTTATCCTGTGTGTTGTTTCTCACCGTTCCCACAAAGACTGCAATACCACCACAGGAATCTTCAACAACAAAGTTGTAGCATTCATTCAAATCTAATTTTTCCGTAGTGATTTTTATAGAAGTATTGCTCATATGATGGCAAAATTAATGAATTGCGAGGTATCTTTGTAAACAGAAATTATGACTTCACAAGAATGAAAACATTTTTCAGAATTATCAGCTTTTTAGAGGGAGCCTCTTATTTGTTATTGTTGTTTGTTGCGGTTCCCATCAAATATTTTGGCAATGACGAACAGTATGTAAAACTCTTAGGAATGCCACACGGATTGTTATTCGTTGCCTATCTTGTTTTGGCCTATTTGATTAAAGATGACATGAATTGGAAAGGAAAGTCTCTGGCTGAAGTTTTTCTAGCCTCTATCATTCCATTTGGAACTTTTTATATCGATAAAAAATACTTTAGAAATTAGCCTCCGCTCACAGGTGGAATGATGGCAAGCACATCATTTGCTTTCAATGAAGTATCATTACTTGCATAGCTTTCATTTACTGCAATGGCGTAAGAATTCAACTGAGTAAGGTGGCTGTATTTTTTTTGAAAGATTTCTTTAAAGGTTGCTACCGATGCATTGTCCGGGAGTTCAAATTCAAGAGAATTAGCACCAACTAAATCGGTAGAAATGCCAAAAAGTAAAACGTTGATTTTCATTCAATAGATGTATTACTGAAGGGTAAACTACAGTCAACCCTTCAGTAAAAATAAATTTTATTAATCAAACAGAGTAATTCCAAACAACAAAGCATTGTTCTTACTTCCATTGAAATTGGATTGTACGTAGTCAATTCGTAAGAAACGCCATTTTCCAAATCCGATGTTGTCCAAACCAACTGAGTATTCAGAATAAGGTTGATTTCCACCTGTAAACAATCCTTTTGCACCTACTACTAAGTGGTAGTTCAATTTATTGATCAATGGAATCTTGCCTAATAAGAATCCTTTGAAGTTGTGTTGGAAATGAGCTTCAGCATATTTATCATTGGTACTCAAGGCATAATAATCCAATAGTCCAAAGCTACTAGCAGTATTGCTCGGTAGGAATCGTAATTGATTTCCATTGGCATGCAAGTAATCCATAAACGCAATATCTTTTTGCTCTAAGAAAGCTCCTGCTCTAATGTTGTATTCAAAGTCTCCAGTATTTCCTGTAGAAACGAACTGACGCAATCGAGCAAGCACCATGTCTGAATTATATTCTGCAATGGAAGACCCAAATGTTTTTCGATATCCCAAATATAATCTCGGGAACTTCGGATTTCCAACACTGAATTTTCCAGTCGGATAACTCAAATACTTCTGACCAAAAACAATATTCGCCCCCAAATTAAAGGTCCAAATGTTGTGCTGTTGGAAAGGAGCGGGTGCATTGACACTTGGATCCAATGGGTTGTTTGAGGTAAACCCTCGATCATCGCGACCGAAAATTACATAATTGGTCGTATTAAACAGCGGTTTTCGATCTGCATATTCCAAAGAGGTACTCATGTAAATTCCATTGCTTACC
>CAZTFN010000169.1:0-8905 GCA_964612905.1 uncultured Flavobacterium sp. | reverse complement strand
ATGGATTTATCAAAAAAAACAATCGTGGAAAGACCGTGATCTTATCGTTTGCCTTTAGAAATGGTTCAGAAAAAGACTTGATGAACAAAGGAATGATTGCGAGCTATACGGCGAGTATGTTGAACAAAGGAACTACTACTATGAGCAGGCAAGATATTCAGGATAAACTCAGTGCTTTGAAGTCTTCTATTAATTTCAGAGGATCAAATGGACGTACTTATGTAAACATCAATTCAACTGAAGAAAACCTAGATGAAACCTTGAAGCTGATGACAGACATGTTAAAGAATCCAAAGTTTGATCCAGTAGAATTGGAAAAAATGAAAACTGAGTACTTGGCATATTTAGAGCAAAGTAAGACAGAGCCTACATTTTTGGCTTCGAAGAGAATGGGGCAGATCAATCAGAGTTATCCTAAAGGACATCCATTGTATAGTATGTCGCTTGAAGAAGAAGAGCAAGCGATTAAGAATGTGAATGTTGCAGATATGAAGAAATACTATGATGATTTTTATGGGATTTCAGACAACGCAACATTGGTGGCCATTGGAAATATCAATGAAGAAAAATTGAAAGCATATTTCGAGAAGGAATTCAAAGATTTCAAATCAGATTTACCATTTACACCAATACCTAACAAACATAAGGCATCTAAAGTAGCCAATGAGCAAATTAAGACTCCAGATAAAAAGAATGCTTTCACCACAGGAGCCTTAGACTTTGAATTGAGCCAGTATGACGATGACTATGCGGCGATGGTTGTGGCAGGAAATGTTTTTGGAGGAGGATTTTTGAACTCTAGAATAGCAGATCGTCTTCGTCAAAAAGATGGAGTAAGCTATGGTGCCGGTGGAGGTGTTTCTGTTGATGGAAACAAGAACGATAAAAATTCATCCATGTATATCTATGCCATTTACGCTCCTATGAATGCAGGGAAAGTACAAACTGGGTTTAGAGAAGAGATTGCACGATTCATAAAAGATGGAATTACCGAAGAAGAACTCAAGAATGCCGTGAATGGATGGATTCAAGGTCAAACGGTTTCTAGAGCTAAGGACAATGAGATCTCTAGTCTGATTAATAACAACTTATATTATGAAAGAGATATGAGTTTCCAAAAAGGATTGGAAGAAAAGATGCGCAATCTAACAGTTGAAGACGTAAACAGAGCCATCAAAAAGTACTTCAAAACTTATGATAAGTGGACTGTTGTGAATGCAGGAGACTTTAAAAATGAGATCAAAAAGAAAACAAAGGAAGTGAAGAATTAATCACTTACAAAGAAAAAGAAAGGGAAGCGTTGGCTTCCCTTTTTTATGTCTTTATTCTAAATGTTGTTTCATGGGTGTGATACACCCCAGATTCTTCTTTGGTTTGAAGAATCGCTGAATAATCACCTGAACAGAAACCTTTGATGTACTCAATCATCACATCTTCTTTCTCGTAGGTAGTTTCTAGAGTCTCTACTGTTCCTATAAATTCTTCGCCCTCTTTTTGATAGGTGCCAAAGTGTATGTAGAACTCATAGTCCCAATCGTTACAAATAATCGTGCTAAATTTTAAAGACTTTCCTCGTTTCAAATCAAAGATAAAAAGTTCATGACTTGGAGGATCGAAAGGATAGTTGGGATATGAGTACACCGTTCCTAAACTCCAATCAATACTGGAAAAGAGCCCGATGAGTTCTTCTTGGTTGGTAAACTTTCGTTCTGTATTTACTGGACCTTTAGATTCGTTCCAAGTGTGAATAGCGTAAAACTGAGACTGCATGCAATGGATTTATTCAATCTCAGTGTCTAAAAGGATTTTCAACATATCAATGGCAGCCTGTGCAATTTTGGTTCCAGGTCCAAAAACACCCACAGCACCAGCGTCAAATAAGAACTGATAATCTTGTGCGGGAATAACTCCACCGACAATCACCATGATGTCTTCTCTGTTGTATCCTTTGAGTTCTTCAATCACCTGTGGAACCAGGGTCTTGTGTCCGGCAGCCAGAGATGAAATCCCTAAAATATGCACGTCGTTTTCCACAGCTTGTTTGGCTGCTTCTTTCGGAGTTTGAAACAACGGTCCAATATCCACATCAAAGCCTAAATCTGCGTATCCTGTCGCAACCACTTTTGCACCACGATCATGTCCGTCTTGCCCTAATTTGGCAATCATAATACGGGGTCTACGTCCTTCTACTTCAGCGAATTGATCCGCCAAAGCTGCGGCTTCTTGGAATAATTTATCGTCTTTGATTTCTTTGCTATACACGCCTGAAATGGTTTTATGAACTGCCTTATGTCTTCCGAAAACTGTTTCTAGAGCATCCGAGATTTCTCCAAGCGTTGCTCTATTTCTAGCAGCCTTCACAGCCAAATCTAGTAAATTTTGATTACCCGTTTTTGCAGACTCGGTTAGATTCTTGAGAGATGCTTGTACCTTTTTATCATCACGATTCGATTTTAAAGTCTCCAATCGCTCAATCTGCGATTTTCTTACCGCTTCATTATCAACCTCTAAAATATGCAACGGATCTTCTTCCTCCAATTGATATTGATTTACACCCACAATAACGTCTTGACCACTATCAATCTTTGCTTGTTTGATAGCTGCCGCTTCTTCAATGCGCATTTTCGGAATTCCCTTTTCAATAGCTTTGGTCATTCCACCCAATTCCTCTACTTCCTGAATGAGTTCCCAAGCTTTGTTGGCAATCTCTTCAGTGAGTTGCTCTACATGATAGCTTCCCGCCCAAGGATCTACCGTCTTGGTAATATGCGTTTCTTCTTGTAAATATATTTGCGTATTTCTAGCAATTCTCGCGGAGAAGTCTGTCGGTAATGCAATGGCTTCATCTAAGGCATTGGTATGCAAACTTTGTGTTCCACCGAAGGATGCTGCCATGGCTTCAATAGCGGTTCTAGCAACATTATTGAATGGGTCTTGTTCTGTCAAGCTCCAACCACTGGTTTGACTGTGTGTTCTTAGTGCTAACGACTTCGGATTCTTCGGATTGAATTGCTTTACAATCTTCGCCCACAACATTCTTGCTGCGCGCATCTTGGCAATTTCTTTGAAATGATCCATTCCAATCGCCCAGAAAAAAGAAAGTCGAGGTGCAAATGCATCAATATCCATTCCTGCCTCCAAGCCTTTTCGAATATATTCCAATCCATCCGCAAGTGTATACGCCAATTCGATTTCCTGAGTCGCTCCTGCCTCTTGCATGTGATAACCCGATATAGAAATTGAGTTGAACTTTGGCATGTGTTGACTGGTATACTCAAAAATATCCGCGATGATTTTCATGGAGGGTGTAGGAGGATAGATGTAGGTATTTCGAACCATGAACTCTTTCAAGATGTCATTTTGAATGGTTCCTGCCAATTGCTCTGGTTTTACACCTTGTTCTTCCGCAGCAATGATATAAAATGCAAGAATCGGTAATACCGCTCCGTTCATGGTCATGGAAACGGACATTTTATCGAGTGGAATTCCATCAAAGAGAATTTTCATGTCTTCTACTGAGTCAATGGCTACTCCTGCTTTTCCAACATCTCCTTGTACACGTTGATGGTCGGAATCGTATCCTCTATGCGTAGCAAGATCAAAAGCTACAGACAAGCCTTTTTGCCCAGCAGCAAGATTGCGTCTGTAAAAAGCGTTGCTTTCTTCAGCAGTAGAAAATCCTGCATATTGTCGGATGGTCCAAGGCCTTCTCACATACATAGTGGAGTATGGACCTCTCAAGTTGGGTGCTATACCAGCAATAAAACCTTCGTGATCGAAGGTTTTTGTGTCTTGTTTTGTCGAGAAATTTAATGTGAGATTTTGTACGTTTTTCCTAGTCATCGTCTAGTTTCATTAGTTGATATAGTTTGCTTCGTATCACCTTTATTTCTCGTTCCTTTTGGTGAATGGCATATCTCACCATCAACAAATATATTAAGGTAAATACTGCTAGTACAGATAGTGTTACAATTAAAAAGTTGATGACACTTCCATACTCTTTATATGCATTGTCAATATAGAGAAGAATGTATGCTATGAATGGAATCATGATGAAGAAGATGTGCTTCTTTCTTCGATTCTTGTAACGCTTTATGTACTCCTTCTTTTTGGCCTGCTGATGTTTAAGGTTTTTAATCTCTTTACTGTTCCCTGTCATGTTTATTCCATTTCCAATCGTTTTTGTTCGTAAGACTCAGAGAGTCTTGTCTGGGGGATTGGGGGGGATAACGTTAGTGAGATTTTCTTTTTCAAGAAGGGATAGAGTTCAAGATTGTCTTTCATTCGATCCTTCTCGTTGGGCAATTTATTTGTACCCAAAAGTACGATTTTTTCTTGATTAAATTGTTCTTGCTCTTTTTGAGCACTTTCTTTGATCTTTTTTTGAATATTTCCTGCTCTGAGTTGTTTTAAAAAACCGCCTCCTTTTTCAATCTGTTTGAAAATGACTAGCGCCTTTTCAGCAAGTTGTTTGGTGATGTTTTCTATATAATAAGAACCATTTGCAAAGCTTTGTGCTTCCTGTAAATAAGCTTCTTTCTGGAGAATTAGTAATTGATTTCTACTAATTCGTTCACCGAATTCGTTTGACTTATGATAAATGGTATCATAAGAAACATTGCATACGGTGTTAGATCCACCAAGCACGGCACTCATGCACTCGCTCGTTGTTCGCAACATGTTCACATTATAATCGTAAATGGTTTTGTTGCGTAAACTGGGTTGTGTAAAAATATTCGGAGTGTTCTCTTCAGAACCATATTCCGTTAAAAGACTTGCATGAAGGATTCTGAAAGCTCTTAGTTTGGCAATTTCAAAAAAGTAATTGCTTCCAACAGCAAACTGATAATGTATTTGTTTGGCGACTTCAATTCCGAAAAGCTCAATATACTCATTGGTTTGTGCCAAGGCATATGCTAGCTGCTGGGCCATATTGGCTCCACCATTTTGATAAACGGAAGCGTCAACAGAAATGCAGTTTTGAACATTCTCAATGATACTTTTCGTACTGCCAACATCGGCCTTAAAGTCTCCATACCAGTTACCAGTCTTTGCTAAATTTCCGAGGATGTCAAATTGGAAATATCGTTCAAACTCTTGACAATTCTGGTCTAAATCACTGATGAAATTCACATCCAGGAAATCCAGTTTGAAGTACAAAACACTGTTCGGTTTGATTCCTTTGAGTAATAACTTTGAATCGAATTCTTTTTGAGCAACAAACTGAATCGCTGTAGCTCCTCTGTTGAGCGCATCAATGGCCAACTTATTGGCAATGGTCACATCATCAACAAAGACGGTCTGACAAATATTAAATCCTTTCTTAGGCAATGATATATCAGCGTAGTTCCTGTCTTCTTCGGTATAAAAAGGTCTCACCACAATTCCCTCATCCGTCTTCCAAAGTAAGGTCTCATTGTAGTCAGCGCCTTTCAAATCCATTTGGATTTTTTGCTTCCAAGCAGCTGGCGAAACAGTTTCAAAGTCTTCAAATAAGAAAGTACTCATTACTTTTTAAGGGTGTCAAATTCGATAATATATACGTCTTCGTTTTTCTTTTTCATCAAGTATTTCTCGCGTGCAAAACGTTCTAACTGCAACGAGTCTTGAAGCATTTTAATGGTCTTTTTGTCTCTATCGATTTCTTTTTTGTAAAAATCGATGGTGGTTTTCAACTCCTCAATTTCTTTGTTAAACTCTCTATTGAGATGCGTATTTTCATCAAAAAACAAGATCCAAACTAAGAAGATTGTCAAAATGACAATGTAGCCATTCGTAAGAACTGCGAAGTACCACTTCTTCTTTAATTGATCAAACTTCATATCCTATAAACGCTCGCTAATGACAGTTCGTACAATATCAATGGCTACTGTATTGTAGCGATCGTTCGGAATGATGATATCTGCGAAGTTCTTTGTAGGCTCAATAAATTGTTGGTGCATGGGCTTCAACGTATCTTGATATCTGTTGAGAACTTCATCAATATCTCTACCTCTTTCGTTGATGTCTCTACGTACTCTTCGAATCAATCGCTCATCTGCATCAGCATGTACAAAGACTTTGATGTCAAATAGGTTTCTTAGTTTTTCGCTATTGAAAATTAAAATTCCTTCCACAACAATTACCTTTCTTGGATGTGTTTTGATGGTGTCCTTGGTTCTATTGTGTGTGACGAACGAGTAAATAGGTTGTTCAATAATCTTTCCTTGTTTCAACTCAGAAATATGTTGAATCAATAGTTCAAAGTCGATCGCACGAGGATGATCAAAGTTGATTTTAACGCGTTCATCATACGTCAGTTCATCGGTGGCTTTGTAGTACGAGTCTTGGGAAATAACACAAACTTCATCGGCAGGAAGTTCGTTCATGATTTGATTGACAACCGTAGTTTTACCGCTTCCTGTTCCTCCAGCAATTCCAATGATGAGCATATGAAGTATGATTGAATTGATTTGTTTCAGTGTACAAAATTAACAAAATTATGATCGGGATTGAAATAAAACTTCGACTCCGCTCAGTTTCCAATTCAAGATGAAAAATAGGTTCTTTTCAATAAAAAAACTCTCACTTAATAAATAAGTAAGAGTTTCAAATGAAGAGCCGATAGAGGGACTCGAACCCACGACCTGCTGATTACAAATCAGCTGCTCTAGCCAGCTGAGCTATATCGGCTTTTGCGAGGGCAAATATATTTTTTTTGAGAATATCTCCTATTAAAAATTAAAGAAATTTTTAATGAACTCCGTGATCTTTTAAAGAGTAATAAGCAAAGAGAAAAACTGACCCGAAAATCAGTAATAGTATAAGGAGTAGATTGTATATAACTTGGTTCGATCCGTTAGAAAAATCATAGAAACCTTTCGGCTTTTCGCCTTTGATTTGATAGATGATGTAAAAGAAAATATATCGGATGGTACTACCGATAATGGTAAAGACAAAGATTAAAAATGGATTTCTCTGTTGATCTGAATACATATGTCAATTTTACAACAAATCTAACGATACTTTTAAGAATTCAAATATACTCTTGTATGTCAGTTCGAGTGATTTTGAGGTATGGAAAATCGTATCGAGAACATTTTGATCTCCAAAAATTCTTATTCTCGATACATTCTGACGTTTACAGTCAGAACACTCGAATTGACAGAATTTTTTGATACGAACCACAAATTATAAATGTAAAGGATTGGTAGAGTCGTACAAGGTTAATGCAAAATGTAGTTAATTTGCAGGAATCATCTTATTGGTCAAATTGAACAATGAAATCATTGCGACTTATTTTTCAAAACAAACTGTACTTTTCCATTGCATGGGTATTTGCTTGCTTGAATATTGTAGAAGGAACTTGGGTGTTGTACATTCCATATGTAAAGCGTCACCTCAATCTAGACAATGGTGAAGTGGGAGTCGCCTTGTTCTTTATTGCTCTGGGTACATTGACCATGATTCCCTTAGCACCAAAGATCACATCCGCATTGGGGTTGGGGAAAACAACATTCTTGAGCATTTGCTTCTTATCGATTACCTTGCTGTTTCCAATACTTTCGAGCTCTTATGTGTTATTGTGCATCACCGGATACATTATGGGGTTGGGTATTGGTATCACCGATATAGCCATGAATGCCTTGGTGTCTGAAGTAGAGAAAAGAGACAAGGTATTTTTCATGTCGGTTTCGCATGGTTTCTTTAGCTTGGGAGGCGTCATTAGTGGAGGAATCGGTTTTTTAGTCTTCGACTTTTTTGATCTACCTATTTACCACATTGCAATTGCAACGACCATCATTTTGATTACCAATCTCTTTCTATTCAAAAGTTACTGGAAAATCCAAAACTCTGCGGTTGAACGAGAAGCGGTCAAATTAAAATGGAGTGTGGTCAAACCTCTGTTGATTCTAGCGCTTTTAGCTTTTATCATTATGGGAAATGAAGGTGCCATTGCACATTGGAGCAAGCTCTTCCTTCAAGACATTAGAAATGTGATGGATGACGGGCTTTCTAGTCTTGGGTTTATTCTATTCTCAATTACCATGACCATTGGTCGATTCTTCGGAGATGGATTGAGCGAAAAGTACGGTTCTAGAAAAGTGGTGTTGTACGGAAGTGCGATTAGTGCGATAGGCTATGTCTGCGTGCTGATTCCAAACTTCTACTTGAACGTTGCTGGTTTCGGATTTGCAGGTCTTGGATTTTCTGTAATTATTCCTGAATTGTTCAGAGCTGCGGGAAATGTAAAAAACGTTTCTTCTGTAGAAGGAATTTCCATTGTTTCGGGTTCTGGTTTCTTGGCCTTTTTATTAGGTCCAGCCATTCTTGGTTTTCTCGCTGACACAGGAACCTTGATTCGATCCTTTAGTGTTTTACTAGGATCTATTGTGGTAGCAATTTTTATTGTGCTGTTTTTGATTAAGGGGTTGATGAAGAAGGGCGAGTAGGATTACTCGCTTTGCTCGTGATTCTTGGAAGGTGTGGATTCAAGAAAAGCTAACTCTGTGGAGTTTTCTTTTTTGTTTTCATTTCGATTTGGAAGCGCACTTTGGTAAGGATTACTCGCTTTGCTCGTGATCCTTGATGGGGTTTAGACAAATAAAAACCTTCTTTAAAGGTTTGCTTTTGTTTACTTCTCTCATTCCCTCAAGCGAGCTTGGGTCATTTGCTTCGTAAACAAAAAAACCACCTATTGGTGGTTTTCATTTGTCGGGATGAGAGGATTCGAACCTCCGATCTCTGGTCCCCCAGACCAGCACTTTAACCGGACTAAGCTACATCCCGAGAATTAGGACGACAAATATAGACTTCCACGAACAAATCAGCAAAATATTCAATAACGAAGTAGCACGAAAACGTTATTGTTCATAGTTGTTAAAGTCAAATGACACTTTTTAATTTTCTGGATTGTATATTAGCC
>CAZTFN010000168.1:0-8907 GCA_964612905.1 uncultured Flavobacterium sp. | reverse complement strand
GTTTTCTCTCCAAAATGCTGGACTGTAACAGATTTATTCGATGGGTACATCTGTTACAGTCCAGCATTTTGGAGAGAAAACACTTTGATTGCAAAAAAGTTGAACGATTTTCTTTATAAAAACAGCCTACAAAACAAGTTCATTTACATGAGCTTGGGAGACAAAGAAAATGATAAAATGAAAAAGGGCTTTGAAACGATTCGGAATTTATTAATGAATCAGCTTTCTAAAGATTCTGAAGTTAATCAAGTTGACCTTCATTTTGACATCACTCAAAATGCCAATCATGGAAATAACTCCTATAAATCAACAATTTTCATGTTAAATAAATTGAACGATTTTTTATTGCCAAAATAATGTGATTTTCCTTCAAAAACTCGAATCACAATTAGGGAGTTCCTAGAAACTCTATTCACTAACCAATTTAAATCAAGTATTATGAAAAAACATTCACTATTAATCATAGTTTTTGTATCTAGTTTTTTCCTATTCAATGCGTGTACTGCTGAATATTTAGATGAAACTCAAGAATTATTAGAAACGGATGCTCAATTAAATACGAGCAAACAAGCAGATCTTTACGAACCTCTATGGGTAAGTCACCTCGAAAAAAAAGCTAAAGATGAGGCGAGTAAAGGCGCGGGAGACGGAACAGGCAAGGGTGCTGGGGATGGAACGGGTAAGCCAGATTAATTCCTTTATATTATGATAATGAGTTCTAGCATTTAGAATATTCGCTTAAAAATCAATGATTCTAAATACAAGTCACCCCTTACAAAACTTTACTCGCACAAAAGCCATGAAGAGACCATCAGAGTAAACAATTTATGGCCCTACCAAATCACAAAAGTCAGGAATTTTCATTCCTGACTTTCTTTTCATAACCATTCTATATTTTAAAGTAGCTAAAAACTTTAACAAAGTTTTGTTTAACGTTTTTAATTATTTATTAAACATTTAGTATCTTTACTATGGAATTCGATTCTCATGGCAAAAAAGAAAAAAGTTACATCAATGGACATTATTTCATGGTTTATGGAATATGTTGAAGAACACAAAAAATACCCTAAATCTGTAACTGATTTTGCTAAGAACAACAACTTTGACGAATCGCTTTTTTACGAGCACTTTAGCTCCTTCAAGGAAGTGAAGTCTACAATATTCAGAGTTTTTTTTGACAATACATATGCAGTTTTAGAACAGAGTGAAGATTATGTAAGTTTCGACACTAAAAACAAAGTTCTCACCTTCTATTATACCTTCTTCGAAAACTTGAATATGAATAGAAGCTATGTTGAATTTGCTTTGGGTTGTAAAAAACACAAACTCAAGTCGTTCAAAACGCTTCGTGAGCTGAGAAAATCGTTCAAAAATTATATAGCAGGTTTGGAATTTGAAACCATCGACCTCAAAGAACCTAGGTTGGAGAAAATTCAACAAAAAGGAATCCAAGAATCGGCTTGGATACAGTTGTTGATTACTTTAAAGTTCTGGTTGGATGATTCCTCCCCTGACTTTGAAAAGACGGATATTTTCATAGAAAAGTCGATAAAAGCGAGTTTCGATTTGATGGATACCACAGCGATCAAAAGTCTTATTGACTTTGGAAAATTCGTTTTAAAAGAAAAATTTCAAAAGAATTAAATTGATGAAGAGTATAGACAAAATACCTACATCTAAGATACAACGAGCCACAAAGTTGGTTCAAACTGGTGCAAAAATTGGTGTCAACTACATTAAGTACTATGGAGACAAATTAGTGAATTCTGAAGAGGAGGCGAAGGAACGACTCAATCAGAACAATGCTGATGATATTTATGATGGATTGAAAAAGCTTAAGGGTAGTGCATTAAAGGTGGCGCAGATGTTGAGTATGGAGAAAAATATACTACCCCAAGCTTATGTTGAGAAATTCTCATTGGCTCAGTTCTCGGTTCCTCCTCTGTCTCCAGCTTTGGTCATCAAGACCTTTAAAAAGTATTTCGGAAAACACCCGAATGAAATTTTTGATTCATTCAATTCGGTTTCTGTAAATGCCGCAAGTATTGGTCAGGTTCATTTAGCTGAAAAAGATGGTAAAAAGTTGGCGATAAAAAT
This sequence comes from uncultured Flavobacterium sp., assembly GCA_964612905.1. Taxonomy (GTDB): domain Bacteria; phylum Bacteroidota; class Bacteroidia; order Flavobacteriales; family Flavobacteriaceae; genus Polaribacter. Next base: position 6,810 of record CAZTFN010000168.1, on the reverse strand, counting down.
TCAGTATCCCGGAGTTTCCAATAGCATTGCCTCTGATTTGGCCATGGTAAAACCCATCGCTATGAAAATGTTCAACATTCGAGGAAAAGATTCGGATAAATACTTCAAAGAGGTTGAAAATAAGTTGATGGAAGAAACGGATTATGTATTGGAAGTACAGCAAAGCAAAGAAATTGCAAAAGCTTGTGCTCACATTCCTAATTTAAGATTTCCAGAATACTATCCTGAATATTCTTCAGAGCGAATCATCACCATGGATTACATGAAAGGAGAACACCTTTCTGAATTCACAGCTCATAATGAAGACGCCGAGCTGTCTCAGAAATTGGGTCAAGCATTGTGGGACTTCTACATGTTCCAAATGCATCGACTAAAGAAAGTTCATGCCGATCCACATCCTGGGAACTTCTTAGTTTCAAAAGAAGGAGAGTTAATTGCTTTGGACTTTGGTTGCATGAAAATAGTTCCTGAAGATTTCTACGTTCCCTATTTTGAATTAGCGAATGAAAAAAATCTTCAAAACCCTGAGTTCTTCAGCAAGAAATTGTACGAGTTAGAAATACTAAGACCTGATGACACCCCCGAAGAGGTGGAGTTTTTCACAGAAATGTTTCATGAACTGCTAAGCATTTTTGCTCAGCCTTTTAACAAAGAAGTTTTTGATTTTGGCAATGGCGATTTCTTCGCTCAAATTGCTGAATTAAGCGAGCGCTATGCGAAGAGCACCGAATTGAGGAATATGAACGGAAATCGAGGATCAAAGCACTTTATCTACATCAACAGAACCTTCTTTGGATTGTACAATTTGATGTTTGACCTAAAGGCGAATAATATTAAGATTAACAACTTTAACAATCTTTAATGCATTTTTCAAGAAAAGATATTGATGGACTCAATCATATTTTCAGAATTAATTTAATCAATTCATGTTCTGGATATAAATCGGCAAACTTATTAGGCTCTATATCCAAAGATGGAATGACCAATGTTGCCGTGTTTAGCTCAGTAACACATTTGGGCTCCAACCCTCCTACCCTTGGATTTATTTTACGTCCAACAACGGTTCCGAGAAATACCTACAAGAATATCAAAGAAGCTAAAGTGTTTACTATCAACCATATTTTTGAAGACATTATTGAAGATGCCCATCATACTTCGGCCAAATACCCAGAGGAAATCTCCGAATTCGATATGACAGATCTGGAAGTCGAATACAAAGAAGGATGTGTTGCTCCTTTTGTCAAAGGAAGTCCAGTACAAATGAAAATGCGATTCAAGGAAGAATACTTTATCAAAACAAATGAGGTCTTGCACATCATTGCAGAAATTGAAGAATTGTACATTCAAGACGACATTATTGAAAAGGATGGTTTTGTCAATTTAGCCAAAGGCAAAGTTGCGGCCATCAATGGCCTAGATGCTTACGCAATTGCCAAGGAAAATACTCGATTTGAATATCAAAGACCTAAACAGACTACCCAAATGACTTAGTATGCGAATATTGATCACAGGTGCAACCGGATATATTGGTAAACGTTTGATTCCTATTTTATTAAACGAAGGTCATACCTTGGTTTGTGCTGTGAGAGACATCGCAAGAGTTGAGCAAAAATATCCCCAAGAAAAGAACATTGAATTCATTGAAGCCGACTTCCTAAAGGCAGATTCACTCAATACGATTCCAAAGAACATTGACGTTGCTTATTACTTAATTCATTCTATGTCTAGCTCTGCCAAAGAGTTTCATATTTTGGAAGAACGATGTGCTTTTAACTTTAAACGAGCATTAGAAATAACCGAGGTCAAACAAGTAATCTACTTAAGCGGAATTACCAATGACACGAAACTTTCCAAACATCTTTTGTCTAGGAAGAATGTAGAATCAACTCTCAGTTCAGACAAGTATCAATTGACTACATTCAAGTCGGGGATTATTGTAGGCTCTGGAAGTGCTTCTTTCGAGATCATTCGAGATTTAGTGGAAAAACTCCCCGTAATGGTTGCTCCCAAATGGTTGCATACGAGAACACAACCGATCGGGATTCGGGATGTATTGAAGTTTTTATCAAGGGCTGCTGGAAATGAAGAAACCTTCGATCAATCATACGACATCTATGGCCCCGAAATTCTCACCTACAAAGAAATGTTGTTACAGTTTGCCAAAGTGAGAGGTTTGAAAAGGACCATTATAACTGTTCCAGTAATGACACCAAAACTTTCTTCGTATTGGTTGCATTTGGTGACTTCCACTTCATATACACTCGCTTCATCTTTGGTTAATAGCATGGGAATTGAAATCATTGGAAAGACATCAAATATCAACCAACTGCTAGATGTAGAACCCATGAATTATCAAAGAGCCGTAGAACTGGCTTTTATCAAGATTGAACAAAACAGCATCCTTTCAAGCTGGAAAGATTCTTATGTCAGCAGTGGACGGTTAAAAGACTATATCTACCGTTTTATCAATGTTCCAAAGTTTGGTTGTTTTAAAGACTTCAAAGAAAGAGAAATCATTGACACCCAATCTACATTGAATAAAATTTGGTGTATTGGAGGTGATAGAGGTTGGTATTATGGAACCTTTTTGTGGAAGATCAGAGGTTTTATGGATCAATTGGCTGGAGGAACAGGATTAAGAAGAGGTAGAACCAATCCACATCGATTGAATGCTGGTGATGCACTTGATTTTTGGCGTGTGATTTATGCTGATCGACGAAGAAAAAAGCTGTTGCTCTATGCAGAAATGAAACTACCAGGGGAAGCTTGGCTAGAATTCAAAATTGAGAATAACAAACTATACCAAACCGCTACGTTCAGACCCAAAGGAATTGCTGGGAGAATGTATTGGTATTTGGTCACTCCATTCCACTGGTTTGTATTCAATGGGATGATCAATCGATTGGTAGCTGTGAAGGAATGAAAAAGCAACATTTACCTGAAAAAATATGTAGGGTCTGTGAACGACCCTTTAGTTGGAGAAAGAAATGGGAGAAGAATTGGGAAGATGTAAAATATTGTAGCGAACGATGCAGGAGAAACAAAAACAAACAGGCTTAATTTGGTTTGGAAATGACCTTAGAATCAGAGATAACGAAGTTTTAGCAAAGGCAGCCCAAGAAAATGATCGACTCATTGGAATTTATTGCTTATCGCCGTCCTTAATAAAAACAACGAACTTTGGTTTTCGAAAACTAGGGGTGCATAGAGCCAAGTTTTTACTGGAAACACTTTCCGATCTCAAAGAAAGTTTAGCACAAAAGAACATCTCTTTATTAGTCTATTTTGAACGACCTGAGAAAAAAATTCCAGAAACCTGCACGAAGTTTACTATTCAGAAGATATACAAACAACAGGAATGGACGTCGGAAGAAATAGCCGAAGTTAAACAAGTGCAAGCCCGTATTCCTGAGATTTCTATTAAAGAGATTTACAATCAATTCTTATATCAACCAGAGGATATTCTTTCAGATCCACAAAAAATACCCAATGTATTCACAGCTTTCAGAAAGAAATTAGAAAAATATGTAGATATCAGATTAGAAGCAGAGACTATTCCTACTTTCGATAGTTGCAATCTAGTCAAAGAAGAAAATCATCTTCCTTCCCTAATCGATTTAGGTTTTGAATCGATAGAATCAGATTCAAGAACAGCCTTTCCTTTTGAAGGAGGAGAGCAAGCTGCTTTAGATCGATTGGAAGACTATTTCTTTACAACTAAGAAACTTGGATTTTATAAGAAGACTCGAAATGGATTGGTAGGAAAAGACTATAGTTCCAAGTTTTCACCATGGCTCGCCAACGGCTCCATTTCAGCAAGAACGATTTATTGGCAAGTGAAAAAGTTCGAAAAGGAACACTACAAGAATCAATCTACCTATTGGTTAATCTTCGAATTGATCTGGAGAGATTACTTTAAATATATTTCGATCAAATATCAAGATGACATTTTTAAAATCGGAGGCATTCTGCACAAAGACTATGAATGGTCACAAGACGAACAAAAAATCAATCAATGGATTCATGGAGAAACCCAAGACGATTTTGTAAATGCCAATATGTTAGAATTAAAATATACAGGTTGGATGAGCAACAGAGGGCGACAAAATGTAGCCTCCTATTTTGCAAAAGAGCTCCTTTTGGATTGGCGAATTGGCGCAGCATATTTTGAAGAACAACTCATTGATTACGATGTGCATAGTAACTATGGAAATTGGATGTACGTTTCTGGAGTTGGAAACGATCCGAGAGATAGAAAATTCAATACACAATTGCAGGCGGAGCGATATGATGGTCATGGGCGATTCAGAAAACTCTGGCTGCAAGAAACTTTATTTTAAGCAGTAAGTTCGGATGAATAAAGTCTTAAACAATTCAATTGGAATCCTATTTCCACATCAACTCTTCAAAACTTCAGAAGTTTTGGAACACACGAATGTCATATATCTCGTGGAAGAGTTCCTATTTTTCAAACAATATAAGTTTCACAAACAAAAGATTGCTTTCCATCGGGCCTCCATGAAAGCATATGAAGATTATCTGATAAGTCAAGGGAAAACAGTTCATTATGTGGAAGCTATTGATAAAAATTCTGACATCCGAAATCTAATTCCCTTCCTTATTGATCAGGGAATTGATAAAGTTCACATACCAGATCCAACGGATAACTGGCTAGAAAAACGTATTCGATCTGCTGCAAAAGAACTTGAAGTCATATGGTATGACAATTCTCTGTTCATGAACACCAAAGAGGAGTTAGGTTCGTTCTTCAAACCCACAAAAAAGAAATTCTTTCAGACTTCTTTTTACAAGAATCAACGTACTGATCGAGGTGTTTTGATAGACAATGGAAAGCCTGAAGGTGGAAAGTGGACGTATGATGCCGACAACCGAAAAAAGTATCCCAAAGGAAAGATCCCTCCAAATATTAGGTTTCCAATTACATCGAAATACCATAAAGAAGCAACAGCATATGTGAATCAACATTTCTCAACCCATTATGGTGATTTGAATGATTTTATCATCTATCCGATTGACCATCAAACAGCTGAAGACTGGTTGCAACAATTCTTTGAGTTTCGGTTTCATGAATTTGGAGTCTATGAAGATGCCATTGTCAAAGAAGAGCACTTTTTAAATCATAGTCTACTGTCTCCGTTGATTAATGTTGGCTTGCTAGCTCCCGAATACGTAATTAATCAAGCCATTGAATATGCAAAAGCTAACAATATTCCTTTAAATTCGACAGAAGGATTTGTCCGACAGATTTTAGGCTGGAGAGAATTTATTCGTGGTGTTTACGAAGCCAAAGGAACGGAAGAACGTACCAAGAATTTTTGGAACTTTCATCGTAAGATTCCATCTTCTTTTTATAATGGAGCCACAGGAATTGAACCTATTGACGATACAATTAAAAAAGTATTGAAAACTGGTTACGCTCATCACATTGAACGTCTCATGATTCTCGGAAACTTTATGGTCTTATGCGAGTTTGATCCAGACGAAGTGTATCAATGGTTTATGGAATTATTTATTGATGCTTATGATTGGGTGATGGTTCCCAATGTATATGGGATGAGTCTCTTTGCTGATGGTGGATTGATGTCTACCAAACCCTATATCAGCAGTAGCAATTACATCATGAAGATGAGTAACTACAAAAAGGGAAAATGGCAAGAAACTTGGGACGGTCTGTTTTGGACATTTATGAATGAACACCGAGATTTCTTCTTAAGCAACCCAAGACTCGGTATGCTGATTCGTACTTTTGATAAAATGTCGGTTGAAAAGAAAGAACAGCATTTTCAAAATGCTGAACAATTTTTAATGCGTGTAGATGATGAACGATAGAGAAAAGATTAATGTAGTTTGGTTAAAAAGAGATTTAAGGCTTCAGGATAACGAAGCTATATCTAACGCGATCAAAGAAGAGAAAAGATTCTTGATACTGTTCGCTTTTGAGAATTTATTAATGGAGGATCCACACTACGATGTTAGACATTGGAACTTCATCAAGGAATCTATTGTAGATATCAACTCCGAATTAAACAAACACAACTCTAAAATTCTCTCGGTTCAATCTGATGTGATTGGGATTTTCAATCAGATTCAGAATTTCTACAAGATTGATAAGGTATTTTCTCATATGGAAACAGGAATTCTCGTGACCTACAATAGAGACCGAGACTTTAAACGCTACTGCAGAAACAACAATATTGCTTGGATTGAAAATATTAATAATGGGGTTCAAAGAGGACTACAGAATCGAGATACATGGTTTGAAGATTGGGACCAATATATGATGCAACCTCAAGAGAATTTCGATCCTAATCCAGATCAACTTCTAACTTGGGATGATTTGAAAAAAATCGAGCAAATCTCACACCCAATTTCTTTGGAAACTCCAAACAACACACGCTTTCAAAAAGGAGGTCGAAGCATGGCTTGGAAATATGCTAATAGCTTTTTTAAGCAGCGACACAAAGACTATATGTTTCACATCTCCAAACCCGAACCTTCAAGAAAAAGTTGTAGCAGATTGTCTCCTTATTTAGCTTGGGGAAATCTTTCGGTACGAGAGGTTTTTCAATTGGCTCATGGAGTTAAGACCAAAGACAACCGTAGACATATTGGAGCTTTTCTATCAAGGTTGAGATGGCAAGCCCATTTTATCCAAAAGTTTGAAATGGAACACACCATGGAAGAATCCAGTGTCAATAAAGGCTATCACAAACTGAAAAAATCCATTTCTAAGAAATACCAAGAAGCTTGGCAAGAAGGGAATACTGGCTTTCCTTTGGTAGATGCTTG
>CAZTFN010000167.1:0-8925 GCA_964612905.1 uncultured Flavobacterium sp. | reverse complement strand
TGACCACTGACGGTGCAGCAAAAGGCCCTGGGTTTTACAAGGTTTCTTTAAAGAGCGACACGCTTGAAACCATTGCCTACAACCTTCAAAAAGAGGAAAGTCTGCTTCAATTTTATAATTTGAGTCAAATTGAAGAAGGCAACGACAACATAAAAATGTACGATTCTATTGAAGCCCTTTTCACTGATATCAATGAAAAAAATGAAGTTCGTTGGCTGTGGAAGTTGTTTTTGGCAATTGCAATCGTATCTTTGTTGCTGGAAATTTTAATTCTAAAATTCTTCAGAACATGACCACGCTCTTAAAATCGGCTACGATTATAGACGCTTCCAGCCCACATCATCAACAACAAACAGACATTCTTATTGTTAACGGACAAATTTCCAAAATCGCTCAAAACATTGAGGCAGAGAAGGATTTTGAAGTTATTAATTTAGAAAACCTCCACGTTTCTTGCGGGTGGTTTGATACAAGTGTCTGCTTCGGTGAGCCAGGCTATGAAGAACGTGAAACTGTGTCAAACGGATTGCACGTAGCGGCAAAAAGCGGGTTTACTGCAGTAGCCGTGAATCCTTATACACATCCCTACACCGATTCAAAAGCGGATGTCGAGTTTCTTATTAATAAAGCCAACAACAGTGCGACAGACCTGTTTCCTATTGGAGCTTTGACACAAGAAGCCAAAGGAATTGAAATGGCTGAGTTGTTCGATATGAAACAATCTGGAGCGATCGCTTTTGGTGATTATGGCAGACCTATAGAAAACGATAATTTGATGAAAATAGCGCTGCTCTATGCCCAAAACTTTGACGGCTTAGTGATGAGTTTTCCAAAAAATAAATCGATTACGGGTGGAGGAACCGTCAATGAAGGCATCAACAGTACGATCTTAGGATTAAAAGGAGCGCCAAAATTGGCAGAAGAGATTCAGATTGCAAGAGATATCTTCTTACTGGAATATACGGGTGGAAAATTACACATCCCAACCATTTCAACGGCAAAATCAGTTGAATTGATCAAAGCTGCCAAAGAAAAAGGATTGAATATTACTTGTAGTGTTGCTGCGCATCATCTTTTCTTGACTGACGATGAATTACATGGTTTCGATAGTAATGTGAAGGTTACGCCTCCTCTACGAACAGAGGAAGACAGAAAAGCATTGATTCAAGGATTAAAAGACGGAGTGATTGATATTTTGACTTCAGATCACAACCCCATTGATATTGAAAATAAAAAATTGGAGTTCAGTTTGGCCAAATACGGAACGACAGGACTTGAGAGTTTGTTTGGAGTGGGGAATTCAATCCTCGATTTAGAAACTTTCATCAAAGCAATTTGTGAAAAACCAAGAGAAATCTTTGGATTGGAGGCTATCTCCATCAAAGAAGGGGAAGCAGCCAACTTAACACTATTTAATCCAGAAGGTTCCTACACGTTTACCAAGGACCACATTTTATCCACTTCCAAAAATTCAGCTTTCCTAAACAAAGAGTTGAACGGAAAAGTTTACGGAATTTTCTCAAACCAAAAATTGGTCCTAGCCTAATGTCAGAACCATTATATTACATTCAGCGTGAGCCTAAAGTAGCTCAAGAAAATGCCCCATTACTGGTTTTATTACACGGATATGGAAGTCATGAACAGGATTTATTTTCATTCGCAGAAGAACTTCCAGACGAATTAAGAATTATCAGTGTAAGAGCTCCACACAGCATCGGTTTTGGCGGATACGCATGGTATGCCATCAATTTTGATGCGGATGAGAATAAATTTTCAGACTTGGATCAAGCCAGAGAATCCCTGACTAAAATCGAAGGTTTGATTGGAGAATTGAAAACAGAATATACTCCTCGCAAAGTTTTTCTACTGGGCTTTAGTCAAGGAGCCATATTGAGTTATGCCTTTAGTCTGAATTATCCGAATCAGGTGAACCATGTGGTTGCTTTGAGCGGGTATCTGATTCACGATTTATTGCCAGCATCCAAAAACCAAGAGCTTACAACAGATTATTACATCTCTCATGGAGTGGTTGACCAAGTAATCCCTGTCGATTGGGCGAGAAAAGCACCGGTCTATTTAAAATCATTGAATCTATCGTGTGTGTACTCGGAATACCCTGTTGGACATGGGGTAGCCCCTCAGAACTTCTACAGTTTTCGTGATTGGATTCTAGAGCGATTGTAATAATTTCATTATTTTTGGGTTATTCTTAATACGATTAAACTAAAGATTATGAAACGCATTCTTTTCGTTCTAACACTATCTATATTTTCTCTAAACTCTTTTGCTGCAACTGAAACTTCTCTTCAATCTATAGAAATTGCGCAACAAAAGGAATCCATACAATTGTATATCAATGCCAATGGAAAAGTTTTTGTTGATGGCAAGAAAATTAGCATCAAAAAACTAGAAAAAGCACTGATTGAGATCAAAAAAAAGAAAGGTATAGTAAAGTTTGCGAATGCCGACAAGAGCACAAAAATAGCTGGTAAACGATTGGAAGTAATGAAGCTTCTTAGAAAGCATCAGATTGCTGTAGAAGTATATTCAGATAATACATTTTCCAAGGTAATACGTCTGTAATCAAATACCTTTTGATTCCATAAAGAATCTTCCCAATTACTTTGGTATAAGCTTAACACTCAACTAACAGACAGTTGGGTGTATTTTTTTATATTTACTTGTCTTTTAAATTACTATGAATATGAAAAAATACGCGCAGCTATTTTTAGCAATTCTTATATCCATCTCTTTCACATCCTGTTTTGATTTATGGGGTGATGGTGGTGGCGATCCACCTATTGACAATATAGAGAGTGCCTACGAGCCCATTTTAATGACTCGAGAAGAAATGGAAGCTTCCATCGAATTAAAGGATCCACAAGCCATGAATGAAAGCGGGAAAATCTATCTCGCAGCAGACTACATCTTGGTAAACGACAAATACGATGGGTTTCATATTTACAACAATGAGAACCCAACGAATCCACAATTGGTTAAATACTTGCAAGTTGCAGGTTCTACCGATGTTGCGATTCGCAACAATATGATGTACATCAATCAGGCAACTGATTTGATTGCAATTTCATTTGACACCAACTATCAGAACATTACGGTCACGGAACGCATTGAGAATGTTTTTCCACCGCTTTCGTTTCCACCAGATGGTATTTCTGTTGCATATGATACGAGTAAAATAGTTTTAGGTTGGAGATTAAAATAAATTGAAATGAAAAAGTATATCTACATATTGGCAATTACACTTGCGATTGTATCTTGCCAAAGTAATAATGACAGTTCAGCGCTCGCAGAAGTGCCTGTAGCCGATGGCGTAGGCGGTTCTTTAGCAACCTTTAGCTTGGTTGGAAATTATCTTTATACCGTTGATCAGCAATCATTGAATGTGTTTTCTTTAACGAATCCAGCACAACCTGTTCAAGTAAATACCGTTTTTATTGGCTTTGATATTGAAACACTATTCAGTCGCGGTGAATACCTCTACATTGGAAGTCGATTTGCCATGTATATTTATGGTATTTCCAACCCAGAACAACCTGAATTTGTCTCCGAAGCACAACATTTCACCGCGTGTGATCCTGTTATTGCAAACGATAATTACGCTTTTGTCACCTTATTCAGTCAAAATATTTGTGTGAATGGCTTAAACGAATTGCAAGTCTATGACATCACTGATATTACCAGTCCCATTCTCATCAGTACACGAGGGTTGATTCAACCAAAAGGAATTGGTTTGTATGGAGATTACCTCTTTGTTTGTGATGACGTTATCAAAATATTCGATGTTAGCGATCCTACTAATATGACCTTGGCGAATAGCATAGATCGGTCAGCTTTTGATTTGATTATTTACCAAGATAAAGTTCATGCCATTGGAGATGGTGGACTATATCAATACAGTCTAAACCCAAATGACATCAATCAGATTACCGCTCTAAGTTCGATTCTATTTTAGCAGTCGACCTGAAGTCCGTCGTAGCTTAAGAATACATTCTCGGGCAAGTCTTTTTCTACTTCAGCATGAAAGCCAAGACGATGACTGATATGGGTAAAATACGCTTTCCTTGGATTGATTTCTTTTACAAAATCAATAGCTTCTTCCAAATTGAGGTGTGTAGGGTGTTCTTGAATACGCAAGGCATTCACAATCAAAACATCTAAGTTTTTCAACTTTTCTTTCTCTTGGTCAGAGATGGTTTTCAAATCTGTAATGTAAGCTACATTTCCAAATCGATATGCATAGATAGGTAGATTACCATGCATCACTTCAATAGGAACAATGTCTATTCCTTGAAGCTTAAGCGTTTCTTTGGTGACAATGTTTTCTCCCAGCTTTGGTGCTCCCGCATAGCGATTCTCCGTAGCAAAAATATAAGCAAATCGTTGCTTCAAATTGTCAATCACTCTTTCGCTGGCATAGATTGGAACTTCTCCCATTTGATACGTAAAGGGTCGTAAATCATCAATTCCTGCAGTGTGATCCGCGTGTTCATGAGTAAAGAAAACCCCATTAATCCATTGCACCTTTTCACGCAGCATTTGTTGTCTGAAATCAGGACCACAATCAATAATATATCTAGCATCTTCCCACTCGATCATCACTGACGAACGAAGTCTCTTGTCCTTCGGATCATCCGATAAACAAACAGGTTCGTTGTTCGCGATCATTGGAATTCCTTGTGAGGTTCCAGTACCTAAAAATGTGATTTTCATTGAATACAAAAATACGTTAACCTGAAGTATTATCTAAAAAATAATTTGTCTATTTAAACCGACGAAAACAAAGTTTTGTCGGGGTTAACCCTGACAAAAATACTCATGACATAGCATTTTTCGTAATTATTCATGAGAAAATCTACTTCATTTTCTCATGAATAAACTGGGGTAAATATTGACTGGTAGGGGTCAATTTTACTACCTTTGTTTATATAAGACAAACGACTAAAATGGCTATAACTCTTAAAGGTGACCAGAAAATCAGTAGCGTTCCAGCTACAAAATCCAAAGCACTTCGTATCAATTTAAATTCAGACATCTACGGAACTTTTGCCGAGATTGGTGCTGGACAAGAAACCGTAAGAAACTTCTTCCGTGCGGGAGGAGCTTCAGGAACCATTGCAAAAGCAATGAGTGCTTACGACAAAGATTTTTCTGATGCCATTTATGGAATTGAAGATGACAGACGCTATGTAACAGAACAGCGTTTAAAGCGCATGTTACGTCATGAAGTAAACTTGATTGAGGATCGTTTGAACAGATCAAAGCATCCGAATAAAATCTTCTTCAGTTATGCCAATACCGTAGCTACCATTGATTTTTCCAAGAAATTTAAAGGTCATGGTTGGGTTGGAATTCGTTTTCAATTGGACCCATTAGAAGACTACAATGAAATTGTTTTGCACCTTCGATTCAAAGAGATTGATGCAAAGCTTCAACAGGAGACATTAGGAACATTAGGAGTAAATCTAATTTACGGTGCTTTCTATTTGAATGACAATCCAAAAGAGTTATTAAAGTCGTTCTATGACAACTTGCATAAAGATCAAATAGAGATTGATATGATCAATTTCTCTGGTCCGCGTTTTATGTATGTTGACAACCGATTGATGAGTTTGCAGTTGGTGAAGAATGGCATGACCAATGCAGTGATGTTCGGTCCTGATGGAAACAACTTATTACCAGCACAAGTTTTATACAAAAAGAATATCCTTGCCTTACGTGGAAGTTTCAGACCTGTTACCAAGGTAAATATGGACATGTTTGAGAATGCCAAACAGATGTTCTTTGACGAAAGCAAAGTAGACCCTAAAAATTCTCAAATCATTTTCGAAATCACCCTGAGTAATTTAAGAGCCGAAGGAGAAATCAACGAGCGCGATTTCTTAGATCGTGCGGAATTATTATGTTCTCTTGGTCAAAATGTAATGATTACCAACTTCCAGGAGTATTTCAAACTGGTGGAATACTTTAGTGAATTTACCAAAGCTCGTATGGCACTTGCCATGGGTGTTTACAACTTGATTCAGATCTTTGATGAGAAATACTATCGTGATTTAAGTGGTGGAATCTTAGAAGCCTTTGGTAAGTTGTTCTACAGAGACCTGAAAGTGTATATGTACCCATACAAAGACGATAAGTCTGGAGATTACATCAATAGTACAAACTTGAAGGTGCACCCACGTATGAAAGAGCTGTACAAGTTCTTCAAAAACAATGGGAAGCTGGTTGATATTAAAGACTTCGATCCAGATGTGTTAGACATCTTCTCAAGAACTGTATTGAAAATGATTATGGAGGGTGAAGACGGATGGCAAGACATGCTGCCAGAAGGAGTTTCAGAAACCATCATTCAAAACAGACTTTTCGGTTACTCGAGATCTAGAGTAAGACGATAGCCTTTCAGTGAACAATTATCAATTATCAGTGCTCAATATCTGTTTGATGATGAGCATTGGTATTTTAGTATCATAAATATATTTACGTTCGTCCGTAATATATTCCCATCGTGATTTGCTGAAATCTTTTTATTCAATTTGATTTCATTATTTTTCTATATAAACAATACATACCTAACATCTTACAAATCAATGATAATTGATTATTGATCATTGACAACTGACTTAAATTAAACCTTTCTATCTTTATGAGGTCTAAATGAAAAACTAGTTAATTGATAGACGAAATCACTTTAGTTGAGCAGCTACAAAATGTTCAAACCAAAGAGCAAGCATTCCGAGAATTGATCAAACAATATAAGGAACGTCTGTATTGGCATATTCGTAAGATCGTTATTTCGCATGACGATGCTGATGATGTGCTACAAAACACGTTTATCAAGGTTTTTAAAGGAATTGACAACTTTAAGCAAGACAGCAAGTTGTATTCTTGGATGTATCGTATCGCCACCAACGAATCGATTACTTTCATCAATAAAAGGGCCAGAGAACGCAATACGGACATCACAGAGATCAAACAAGATCTTGTAGCCAGTTTGAGTTCTGATGATTGGTTTACTGGAGATGAAATTCAATTGATCTTGCAAAAAGCGATTGCGACCTTGCCAGAAAAACAACAATTAGTTTTTAATATGAAATATTTTGACAATATGAAGTACGATGAAATCTCTAAGATTTTAGACACTTCTGTCGGAGGTCTGAAAGCTTCGTACTTCCATGCCGTCAAAAAGATTGAGAAGTATATTAAATCAAGAACCAATTAAACTTTTGTAGCTAACATTGGTCATAGTATAGAATGGAGAACAAGAATACACATAATGAAGATTGGCTTTCAAGTCTACCCAAAGACTCTGGATTTGAGATTCCTGAAGGGTATTTTGATACTGTGGAAGATCAGTTCTCTGCCAAGTTAAGAGAGGAGTCATTGCCCAATGAATCTGGCTTTGATGTTCCTGAAGGGTATTTTGATGGTTTGGACGACTCCATTTTATCCAAAGTAGAACTTCCAAAGAAAGGGAAAGTAATTCCACTACGAACGAGAATCTTAAGAGTCTCTAGCATCGCGGCTGTATTTGCGATCATGCTAACCGTATATTTCTCAGCCCCTAACGAAGTGACTGCACCCTCCTCGGATGAAATTGCGGCTTGGATTGATGAAAATATCAGCGATATTGACACAGAATACATTGTGGAAGCTTTTGACGAGGAAACCACATTGGATGAATCTTTTTTTGAGGATTCACTAGAAAATAATAACATTGAAAACTATTTAGACGAAAACGACACCTACATTCTTATTGAAGAATCTCCAGGGTTATTCGATGAAATAAATTAGTCATGAAGAAAATAAAATACATAGCATTCCTATTCATTTTTTGCTTTTCTATCTCGTTGATGGGACAAAATAGAATGAAACGGATGGATCAGGATAAAATAAGGACATATAAGATTGCCTATATTACGGAAAGACTTAATCTTACCGCTGGAGAGGCTCAAAAGTTTTGGCCCATTTACAATGAAATGTCTGAAAAAATTGATCAATTCAAAAAGGAGACACGTAAAGACGTTGTAAAACAGCTAAGAGCTGCAGGTGGACCAGAAAACATTTCTAATAATAAAGCTTGGGACATTATAAAAAGAGACTTTGCCACCCAAAAAACAATCCTGACTTATGAAGAGGAATTGGTAAATAAATTAAAAGAATTTCTATCCTACAAGAAAATATTAAATCTCAAAATAGCCGAAAGAGAGTTTAAAAAAGATCTCTTTAAAAAATTAAGAGAACGCAGGAAGAAGTTTAATAAAGATTAAAATAAAAAAGGTTCGCAAAATTGCGAACCTTTTTTTATTGTTTGATAATTGCCATGCAACTATATAATTCTGGTCTGTTGTGTGTGTACTCACGAAGCCAAATGGCCAATTCTTCTATTTCGTGAGGTAGTAGTCTTTTTAATGATTTTTCTAATTCTTTGCAAAACAAATCTGAACTAAAACTTACTTTTTTCAAGATCGTTTTAGTGTATTCATACATTGCTCTCGCCATAGGGATCTTTATTTAAGTTTATATTATAACGAAATCGAAAACGTTTTCGTATACCTCTCAAAGATAAAAATAAAAAACCATCCTCAAAAATGAGAATGGTTAATGAAATCTATAAAATATGTTAATATTATAACTTGTTGATTTTGTCAAGCAATTCGCCAGCTTTCGACTCTAGCTCCGCTCCAATTGCCTTGAAGTGTGCCTTTTTATTTTCAACATCTTTGGCATTTACTTTTGCCATCAAATCATCAAAAACAGTAATCGCCTCATCCACAATTGCTTCCGATGCTTTTGTATCGTCCGTTAACTTTGATAAACACTCGTCAATTACGTCTCCTAGAACATAATTAATATCCTTTTTTAAATTCTTAATACTCGCCATATGCTTTTGGTTTTGAGGACAAAATT
>CAZTFN010000166.1:1166-8941 GCA_964612905.1 uncultured Flavobacterium sp. | reverse complement strand
TGAAAAATGTAATTTTCCCCCTACTATTTTTCTGTTTTATAGGATATTCTCAAGTCGCCAAAAAGTCGGTTACTGTTAAGTATATCACCGAAGAAATCAAACTAGATGCAGTTCTTGATGAAGATGCTTGGTCAAAAGCCGAACCTGCCACAGATTTCTTTCAGTACTTTCCATCAGATACTGTTCAAGCCATCAATCAAACTGAAATTCGTTTTTTATTTGATGACAAAAACCTATACGTTGGGATCAAAGTAAATGCAAAGGGGAAAGATTACATCGTTCCTTCTTTACGTCGAGATTTCCGCGCAGGTGGAAGCGACAACATTACCTTGATGTTTGATACCTTCAACGATGGAACCAACGCCTTTATCTTTGGATCAAATCCGTATGGAGTGCGAAGAGAGATCTTACTTTCAGGTGGTGGAAACGACTTAAGAGGTTTTGTTGGAGCTTGGGATGCCAAATGGTATGGCGAATCTAAAATTCATGACGACCATTACATTTTAGAATGGCGAATTCCTCTATTCTCTTTTAAATACCGTGAAGGTGAAACCAAATGGCGTTTCAACAGTTATCAATTCGACACTCAAGACAACGAACGAAACACATGGATTAACATTCCTCAAAACCAATTTATCTTCAACTTGGCTTACATGGGAGATATGATTTTTGAGAAGCCTCTTGGAAAATCGAAATCACCAATATTTTTAATTCCTTATGTAAATGGATTGTCAGGTCGAGATTTTGAAGCTGGAGAATCCAACAGTGATTTTTCTTTTGGGGGTGATGTAAAAATGACCATTGCCAACAGCCTAAATTTAGACTTAACCATCAATCCTGACTTCTCTCAGGTGGAAGTCGATCAACAAGTCACCAACTTAACTCGATTCGAAATTGGACTACCAGAACGAAGGCAGTTCTTCATAGAAAATAGTGACCTTTTTGGAGACTTTGGTGATAGCAGAGATGCCAATCCGTTTTTCTCTCGTCGAATTGGAATTGCAAGAGATATTGATGATAACACAATTCAAAATAGGATTATCGCAGGTGCTCGACTCAGTGGAAAGTTGAATGACAACTTGCGACTAGGATTCTTGAACATGCAAACCGATGAGGATGTTGCCAATGAAATTCCTACGGTAAATAATGCGGTAATTTCCCTGCAACAAAAAGTGTTCAGCAGATCGAATATTAGCTTACTCTTCATCAATAAGCAAGCAACCAAGGATTATGATTTTCTAGCTGAAGAGGACAAGTACAATCGATTAGTGGGAATCGATTATGTATTGGCTTCCAAAGACAACTCATGGAGCGGTAAATACTTTTTCCACAAATCTTTTTCACCTAACGTGAGTAGCAATGACTTCTCCGCTGGATTCAGAACTGAGTATAACAAACGTCGATTTGGAGTTCGGTTGAGTGGAGTTTATGTGGCTGACGATTTTCGATCGGATCTTGGTTTTGTGAGACGAACCGACATCTTTAAGATCAACCCAAGAGTCGAGTTGAAATTCTGGCCTCAAGACAAAGCCATTCAACGTCATACTTTTTCAGTGACTCCTATATTTATCTGGAGACCTGAGTTGGGTTATGAAAGTTCTGATTACACGGTAATTTCAAGATGGCAAGCAAATTTCAAGGACAATTCAGAGTTGCAACTTGAAATGTTCAATAGATTTACTCGACTATATGATCCATTCGATCCTACTGGAACCGATGGAGCCGTAGAGCTCCCAGCAAACCAAAATTATTATTACACAAGTTTTGGAGCTTCCTTCAGATCGGATCAACGAAAGAAATTATCCTATAGAATAGAACCCTCTTATGGTGGGTTTTTCAATGGGACCCGATTTACATTAGAAACCAATATGACCTTGCGTTTGCAACCGTATTTTTCTGGTTCATTCCAAATGAGATATGATAAGATCAACTTACCTGATCCTTTTCCCGATGCCTCCATCTGGTTGATTGGTCCAAGATTAGACGTTACCTTTACCAAGAGTATTTTCTGGGCAACCTTTTTACAATACAGTACACAACGAGAGAATTTCAGCATCAACACAAGATTGCAATGGCGCGTAGCTCCATTATCAGATTTATTCTTGGTGTATAATGACAATTATGCCACGGACGTTTTTAGCCCTAGGTTTAGATCCATCAATTTGAAATTCACCTATTGGCTCAACATTTAAGAAACCCTATTTATGATAAAATCAATTTCAATGAAAAAGAACCTTTTAAAGTTTAGCATTCCGCTACTCCTCATCATGATGGTAATGTCTTGTTCTAAGAGTCCAGAAGAGGTAGAAGAAGTGACACTGGACCCTCAGTTTATTCAGTTTAGTTTTACTTCTGGAGATGTAATTACCAATAACATGATTTCGGTAAACATCACAGATCCTGTGGATGTTTCATCGGTTCAATTTTTTGTAGATGGGAATTTAAAAACTACTGCAACTTCATCTCCTTACACCTATACTTTTGACGATATGGAGTTTCAAGATGGTTCATATGATTTGAGGGTAGTTGTTCTTTTAGCTGGTGGATCATCAACTCCAAAAGAAGCCGAATTTAAGATTGATAACAACGGGCCGTTCTTGACCAATTTAAACATCATGGCCAATCAGGCACTATGTGGACCTATTGGTTTACAATCGACTGTGGAAGATATCGTTTCTGACATTTCCAGAGTTGAATTATTTATCAATGGTACTTCAGTATATCAAACCTCCAACAGCTCTCAAGTATTTTTCAACCTAAATCCTGACAATTATGCTACGGGAGATGGTACTCTAAGATTTGTCTTAGAAGATGTACTTGGAAATGTTTCTGAAGAAGAATACGATGTGCAATTCGGGAAACAGGTAATTTCACTTCGATATCCAGGTAATTTCGTTCGTGACAATGTTGAGAAACTAATCATTGTCTTATCAGATGCCAATGGAGATTTCCTAGATAGCCAACAATATAGCAATACGACAGAAAATATTACTTTCTGTAGTCCAGCAATCACCACCGATGATACAGAATTCATGTTGACCTTTTTTGAAGTATTTGAAGATTCTTTGTACAACGTTTACAACTACAGTGGTCTCACCAAAAACACACTTGGTAATTTGATTAGCTTTTCTGAAAGACCTTTGACAGAAAGTTTTGCATCAGTGAATGTTGACACCTCAAACTTATCTTTGGGCGGCAATCCATGGGCATCAGGAACTGGGTATAGTATTGTTACTATTGGTGATTCTTTTGACGGAACTTTGACCACGGATTATGGTCAAGGAGGTTTAGGAACCAACAATACATTTGTGCAAATTGCAACACCTAACAATGCAGCAGGTAACTATCAATATGCATTTATTCAAGACCTGCAAGACATGACGAGTTTTTCAAATAGTGATTTCACTACAAACAATGTCAGCACTCATAATTATTCATTCAACAACGCACCAGGATTTAAGCTCGTAAGAATGTACGGGTATGAAAATGAAACATTGAGAGCAGCATTTAGTGGACACAACATTTTTAGTGAGTCTCAAAACACAAGCTCCACAAATAGTGCTATAGCTTATGCCGATATTTTTGATAGCTATTTCTATTCAATCAAAGGGCAAAACTATTATGTAGAAGGAACGGGTGCGCTTCCTACGAATGTCACGATTCCAGGCTCCACCATA
Source organism: uncultured Flavobacterium sp. (assembly GCA_964612905.1). Lineage (GTDB taxonomy): Bacteria > Bacteroidota > Bacteroidia > Flavobacteriales > Flavobacteriaceae > Polaribacter. The sequence continues at coordinate 5,264 of CAZTFN010000166.1, read as the reverse complement.
TCACATAGCTTAAGTGGAGATCAAGTGATGTTTCAAGGACTGCCTAACTATGAAGTAGGTAAGATCGTCATCAGAAGACAACAAACGGGTGCCGCTTCGTCTGACGATCCATCGGTTACATTGAATTTCATTTTTGATGGATCAAGAACGAGTGTAGTCATCCCTAAAATTCCAGAAGGAATCTTTGTAGGTGAAGTCACCAATATTTTTAACAATGCTACTTTTACAGAAGTTCAGGCGGTTGCAGAGAATTATGAAGGTTTTAATGATTTCGAAGATTATCTAAGAGAAGTATTTATCAACTCGAAACCTTTCATTTTAACATCGAATAAAAGAGAACGAATTTTTGACTCCTCTGTGAGTTCACAAATTCTACCTATATATGAATATCCATATTGGGAACGCTTCTAACTTGTTTTCAAGTGAAAAGTACTTCCTGATTTATTTTTAATAAAAACTTAGGCGCTAAAAGCCTATGCTTAACGATTGAAACAAATAAACAATTATGACACGTAAAACAATCACAAGATTACTTGTAGTCTTGTTCGTCTTGGGACTTGCGATTGATGCCGATGCACAGCGCAAGAAGAAAAAGAAGAAGAAGAAGAAAGGACAAACAGAGCAGGTTGCGAAACCAAAGCCCAAACCAAAACCAAAAAAAGGAGCTATTCAGCCTTATGGAAAAGTAGTAACCAAGGACATGAAAACCGATGAAGGTTTGTTCAAAGTTCACTCAAAAGACCAAAAGTACCTTTTCGAAATTCCAGATTCTTTGATGGAAAGAGAAATGTTGATGGTAACACGTATTGCTAAAACGGCAAGTGGTATTGGATTCGGTGGTGGAAAAACCAACACGCAAGTACTGAGATGGCAAAGAAAAGGCAAGAAAGTATTGCTAAGAATTGTCTCACATACCGTAGTTGCAGATTCTGTACTACCTGTTCACGAAGCAGTTGTGAACTCAAACTTTGAACCTGTATTGCACTCTTTTGCCATCAAAGCATTCAACAAAGACACTACAGGTGTGGTGATTGACGCTACTTCTTTACTGACTTCTGATATTAAACCTTTAGGTTTTCCTCAGTGGAGGAGAACGCAATATAGAGTGACAAGAATGGACAAAACACGCTCTTATATTGAAAGAGTAAGTAGCTATCCTCAAAACGTTGAAATGCGTCATGTAAAAACATATTTCGCAAGCAGACCTCCATCCAATCAAGCTGCAGGATCTATTTCTGTAGAAATGAGCAACTCTATGGTTTTATTACCAAAAGTACCAATGAAGCGTCGTTATTTTGACGAAAGAGTTGGATGGTTTGCCAGAGGTCAAGTTGATTATGGCTTAGAAGCTCAAAAAAGTAAAACTGTTACTTATTTGGACAGATGGAGATTGGAAGTGAAAGACGAAGACATCGAGAAGTTCAAAAGGGGAGAATTGGTAGAACCAAAGAAGCAAATTGTATACTATGTAGATAGAGCTACTCCAGAAGTTTGGAAAAAGTATATCAAGCAAGGAATTGAAGATTGGCAAGTAGCTTTTGAGGCTGCTGGATTTAAAAATGCCATCATTGCTAAAGACCCTCCATCTGTAGAAGATGATCCAGATTGGTCACCAGAAGACGTGCGTTATTCAGTAGTACGTTATTTAGCATCTCCAATTCCAAACGCAAACGGACCACACGTAAGTGATCCTCGTTCTGGAGAGATTTTAGAGTCAGACATCAACTGGTACCACAATGTAATGAGCTTATTACGCAACTGGTTCTTCGTACAAACGGCAGCCATCAATCCAGATGCACAGACAACTGAATTCAGAAACGAAGTGATGGGAAGATTGATCCGTTTTGTATCTGCTCACGAAGTTGGACACACACTTGGATTGCCTCATAACATGGGATCCAGTGCTGCGTATCCAGTAGACTCTTTACGCTCTGCAACGTTTACTAAAAAGTATGGAACAGCTCCATCTATTATGGACTATGCTCGTTTCAATTATGTAGCTCAGCCAGAAGACAAAGGTGTTGCTTTGATGCCAAATATTGGGCCCTATGATAAGCACTCAATTGAATGGGGGTATCGTCCAATTTTAGACAAAACGGCCAAAGAAGAAAAGCCAATTTTGAATCAGTGGATCTTAGACAGAGCCAACAACCCAATGTATCGTTTTGGTCACCAGCAAGTAGGTGCTGGAGGTCCAGTAGATCCTAGTTCACAAACAGAAGATATTGGTGACAATGCCATCAAAGCAAGTGAATATGGTATCAAGAACTTGAAGCGAATCATGGACAACCTTGAAAATTGGACAACCATTGAAGGTGAAACTTATGATGATATGACCACCATGTATGGTCAGGTTTTAGGTCAGTTCAATAGATATGTAGGTCACGTTGCTGCCAATGTTGGTGGAGTGTACGAGTATTACAAAGCTGTGGGACAACAAGGAGAAGTATATGTACACGTTGACAAAGATCACCAAAGGAATGCTGTAAAATTCCTAAACAAACAGTTATTCAAAACTCCAAAGTGGATGATTAACAAAGACGTCTTTGGAAAAGCTGGTTTCTCTGGTCACGTGGAGCGAATTAGTGGAATTCAGTCTAGAGGACTGAGCAGAGTCTTAGATGCAGGTAGAATGGCACGTATGATTGAGAACGAAACTTTGAACGGAAACAAAGCATACAAAGTAACCACACTATTCTATGACTTGCGTCAAGGAGTTTGGGGTGAACTATACAGTGGAGGAAATATTGATACGTATAGAAGAAACCTTCAAAGAGCGCACATCAATCGTTTGGATTTCTTGTTGAACGATCAAAAAAATCAACGAGGAGCGAACGATGGTTATTTCAAGCAGAGTACAGTGAGAATTGACCAGTCTGACATCAGAGCGATGGTAAGAGGTGAGTTGAACCGATTGAAAAGAGATATCAAGAACAACATGGCTAAAGCGCCAAATACAACGACAAGATATCACTTACAAGATGCGATTGCTAGAATTGACAACGCATTAGATCCGAAGTAAAAACGAAAGTTTTGAAAATAAAAAACCCTGACAGTCTCTGTCAGGGTTTTCTTTATGATCTATTTTTCTAGAACGGCAAATCGTCTGGTTCTTCGTTCATCAAATCTGGAGCAGGTTCAAACTGATCCACTGGAGGCAATTCTTGAGGAGCTGCTTGAGACAAGTTCTCAATTCTCCATCCTTGAATGGAATTAAAATACTTTGCTTCTCCTTGTGGGTTGATCCACTCTCTTCCTCTTAAGTTGATGGATACTTTTACATCTTGACCTACAGCATAACTGTTTAATAAATCAGTTTTGTCTTGAACGAACTCAATCATCAACATTTGAGGATATTGCTCATCTGTAGTCACAACCAATTCTCTCTTTCTGAATCCGTTTGATCCAAAAGTCTGTGTTTCTCCGATCAATTTAATCTTACCAATAACTTCCATAATTTCTTATTTTAATAAAAGTACTTTCCAAGCACTTTCAACATCGTTTTTATCTAAATATTCTTGGGCAAATGTATGTTTTTTTGCCTCTTCAAGCCCTAATAATTCAGGGTGATCTTTCGCAAAGTTATCAACATCACTCGGAGAAGGCAAGGACTCTACGTTTCCTAACATTCCCAAATTATTTCCAGTCAAAACCCTACTATTGCGAATGTCTTCCGGGATTTGATCTACTCCAATCCCTAAGGTTGATATGGGTTTTGGGATTTCAAAGAAGCCTTCCTTAGCTCTTGAATAATAACTTCCTCCTGCTCTCGCCACCAAATCAATCTTATGTTGATCTATACTCCCATTGGCATCCAACACATCATCATTGATGTGAATTTTCACCACTTCACACATAATCAAATTTCCTGCTCCACCTTCGTTTCCCGTATAAATAATATCTAGCACTTTGCATTCAAATTGCACGGGAGATTCTGCCACTCGAAATGGCTTCACTTCCTCCGATGGCAACATCGTGAAACCTGCTTTTACAAATTCATTCACACCTGCAGGATACTCCGTACTGCTTAGAGACATTTGTTGAACAATCTCGTAATTCACCACATTTACCACCACTTCTTTGGTGGCTTCAATATTT
>CAZTFN010000166.1:0-1146 GCA_964612905.1 uncultured Flavobacterium sp. | reverse complement strand
TTGAAGTGTATGCTTTGTTGTATTGTCTCGCACCCTTCTTGCTGGTGAAAAAATCATAATCGGCGGATTGGATCCGAACACATTAAAAAAGCTATACGGAGACAAATTGGGATTCCCCTCTTTATCTACTGTACTCGCAAAACAAATGGGTCTCGGAGCCACAGCTCCTAGTAAATATCCATGTAATTTTCCGGTTGGAATTTCCTTCGGATTGATGGTTGCCATGTCAAAAAAATTTGTTGCGTAAAGATACTATCTATTTATAAAAGAAGTTATAGTAGCGAATCTATTATATTTGTTCGATGCAACTTTTCCAGAACACACTTTTCATCAAGCGATTGGCACTATTGATTTCCATCACCATCGTTTCTTTGATTTTGTGGAACACCTATGTTTTCTTTCAAAAATTCAAGAATGAAGAGCGTGAAAAAATGAAAGCTTACGCAGTTGCCATTGAGGAGTTAAACACGCGAGGATTGGATGAAAGCACTGCGCTTCCCCTCAAAGTGATTGAAAACACTAAAAATGTTCCGTTGATTTTGGTCAATGCTGATGGGACTATCAAAGAGTTTTTCAATCTAGATTCCATCAAGTCGCAGGACAAAAAATATTTGGATCGTCAGCTCAAATTGATGAAATCTCAAAATGAACCTATTGAGATTACCTACTTAGGTGTCAAAGAATATATTTACTACAGCGATTCAGACCTTTTAAACAAACTCACCTACTACCCTTTAGCACTCATTCTTATCTTAATCCTTTTTCTATCGGTCATCTACCTATTTTTCAATTCGAGTAAAATTGCAGAGCAGAACAAACTCTGGACGGGAATGGCCAAAGAGACAGCGCATCAAATAGGGACTCCACTTTCTTCTTTGTTAGGATGGATTGCCATTTTGAAGACTGAAAATGTGAATGACAAATATGTAGAGGAAATTCAGAAAGATGTGCATCGTCTCAATACTATTGCCAATCGATTTTCCAAGATTGGTTCGCTTCCTGAATTGAAACAAAGAAATATTGTTGAGATTACTAACACCTTCTAACTGTATCGATCGATTTTGATCTGCTTGAGTGTCGCTGTACAGTTCAAATTGCAAAGTTCGATCGTTAATAATTTCTTGTTCAATTCCTTGAGTTAAATCA
>CAZTFN010000165.1:0-8991 GCA_964612905.1 uncultured Flavobacterium sp. | reverse complement strand
TTCCTACTTGAAAGAATCGATCTGGATGATTTTTCTGAAATGCATTCATTTTTAATGAACCAGTTAAATCAGCACAAAGCGCTACTACATTTGGGTTTGTTTGCCCTAATTCAGTCAATCCGTCACCAAATCCAGAACGGGTATCCTTCATTTCTGTATACGTGTATTTTTTCATCAATTGTATTGTTGTTAATTGTGGATAAAAATAAGTTATTAATTGGAGGTTAAACCGCTATTGCAAGCAATTCTTTATACAACTTATGAACAGGTAATCCCATGACGTTGAAGTAACTTCCTTCTAATTTAGTCACGCCAATCATTCCAATCCAATCTTGAATTCCATAGCTGCCCGCTTTGTCGTAGGGTTGGTAAGTTTCTAAGTAATATTTGATCTCTTCATCGGAAAGATCATCGAATTCTACAGCCGTTTCTTCATGGAAGATTCTTTGGAAATTTTTACTCTTGATACTCACGGAAGTATAGACGTAGTGCTTCTTTCCAGACATGGCTTTCAGCATCTCAAAAGCTTCATTGGTATCTTTGGGTTTTCCCATGGCTTTTTCCTCAAACCAAACAATGGTATCGGAGGTAATCAACAAATCATTTTCTTGTAAATCAGGAAAAGCTTCCGATTTTAAATTGGCCAAATAATCGGTGATTTCTGCACCTTTCAAATGTTTCGGATAGACTTCATCAACTTCTCTTACGTCAATGGTAAAAGGAATGTCCAACTGATCGAAAAAATTCTGTCGCCTTGGGGATCCAGAGGCTAGTATTACGTTGTATTTATTGAGTTTCTGTGTTAACATAAGGACTAGTCAAAAGTAAAGAGAATCATGGAAAGAATCCCGAAAAATAGGATCATTTTCATCAAGTTACTTAAAAAATGAAAGTGCTTTTTCGTTTTTGCAGTCCATAGCTCATATAGCATATACAAGGTTAGTCCACAAATCATAGACATGGCAATGGTTACCAGTAAATAACCCATAGAATAAAAGTATACAGTATTCAGGATTAAAAGAATTATGAATAGAATACTCATGAAAATACTGACATCTCGAGCTCTTCTTTTTCCTAAAACAATAGGTAATGTTTGATATCCTGCATTATAATCTCCATCTATATCTTCTATGTCTTTAATGATTTCCCTAATCAGAGTGCCTAGAAATGAAAAGGCAATAAAGAACTTGATTTCTGAGATTCTTGACGGAGCTTTGGAAAGCTTTTCCGATATAATTTTCTCATAGAACTGATCATAATCTAATCTAAAATCAAAAAGATAGGTTAGGTAAATCAATGCTCCACAAATAAAGGCGATGATAATGTTTCCAATCAATGGTTTTTTTTGAAAATACCTTGAATAGAAGAAAAGACAAGCATAACCAAAGAGGAACAAAAGAATATATTCTGGGAGTGATTTTATGATCGAGATGTAAATGGCTAATCCCATTCCACCAATTGAGAGCACAGCATACAAGGTCCAAGCATTTTTGATAGAAATCGAATTGCCAACAAAGGTTTTCTTTGGCTTGTTGATTTTATCAATATCTATATCATAAATGTCATTAATAATGTAACCTCCAGCGGTAATGAGTAAAACGCTTAACGCATAAATGATAAATTCAAGATCTGATAAATTAGGATTGTCTAGGACTGATGCTATCATGCAATACTTCACCAAAACCATCGTCAAGAGTACCATGATGAGGTTTTTATAGCGAATCAGCTTGAAGAAAGTCATTAGGAATTGAAGTTCTTTTTGATGCGTGCTAGGTCACGTTTGTTGTCGCGATCTTTCATCGTTTCACGCTTATCATGTAGTTTCTTTCCTTTGGCCAATGCAATTTCCAATTTCGCCCAACCATTTTCATTGATAAACAAACGCAAAGGAACAATGGTATTTCCCTTTTGATCAACATCTTTCTTAAGACTTTTGAGTTCTCGTTTATTGAGTAGTAATCTGCGTTCGCTTTTGGGCTTGTGATTGTAATGATGTCCGTAGATATATTCTTCAATATACATGTTCACAACGAACAATTCACCGCGCTCATTGAACTCACAGAAACTCTCTGTAATTCGAGCTTTGCTATTTCGAATCGATTTAATCTCGGTCCCCGTCAACTGAATTCCAGCCACATATTTGTCTAGAATTTCGAATTCGAAACGCGCCTTCTTGTTTTGTATGTTGATATTCTTTTGCACCTTTTTTATAAAACTTTACAAAGATACACTTTTAGTGATCTTAAGAAACTGTAATTTTGCCTTTGAAAGATCGACAGAGTCCCTAAACCAATTGAATGAAACGTATTACACTTTTACTCTTATTTGCCACCTTAGTGGTCTCCTGTAAATTTGAAAAAACACCTGAAACCGCTCAGGAAATTATCGACAAAGCGATTGAAGTTTCCCAGACCGAAAAAGTAGCCAATGCTACATTGGCATTCGACTTTAGAGACAGGAGATATGTTGCTAAAAGGAACAATGGAGCTTTTGAGTTGCAAAGAATTACTACCAGTGGATCGGAAGTTTTGGCGGATGTTTTATCCAATGACGGTTTTCAACGTTTTTTGAACAAGGAACCTTTTCAAGTCCCAGATTCGATGGCGGTGAAGTACAGCGAATCTATTAATTCGGTACACTACTTTTCGATTTTACCTTATGGATTGAATGATGCAGCAGTCAATAAAAAGTTATTGCCTGAAGTGAGCATTAAAGGAAAAGACTATTACAAAATAGAAGTGACCTTCGATCAAGAAGGTGGCGGCGTAGACTTTGAAGATGTCTTTGTATATTGGGTGAATAAAGAGACATTTCACATCGATTACATGGCTTATTTATTCCATGTAAATGGTGGTGGAACTCGATTTAGAGAAGCGAGTAAAGAACATCTTGTGGAAGGAGTTCGATTGGTTGATTATAACAACTACAAGCCAAACAATCCAGCAATCGACGTGCGAGAGATGGACAAAGCTTTTGAGAATGGTGAATTAACGAAAGTCTCTGAAATTAATATGAAAAATATAAAACTGACGTTGCTTTAATGAAAAAAACACTACTCCTACTATTCTTCATTGCACAATCCGTTTTCTCACAAAATACTGTAGGGACCATTTCCGTGACACCTGATGTTTACGATGGTTATACCATTTTCTCGGTTTTTACAAAGACCTTCTTAATCAACAATTGCGGACAAGTAGTGAATGAGTGGAACAGCACCTATGCACCAGGACACTCGGTATATTTACTACCCAACGGAAATATCATTCGTGCCGGAAGAAAAGAGACCAGTAACATTGTTTTTGGTGGAGTAGGTGGTATTATTGAAATGTTTGATTGGGATGGCAATTTGGTTTGGGAGTTTGATTACAGTACAGACGATCATCGATTGCATCACGATATTTATCCTATGCCCAATGGAAATATTCTAGCCACAGCGGCGATACGAGTTTCCAACGCAGATGCCATTCAAGCAGGAAGAGATCCCAGTTTGTTGACAGGTGGAGATTTATATACTGAAAGAATCATGGAGATAGAACCCTTGCCGAATAATGGATTTAATATCGTTTGGGAATGGAACATTTCGGACCACTTGATACAAGATTTTGATGATACCAAAGACAACTTCGGTTCTGTCACAGACAATTTCCGAAAAATGAATGTCAATTTTGTGAATGGTGGATTTACCAATTCCAATTGGTTGCATGTCAATTCCATACAGTATAATGAGGAGTTAGATCAAATTGTGGTCAGCTCTCGGAACATGAGTGAGTTTTGGATCATTGATCATTCCACAACGACTGCGGAAGCAGCCACAAGTAGTGGAGGAACTTATGGGCATGGAGGTGATTTCTTATATCGATGGGGAAATCCACAGTCCTATGGTCAAGGAACGGAAAGTGATCGAGTTTTATACGGGCAGCATACACCTTATATCATTCCAACCGGATTGAATGATGCTGGAAAAATCATGCTGTTTAACAACGGAACAGGTCGAAATCCATTGTTCTCAGAAGTAATGCTTTTTGAAGCGCCTACTACGAGTCCTGGTGTTTATGAGCATATGACAGGACAGGCTTTTGGGCCTGCGGCACCAACAATTTTTTACGAAGATCCAGAGTTCTTTTCGAACATTTTGAGTAGCTCATTTCGTTTGCCGAATGGCAATACGCTTATTTGTGAGGGCGAAACAGGACACTTTATCGAGTTGGACCAGAGCAACAATATTGTGTGGGATTATTACCTCCCAATGAGTAATATAAATGGGAATATCACAGCACAAGGCGATCCTAGACCTGCCAACGGAAATACCACGTTTAGAGCCTTGAAATACTCAGCGAATTATGAAGGTTTTGATGGCAGAGATTTAACTCCAGGTGATCCTATTGAAACCAATTTCAACTTGGAAGCCTGTGAAACCTTATCCACAGATCAAAACGAACTCGTTCAAGCTAGGGTGTATCCAAATCCTGTAGAATCGGTAATAACGGTAGAATCTTCTGCAGCTATTGATAAGCTGGAGATGTATAATGTACTTGGAAAAAGAGTAGGGATGGTGACAGCATCCAATACGATGGATATCTCCCAACTCAATTCAGGAATTTACATTTTGAAAATCTTTTCAGGGACTCAAGTTACCTCCCAGAAAATTATCAAAAGATAAGGGAGTCGATTTATCGACTATAGTAATAACAATCCTAATAGGAACACTCAGAATACGGATACAGCATTCGAGCAGGAAGAACTGACAAAAGTTTCTGAAATTAACCTGAAAAATATTACATTTAAACCGTTGAAAAATTGATGCTGATGAAAAAATTAGTACTCTTACTATTCTTGTTAACAGGTGCTCTTCATGCACAGAACACGGTAGGTACCATTTCTGTAACCAATGAAGTGTATGACGGACTTACCTTATTTTCTTCAAATACCAATACATTTCTAATTGATAACTGTGGAAGAGTTGTCAATCAATGGACGAGCACATATCTCCCCGGACATTCTGTATACATTTTACCGAATGGAAACTTGATTCGTGCTGGAAGAAAGAATACGAGTAGCATCGGTTTTGGTGGTGTAGGAGGTATTGTCGAGATGTTTGACTGGGATGGTAACCTCGTTTGGGAGTTTGATTATAGCACGGACGATCATAGACTGCATCATGATATTTACCCATTACCCAACGGAAACATTTTGATGTTGGCAGCAGAAAGAGTCTCTAACGCAGATGCCATTCAAGCAGGAAGAGATCCCGCTCTTTTAACCGAAGGGGATGTATATACTGAAAGAATTTTTGAAGTAGAACCACTTCCTAATAACGGTTTTAATATTGTTTGGGAGTGGGACTTTATGGATCATTTAATTCAGGATTTTGATGATACAAAAGACAATTTTGGTGTTGTAGTAGACAATCCTGGTAAGCTAGATTTCAATTTTCTCAATGGAAATGATAGAGGGTCCAATTGGCTGCATGTCAATTCGATACAATACAATGAAGAGTTGGATCAGATCGTGATCAGCTCAAGAAATTTAAGTGAAATCTGGATCATAGACCATTCAACGACCACGGCAGAAGCAGCATCAAGTAGTGGTGGAACCTATGGAAAAGGAGGTGACTTCTTATACCGTTGGGGAAATCCACAATCTTATCGATTAGGGACAGAGAATAATCGTCAGTTGTACGGCCAGCATTATCCGCATATCATTCCTTCAGGTTTAGAAGATGCTGGTAAGTTGATGGTTTTCAACAATGGAAATGAACGAACACCACCCTTTTCTGAGGTGCTTATTCTAGAATTACCAACGTCAAGCCCGGGATTCTACACTATGGAAGCTGGACAACCTTTTGGCCCATCAGACCCAGATTTTAACTACAACGATCCAGGTGTTTTTTATTCTTCAATTCTTAGTAGTGCACAAAGATTGCCCAACGGAAACATTTTGGTATGTGAAGGAGCCCCAGGACATTTCTTTGAGTTAAATGCAGACAATGAAATTGTATGGGATTACTACTTACCCATGAACAACACAGACGGTACCATCACAGCGCAAGGAGATCCAAGACCCGCTACAGGGAACTCTACCTTTAGAGCCATAAAGTATGTAATGACGTATGAAGGCTTTGATGGCAGAGATTTGACTCCGGGTGATCCTATCGAAACCAATTTCAACCTAGAAGCCTGTGAAACCTTATCCACAGAACAAAACGAACTCGTTCAAACGAGGGTGTATCCAAATCCTGTAGCATCGGTAGTAACAGTAGAATCGTCTACAGTTATTGATAAGCTGGAGATGTACAATGTACTTGGGAAAAGAGTAGGAACGGTCACTGCATCCAATACGATGGATACTTCCCGACTCAATTCAGGAATTTATATTTTGAAGATATTTTCAGGAACTCAAGTTACCTCGCAGAAAATCATCAAAAGATAAACTAGTCGATTCTTAAAACAGAAGCAGAGGCTTTGCCATCAATGACCTTCACAACGTACAAGTTAGCGTTGTTATTATCGTCTATCTGTTTGTATTTATTCTTGCCCAATATTTTATTCACAAAGGCAGGTGTGGTGTTGCTATGACCAACAATTAAGACATTCTTTCCTTTCGTATTGTATTGGAAAGATTCTGTGTACATATTCCTTGGATCATAGGTAAGAATAGGTAGCTTTTTACTGTCTGCAGTAGGCTTGGCCGTTTGTTTGGTTCTGTTGTATTCTGTTGAATACACTGCATTTAAGGGAACATATTGAAAAATATCTCTCCATTTATCTGCGCGTTGGTATCCCTTGTATGTTAATGAAGGATCTCTATCGTCTGGATTCTGACGTTGCTTTTCCGCATGTCGAATCAAATAATAGGTAGTCACGACAGTTTCTTTCGGTGGATCTAAGGTTTCTTGTGCGTAAGAGCTAAATGTAAATAGGGATAAGGCTAGGACAAAAAGGATTTTCTTCATGTTTGATTGTTTTGATATTCGAAGATAAGAATTCTTATTGAAGGTTTCACTCAAAGTGAAACCTTCAATAAAGAACCATTGAGTGAAACCTTCAATAAAGAAACGCCATGCTGAAAGCATGACGTTTCGTAAGTCTAAAATGCCATTAACAAATTTTACACAGATTGATACATCTTAGACTTAATGGCATGAATGCGTTCCTCAAAAGTTGTTTGTTCTAATGGGTTTAGAATGGATTGGAACAGATTCATGTGTTCTTCGCTGTGTATGGCTTTTCGTTGTTTTAATAGGTCAAAATGAACCACTTGGGCCCACATAACTGCTTTTAGTTGTGTTTTGTCTTCATTGTACATGCGCATTTCTACCCAAATACTTGAAGTATCAAATTTAATAACTTGAGATTGTATAACAATGGTTTCCATCGTAAAAGCAGGGCGGAGGTATGCAATTTGATTGCTACCTGATACCCAACTGCGGCCTTCTACCTTTGCCATTTTATAAATATCGAGTTCGTAATGTTGGATCAACACGTCTTCACGATGATTCATAAAATAGTCGATATAACGTCCATTGTTCAAATGATTAAACGGGTCACAGTCTTGAAATCTGACGGTGGTACTGGTCTCGGGGCTCTTGGGATATTTCATATTTTTTATTTTGTTTGGTGTCTGGAGTTGGATGTAGTGTGTAATATGTTTACAATAAACACCCAGCATCCAACAATAATTCGATTTTATACCAATCGGTATATTTTTGGTTAAAAAAAATTTATTTCATTGTTAATCACATTGTCATTTCGAGCCTGCCTTGTCGGCAGACAGGCTTGTCGAGAAACCTTTAGGTTCAGCGTAGCTAAATCTTTAGGTTCAAAGGAGCTAAGTCTCTGAGATTCCTCCACTACGGTCGGAATGACATTCTGCATATATCTTATACAGACAATTCATTCTTTATAATATCATCCACCTGATTCATCACATCTACGATGTATCGGTTGTCATCCATGGTATGTGTCATAAACACAGCACCTTGGATCATACTATCAATTCGGTAGGACCATTCCATGGCGTCTACGTCTGGTTTGATCGTTCCTTGTTCCTTTCCTAAATCCACAATATCAGCAATATACACATGGAAACGCTTAATCATCTTGCGCACATGAGTGATCAATGCTGTATTCTGATTGTTTGAATCCACACCCACATTCAAAATCGGACAACCACCAAATTGTTCACTGTATTTATAGTACTTCTTGTAAAACTCAGAGATGGCCAATAACTTTTCTGGAGCAGATTCCACTGAATCGACACCCGACATCAGTGTATTAAAAATACGCTTGATGTTGTAATTGAAACACTTGATGGCCAGATCTTCCTTGTTTTCAAAGTTGCCATAAATGGCCCCTTTGGTCAATCCAGTCACTTTCGTAAGTGTACTCATACTGGTAGCAGCATAGCCATGCTTATTAAAAATAGGCGCGGCAGTTTCAATGATAAATTGAGTTGTTAAAGCTGCTTTTGTGGTCATAACAGTACAAATGTAATAAAAATATACCGACTGGTATTTTTTGAAGTGTTAAAGTTTTGGTTGTTGGTTACTGGTTGTTTGTTGTTGGTTGGGTTTTGGGAAGAAGGTGCATGCGGTGTGACTATTAAAAGCGATTAGCATCGCAGTCCGAAGCTCTTTAGAAGGAATGCCTACACTGAGTCCGCATTATATGTGTAGAAGCTCTCTTATGCCGACGCAGTCCGAAGCAGACGAATCTTCTCATGCCATCGCAGTCCGAAGCTCATTCGAGCGAAGGACTGCGGAAATCTGCATTTTAAACTGCGGGATTCCGTAAGGTTATCACATCTTTAAAATGTAATATAGTGATTACTAATATAAAGCCTATGAATTTTAATGAATATCAAACGCAAGCAAATAAGACAGATCAAAATAACTCCAAGATAGGGGTTGAAGGAGTTCACATTCCATTACTTGGATTGGCTGGAGAAACAGGGACATTATTGACTGAGTATAAAAAAAGACTCAGAGATGGC
>CAZTFN010000164.1:0-8994 GCA_964612905.1 uncultured Flavobacterium sp. | reverse complement strand
TGTGTCTAAAAGTCTAACTGTCTTGTTTCTGATTTATTATAAATCCCAAGAATTCAGCTTCTGAATCATATGATGTGCCGTCAAATCAAACTGAACAGGAACAACAGAAATAAAACCATTCTCTAAGGCCCAGATATCGGTATCTTCTCCTTTGTCATGATTCTCAAACTGACCAGACAACCAGTAGTATTCTTGCCCAAATGGACTTCTTCTTTTGTCGAAATCTTCTCTCCAAACTCCATTCGCTTGTCGACAAATCTTCACTCCCTTGATCTCATCCTTTTTCAACTTTGGAATATTTACATTCAACACAATACCTTCTGGAATCCCTTGCTCCAAAGCGGTCAACGTAATGTCTCGAACATAATCTTCTGCTTGCTTAAAGTCGGCGTGATAATTAAAATCCAACAAAGAAAAACCAATGGCAGGCACGCCTTCAATCCCAGCTTCCACTGCAGCACTCATCGTTCCCGAATAAATCACATTGATGGAAGAATTGGAGCCATGATTGATTCCAGAAATACAAATGTCTGGTCTTCTATTTAGGATCTCATTAATGGCCATTTTCACACAATCCGCTGGAGTTCCAGAACAATTGTATTCAATTTGTGGACCATCGTCAATCGTAATTGGATTGCAATACAAAACATTGTTTACCGTAATTGCATGTCCCATTCCGCTTTGCGGACTGTCGGGAGCAACCACAACAACATCTCCAATCTTGTTCATGATTCGTATTAAGGAACGTACTCCAGGAGCAGTAATTCCATCATCGTTGGTCACTAAAATTAAGGGTCTTTCTTTGGTCATTTATCTGTGAAGTTTGACACAAAAATAATTCATTTTTATGGAAGTTTATTTTAACATTTTGTAAAGACGCAATCGGCTGATTTTTAACTAACATTGTATAAGACAATATCTTTAGATATGACTCGAGTTATCACGATTCTCCTTTTACTTCTAACCACCCATTTTAGTTATGCACAAACTCAAAAAGCTCCTTGTGACACTGAGAAGCACAATGAATTTAATTTTTGGGTGGGCGACTGGAATGTGTATGATGTAAATGGAAAACAAATTGGAACCAACAAGATTCTTAAAATGCAAAGCAATTGTGTGATGCAAGAAAACTGGGAGTCTAAAGTTGGGCCCAGTAAAGGAACAAGCTACAACTATGTGAACCTCACCGATAAAACTTGGAATCAAGTTTGGGTGGACAATTCAGGTTTCTCACTTGTATTGAAAGGAAACTTGAAAGGTAAAAGTATGGTTTTAGAAAGTTCGTTAGTAAAAGGTCAAAAAGGCGACTACTTTAATCGTGTGACTTGGACACCCAACAACGATGGCTCTGTAACACAGCTTTGGGAGTATATTTCTCCTGAAGGAAAAGTGGTTACGGAGGCCTTCAAAGGTATATACAAAAAGAAAAAATAAGCAAGTCTGAGTTTGGCATCATTTTAGTACCTTAGCTTGTCATCAGACAAAAATTAATATTAACGACTGTAGATTCATGAAGACGAAACTGTTCATCCCTATCCTCACGTTGCTACTTCTTTTTAGCAACGTAACTTTTGCAAACAATCCTGTTAACGACCCTGATCCAGAAAAAGACAAAGTGTTGATTTCTGTATTGAATTATATGTTGACTCGTGGTCATTTTGTTGAAAAACAATTAGACGACCAATTCTCGGAGCACGTATTCGATAGTTTCATCGATGGTTTGGATCCATCTAAAAGATACTTTACACAGGAAGACATCAAAGGGTTTTCTAAATACAAGTTTCGCATTGACAATCAGTTGAAAGAATCAGATTTGACCTTTTACAACGCTGTCTACGGAATGTTTTTAGAGAAAATCAAATCTGCGAAAGATTTCTACGGGGAAATTTTAACCGAATCCTTCAACTACAAAAAGCAAGAAACCATCAATGTTGATTATGATGTGGTTCCGTTTGCGAAGGATCAAAATGAATTGTTTGATTACTGGAGAAAGCAGTTAAAGTTGCAAACTATTGATAAGATTCAAGAATTAGAATCTTTGGAAGAGGATAAAGCGAAGAAAGATTCCGCCTATAAAAAGAGAGGGTTCAAAGAAATTGAAAAGGAAGCTAGAGCAGAAGTTTTGAAAAGTATGGATGAATTGTACATCCGTATTGAAGAATTGGAGCATTCAGATTGGTTCTCTACTTTTTTGAACAGCGTTGTGGGTGCGTTTGACCCACATACATCTTACATGAGTCCTAGAATCAAAGATCGTTTTGATCAGGACATGTCTGGAAAGTTAGAAGGTATTGGTGCGAGATTGGTAAAAAAAGGAATCTATACAGAAATCGTTGAATTGGTATCTGGTGGTCCTGCTTGGAAGCAAGGCGAACTGGAAGAAGGGGATATTATTTTAAAAGTGACTCAAGATGGTCCTGAAGCGGAACCTTTGGACATTGTTGGAATGCGTTTGGATGACGCCATCAAATTCATCAAAGGACCGAAAGGAACAACGGTTCACTTAACTGTAAAGAAGAAAATTGACGGAAGTACCAAAGTGATTTCTATCGTCAGAGATTTGGTTCAATTAGAAGAGACTTTTGTAAAATCGTCTGTGGTAGAGAAAAATGGAAAGAAATACGGAATCATTGATCTTCCTAAGTTCTATATCAGCTTTGACGACAAAAACTTTAGAGACTCCGCCAAGGATATGGCAAAGGAAATCGAAAGATTGAAAGACGAAAATGTAGATGGATTACTAATCGATTTGAGAAACAACGGAGGTGGTTCTTTAAAGACTGCCATTGAAATCGCAGGATTATTCATCTCAGAAGGTCCTGTGGTGCAAGTAAAGTATAGAGGTGAAAAACCAGTGGTTAAGAACGATCAAGACAGTAAAATTCAATGGGATGGTTCCTTAGTTGTCCTAGTGAATGAATTGTCAGCTTCGGCTTCGGAGATTTTCGCTGCGGCCATGCAAGATTATAACAGAGCTGTCATCATTGGAGGAAATCAGACCTACGGAAAAGGAACGGTTCAAAATGTATTACCGATCAACCAGTTCTATCCGAATTATAAGAAGGACTTAGGTTTCTTAAAAATGACCATTCAGAAATTCTATCGAATCAACGGAGGTTCTACACAGATGGAAGGGGTGTATTCAGACATTGCCATTCCAAACAGATACAGCTACATGAAATTTGGAGAGCGCAATATGGACGGAGCTTTAAAGTGGGACATGGTTCCACAGGCGAAATATGCTCAGGTAAATTCCTACAGCAACTTCTCTGATGTGGTGAATACTAGTAAAGAAAGAATTGCCAACGATCCAAAATTCAAGCTAGTCAATGAATATGCAAAATGGTTGAAGAAAGAGCAGGACGATTCTACCTACAGCTTGAACTACAAAGATTATGTACAAGACTTGGACGAACGTGAAAAATATGCTGAACGATTCAACTCTGTTTTCGAATATGATTCAAAGTTGGCTTTCCTGTCTCCTGAATATGAAAAACCATTGATTGCTAGCAATACTGATCTTAGAGAAAAGAGAAAGATTTGGCACAAAAACTTATCAAAAGACATGTATGTTGCTGAAGCTCTGAATGTATTGAGCGCGTTAAAACTAAGAACACCTCAAGAAATCGTAAAGAATTAAGATTTTTCTAGCTATGAAGAAGTTTTTGATTGCTTGTATGCTTGTTTGTTGTAGTGGATTGATTTCTGCACAGAATACCACGACCATTCAAAACACTCCTTATGTAGAAACAGCTGCGAGTGTAGACACACTGGTGGTTCCAGATCGAATCTATATGAACATTCGTTTGGATGAGAATGATTCCAAAGGAAAGGTTTCTGTGGAAGAACTGGAGAAGAGAATGGAATCTGCCTTGAAAAGTGCTGGTGTCGATATTAAGAAACAATTGGCACTAGGAAACTTAGGAAGTAACTTCTCGAAATATTTTCTGAGAAAAAAAGACGTTTCCAAAGTCAAATTATATGAACTTGTGGTATACGATGCTGAAACGGTAACTAAAGTCTTATTGAATTTGGAGAAAGTAAAGATCTCCAATGTGAGATTGATAAAACTTGAGTACTCAAAAGCTGAGGAATTAGGATTGACCCTCAAAAGTAAAGCTGTTGCAAAAGCGAAGATCAATGCAGATTATCTAGCAAAACCCTTAAATCAGAAAGTAGGCCCTGCGATAAGTATTAATGATATGAACTCTTTCAATAGAGGTTTCGTCCCTATGAATGCTGAATTGGACGAAGTAATTATTACGGGAAGTGGATTGGCTAAAACAAAGTCTCCGATGAATGTTGAGTTCAAGAAAATAGAATTATCAGCATCTGTTCGCGTTCGATTTATACTATATTAAACACAAAATAAAATCATTTAAAAAACCTGATCGTTTGTTGTAGCGATCAGGTTTTTTACATTTGTAACAGATGACTCAACAATCCAAATCTTTATTTCAACTTTCGGTTCAAAAGTTCAAAAAGAACAAACTAGGTTTGGTGTGTTTTTGGTTTGTCATTCTCTGCGGATTCGTTGCTGTTTTTGGGTATACCTTTGCTCCAGATAACAGTTCCAATGCCAACCAAATGCATTTGGAAATTCACTCTAAAAAGCCTGGATTTTCTGTGTTAATATTGACCATTCCTTCGGATCAAAAAGTGGATCAATCATTCCTAAATAGGGTTTTCTATGGAAAGAAAAATCTAAATACAGAGATTCCTATTCGATCTTATGAAGTGAAAGGAGATGTGGTAGAGTATGTGAATTATTCTGATGGACTCACTAAGTCCTTATCGCTATACAAAATCAATCATGAGACCAGTAAGTACATTCAACAACGGACTTTCTATTTCGGTACCGACAAATACGGGCGTGATCTATTAAGTCGATTGATCATCGGCACTCGAATCTCCTTTTTTATTGGATTTATCGCTGTCTTTATTTCCTTACTGATTGGAATTAGTTTGGGTGCGATTGCTGGGTATTTTGGAGGTAAGATCGACCACTTTATTATGTGGATTATCAATATTACATGGTCCATTCCAACACTTCTTTTAGTTATTGCAATCACCCTAGCCTTAGGAAAAGGATACTGGCAAGTATTCATTGCAGTAGGACTCACCATGTGGGTGGAAGTAGCCAGAGTGGTTCGTGGTCAAGTGATGAGCACGAAACAACAACAATATGTAGAAGCTGCCAAAGCGTTGGGCTTTTCAAATCTTCGCATCATTTTTAAACATATTTTGCCGAATATCATGGCGCCAGTCATTGTGATTTCAGCTGCCAATTTTGCCGCTGCCATTTTGATTGAAAGTGGATTGAGTTTCTTAGGAATCGGAGCACAACCGCCTACTCCGTCTTGGGGTGCCATCATTAAAAATCACTACAACTATATCATCTTAGGAAAACCCTATTTGGCCATCATACCAGGTCTGGCCATTATGCTCTTGGTCATGGCATTCATGCTGATTGGAAATACATTGAGAGATACTTTAGATGTTAAAAATTAAATCATGAGTTACACCATAGAATTCAATACCAAATGGGCTGATTTTGATGCCAACAGACACATGCGACATACGGCCTATAATGATTATGCAGCAGAAGTTCGGATTCGATACTTTGCATATGCAGGATACCCAGTGGATATGATTGCTGCTGATGGAATTGGACCAATTCTCTTTACTGAAAACACTTCCTTCAGAAAAGAGATTCATATGGGTGAAACCATTACGGCCAATGCAAAGTTGTTAGGATTGTCTGAAGACAAAGGTCGATGGAAGATTCGGCATGAGGTCATCAATGAAGCGGGTAAAGTCGCTGCCACTATTGAAGTATATGGTGCTTGGATCGATTTACACAAAAGAAAACTGACTGTGCTTCCAGAGAAGTATGCTTCTTTATTTGAGAAACTAGAAAAAACTGAAGACTTCGAAATAATCAATAGAAGTAAGAAGTAGAAAGGCTAAAGGCTAAAGGCTAAATTAATTACTTCTCCATATCAATCACAACCTTTCCTTTGACCTTTCTATCCATAATAGCTTCCAGTGCTTTAGGTGCATCTTGCAAAGAATATGTGGCATCAATATGAGGTTTTAGCTTTCCTGTCAAATACCAAGTCACCAGATCAGTAACATTTTGCATGCTGTTTTTGGGTTCTTTTTGAGTAAACGCTCCCCAAAAAACTCCTGTCACATCTGCTCCTTTCAACAAGGGTAAGTTCAATGGAATCTTTGGAATTTTTCCATTGGCAAATCCCACGACTAAGTGTTTTCCTTTCCAAGCAATCGCGCGAAAAGCCTGTTCCGAATAATCACCACCTACTGGGTCATATATAATATCAACACCTTTTCCATTCGTTAATTCTTTGGCTCGCTCTTTAAGATTTTCAGTAGAATAGTTGATCACTTCATCAGCTCCAAATTGCTTACATAATTCTAACTTCTCGTCAGTAGATGCAGCGGCAATGACCTTTGCTCCCATCAATTTTGCCAATTCTACAGCGGTAATTCCTACTCCACCAGAAGCTCCTAAGACCAACACTGTATCACTTTCCTTTACTTGTCCGCGATCTTTTAATGCATGATATGAGGTTCCATAGGCCATCAAAAATGCTGAGGCATTCACCATGTTCATTCCTTTGGGTTTGGGAAAACAAACGTTTGCTGGTGCTGTTACCTTTTCTGCGAATCCACCATAAGGATTGAACCCAACTACCTCATCGCCTACTTTAAAATGTGAGACTCCATCTCCAACTTCCTCCACGACTCCCGCAAAATCACTTCCTGGAGAAAAAGGTGGTTCTGGTCTGAATTGATACAATCCTTGAATGATTAAGGTATCAGGAAAGTTGACACTACAAGCTTTGATGGAAATCAACAATTCTCCTTTCTTGGGTTTGGGGTCCTCAACTTCTTTGTATTCTAAAGTATTGGGAAGTCCGTATTGAGAACAAATGATCGCTTTCATAATGAGTTTTGGTTTGGTTTTCTAAAAGTACAGCTTTACAAAATGATAATCAAAATGATCTTGTAAAGTCCTTCATCATTTGTCGTCTAAACCCACATCAAAAATTGAAAACAAATGACTTTAACAGAACAACTCAAGAAGTTAGCCGATAATAGTTCAAAGAGACATCCTGGAAAAGCGCAGGAATTGATGAAAAATGCGATTGATGAGCTCAAAAATACGAGCATCATCGAGCAAGCATTCAAAACTGGAGATGCTCTTCCGCAAATCGAATTGCCCAATGCATCAGGTACTTTGGTGAATGTGAATGATCTTTTAAATCAAGGAAAGAAAGTAGTGATCGCTTTTTATCGTGGTGGCTGGTGTCCTTATTGTAATTTGGAATTGAGAGCCTTGCAACAGTTCTTACCACAGATTCAGGAAAAGGGAGCGGAACTAATCGCTATAAGCCCAGAAAGTCCAGACAACTCTTTGTCAACCACAGAGAAAAATGAGCTAAGCTTTCAAGTCTTATCAGATGAAAACAACAAAGCAGCACAGTCATTGAACTTGGTTTATCAAATTCCTGAGTACCTGGACAATTTGTACAAAACCTTCGGAATTAATTTAGAAGCCAGTCAAGGGAATGAAGACCGTGAACTTCCTATCGCAGCAACCTATGTTGTAGATACCAATGGAATCATTAGGTATCATTTCTTGGAAGAAGATTATAAGTTACGAGCGGATCCGCAAGATATTTTAAAAGCATTGTCTTAAACAAAAAGCCCTGACATTTATCGTCAGGGCTTCACCAGCGTCTGATTGTAGGGCAATCAAACTAATTAAAAATCAACCAAACTTTATATTCCTGTAATTAATTCTAATTCTTCAATGATGACATGTACGTTTTTTGGAACATTCCCTTTAAAGGAAACAGTTTTGTTTTGATATGTTAATTGCGTAATTGGAAAATCACGACCTTTTGTACTTTTAATCTCTATATCTTTGAACCCTGAATCGTCAAATAGTTTGTTCAGCGCTTCCATTTTTTTTGTCGGGATACTGAACTGATGCACTCCTCTCTTTGACACATTGTCAATCCCATTATACGTAACCAATCCATTTTTATAGATCATCAAATCATAGACGGGACATTTTCCAAGGCATCTTTTCTTTGTCAATTGAATGACTGGACTGGAAGCATCGTGTTGGATCGTTGAACATGAAACGCTCAATATCAATACGATTATTAGGGTTAAATTTTTCATGGTTCTTAAATATTAAGACGGTGTAATCCACAGAATGAGCTTGTGTGTGTTCCTATTGTATTCGCTCTCTTCCAACTTCCCGGAGCTAGTGTGAAAGCATTTCTTCCCGTCATCAGATTGTTTCTGATGTAATCTCGTAATTGTACCAATTCGGGCTCATCATACATTAAAAGAATCTTTCTTTCTGCAATGGTATTTCCAGCAGGCTTGCCTGACATGGTCACGAAGGTTGCAAAGACCTCTGCAATATCCTCACCCGGATTTGTGGCGGCATAATTGGTCACAAATCGATCGCGATTTTGGTTGTAGAAGTTCTGCATGGCCGTTTCGCTTCCTTGGGCTTGTTGGTATTCGCTCCAAATATCTGCCCAGCCTAAATTGTAAAGTTTGTTGATAAACGCCTGCGCTCTGGCACATCCTTCACCTGGGAAATAATTGTTGCAATTTCCTGCTGATGTCGACGCATCTAATTGCGTGTTGTTCAGTGTAAGAATATGACCGAATTCATGAATAATGGTATACAGCAACTCATTTTGATCATCTGCATAATTGATCGCCAATCCCATTTGCCATGTCGACAAATCTTGTGCTGTCTCGTAAACATAGCCAGCAGAACCAGTGACCTCACCATTGTAGATCATGAATTCGTTCATATAATTGCGATGTGTCTGGGGTACCACATCTTTCGTCAAACTCCATAACTCTTGATGTCTTGTGACGTTATTTTGATATACTAAATCTTGATCGGCTGAGGGATGACGGTAAATCAGCGTTTTA
>CAZTFN010000163.1:0-8998 GCA_964612905.1 uncultured Flavobacterium sp. | reverse complement strand
AGCTGGATTTGTATTTGAAGTATTACTAATATCTGTACCACTAATTGTACCATCCGAACCATCGTCTGGCATTCCTGCAACTAGATCATAATCATCAAACATTCTTTGAATCGCATAATCTCCTATTTGAGCATTTGCATATTTAGCACCGTCTCTAAAACGATTCACAAATTGAATTGTATTCTCGTCAAGATATAAGGGCAACCAAGATGGCTGTCTTAAGATATCATGGGTAGAGCCATCAAAACGTCTTCGATCGGTAAATGTAGGTGTCAACCTAAATCCAAAAGACAACTTCTTATTTACTTTAGCGTCAAGTTTCAAGGTAATGTTGTACTTCTTGAAGTCATCCGTTAATAAAACTCCCTCATCATGAAGGTAATTCATTGATGCACTATACTTTGTGTTTTTACTTCCTCCTCTTGCACTAAAAGAATGATTGGTGATAATACCTCCGTCAAAAATAATGTCTTGCCAATTCGTATCTACACCGATAAGTTGCTTATAGCGAGTTCTATCAGATAGTGTTCCTGTTGCTGCCATTTCCGCTGCAACTGTTTCAGCGACCGTAAAGTAATAAGCATCACTTTGTCTAGCTGTTTTAAAACCAGTAAACATATTATAACTGAACTTGGGTTTTCCTTCTTTTCCTTGCTTTGTTGTAATTAAAATTACCCCTCTAGATCCTCTAGAACCATAAATAGCTGTTGATGCAGCATCTTTCAGAATCTCAAAAGATTCAATACTATTCATGTCTAAGGCA
Source organism: uncultured Flavobacterium sp. (assembly GCA_964612905.1). Lineage (GTDB taxonomy): Bacteria > Bacteroidota > Bacteroidia > Flavobacteriales > Flavobacteriaceae > Polaribacter. Next base: position 8,235 of record CAZTFN010000163.1, on the reverse strand, counting down.
CTCAAGTAGTCATTGTCAACCACCAATCCGTCAACAACAATCAAAGGGCTCAATTCTCCAGTAATGGAGCCAATACCTCTAATTCGAATGGTCGGGTCAGACCCAGCTTCTCCTTCCGTTGCTGCAATTTGAACCCCAGATACTTGTCCTACCAAGGCATCATCTACCCTAGAAACTGCTATTTGATCCAGTTTCTCATTGACGACTTTTGAAACCGCACCCGTTAAGTGCGATTTTTTCTGAGTACCATAACCTACAACTACAACCTCCTCAAGAACATTATCGTCCTCAACCAGGTATACTTGCAAATTTTGTTGCCCAGTAATAACAACATTTTGTGTTAAAAACCCTAGGTATGAAAACTCTAGAGTATCTCCTTTTTTCACTTCGATTTCAAAATTTCCATCTAAGTCTGTAACATCACCTTTTGAAGACTTCAAAATTCTAAGGGTTACACCAGGTAATCCAATACTATCTGTTTTAGACACTACTTTACCCTTTAAGGTGTAGTTATCCTGAGCAGACATGGAGATCCCCATGAACATTAAGAATACAAATGCTACTTTAAGTTTTAAATTCATAATGGTTTATGTTTTAAAAGTTTGATTACATAATTCGATCTTCGTCGAATTAATCTTGTTCTACATCACATAGACCTTATCTTTCTAACAAAACATTCTAAAATCAATGGATTGTTTTGTAATTTTGCGTTTGTGATACGTAACGTAAGGTTATGTGTTTGTAATACTTCCCTCGGAAAGAAGTATTGTTAAAAGGATGGGCGTGCACCTGTCCTTTTTTATTGGTAAACCAAACTGGTTAACCAAATTGGTTTACCAAATATACTTGAATTTTTCTGAAATGCAAATGATATTCTAGAAAAGTTAATTCTACTCCATGAAATCCTCACGGATCGGGCTGAACACATCAATCAAAACCCCTGATTTTCTGCAGATTGCACCATGAAGTACATGAGGTGGGATATAGAAGGAATCACCACCTTTCATCATTTTAGTTTCGTCTCCGATGGTCAATTCAAACTCACCGCTTTCCACATAGGTAACTTGAGAATGATAGTGCTCATGCATAGGTCCTACTCCTCCTTCATCAAAATGAACTTTGACCAGCATGATCTTGTCATCATAGCCCATAATTTTGCGTTTTACACCTTCACCAACTACCTCCCATTCAATATCATCACCCATGATGAATTCTTTACTTGCTCCAAATGTTTTCATATTGTATTTTCTAATTATTTGATTTGTTAGGTGGAGTTCCAGGACCTACAGTCGCTTCCCTGAACCACACTTCTGTATAACAACCATTATCGTATTGTTTCTGAAGATCTCCTCCATAGGTTTCTACTCCTGCACACCAAACCATATTTGTTTCAGGACTTTTTCCATTGGTTTGGTTGTAGGCTCCTTGTTTGAAATAACCCAATTCACCACTGTATGCTATTGCGCGCTCTGTGCCATCTTGACCGATGGGTACGAACAGTCTTTTGACCTGTTCAGGTAAATCCGATTTTTTAGTGTATTCTGAAGAGATCAAATTTTTTGTAAATGTTTTTGTTTCATGATTTTCACTTGTAAAAGTCAAATACATGATTCCTTTATAAACGTTTACTTCATAACTGAATTCTTCTCCTAATTCGATACCATCCTCTGGTTCTGGCGGAAAATCTTCTTTATTCTTTCCTACTACAGACATATCATTCCCCCAAACTGCGGAAGAAAAATCCCATCTTCCTGAATTGTCATCGCCTGCAGTATTGATTTCATAATTCCAAAAGACCGATCCTTTTGTATGTCCTGGAAACTTCTTGTAGAATATTTTTAAAGGTTCATTTTCGTGACCTTCTCCACTGTGAATTTGTCCAACTACTGTTGAATACGAAGCCGCAACTCGAGCATCTCCAGACACAGAAACCTGCATCACCTTACAAGTACCTGTCAATTTTCCACCTTCTTCAGGTGTCCATTCTCTTTTCTCGTGTAGCTCTGTTCGAGTATTGCTGGAGTTTTTTGAAGTCACCCCAGAATTTGGAGTTTTGTATACCACCCAACGTCTAGTTCCATCGATAACCGTATAGAAAAAGTTCTTATCTTCAAACTTAGTGATGTCTTGTACTGATGTACCATCACCCGTAAGGATCTTAAATTTATCCATGAAAGGAATAACTTCATTTGGATAGACTATTTTCTGACTGAGTCCGTCATTGGCTGAAAAGTAACCTTCATTGGAAATGGCCTCTTCAGGAATTTCAATGTTTGCTGTTTTAAACCAAACTTCTGCATAGTTTCCATCTGCATATTGCTTTTGAATATCGCCTCCATGTGTTTCAGCTCCTGAACACCAAACCTTATTTACTTTGGGATCTTTTCCATTGGTTTGATTGTAACATCCCAACTTAAAAAAGAGTCCTTCATCGGTATAGCCTTGCTCTTGCTCTACTCCATCCTGACCAATGGGTACAAAGGTTTTCTGTACTTGTTCTGGAATGTCTTCATACTTTGTATACTCCGAAGCAATTAAGTTCTTTGTAAATGTTTTGGTTTCATGCCCTTCGCTAGAAAAAGTCAAGTTCATGATGCCGTTGCTCACTTCAATCTTGTAGCTAAATTCTTCACCCAACTCAATTCCATCTTCGGGTTCAGGAGGATATGTATTTTCCTTATCGCTCACTATTGAAAAGTCATAACCCCAAATAGGATATGAAACATCCCAACGACCTGAATTGTCGTCTCCTTCGGTATTGATCTCATAGTTCCAAAAGACAGATCCTTTCGTGTGGCCAGGGAATTTCTTGTAAAAGATTTTCAGAGGCTCATTCTCATGTCCGTCAGCACTATGAATTTGCCCTACTACTACCGAAAATGTTGCAGGAACTCTGGCATCCCCAGTAGTTGATACGTTCATCACTTTCAGTGTTGCAGTCATGGATGCATCGGTCATGGGCGACCATTTTTTAAGTTGAGCTAATTCCGTTCTCGTATTGTTAGAAGTTCCGTGTGTATTTCCAGCATTTGGAGTTTTGAACACCACCCAATCTTCTTTATCTTTTTGAGTGTAAAAAAAGTTTTGATCACTGTAGTTGCTAGCTTTCCCTGCATTAGAACCATCGCCTAAAATCAGATTCCAATGTTGAAAAAATGGAATGACTTCATTGGCAGCGATTGCTTGCTTTTTTTCTTTAGTGCATGCACTAAAGATTAGCAATACGCCTATCAAGGTCATAGAAAAAACTGAAAGGATTCGAGACATTTTAAAACTCATCTAACTGGTTATTTTAAGAATGAAGATTTTCTAGTATAAGTACTAAAATTGCCGGAAAACTAATTAGTAAACCGACAATTTAGGTACTTATGCACAATTATAAATCAAATAAATCTAGTTTTTAACGAACTTTTTTGAAACAACATGAGTTCCACTAGAAACTTTTAAGATATACACTCCATTTGTTAGAGTTGAAATATCAATTTTATCATCGATTAGATTCGAGGTTGACAATACTCTTCTTCCAATCACATTATAAACCTCTACCTTTTCTACATCTATATTGACAGAAAGTGTCATGAAATCTTGTGCTGGATTCGGATACAAACCTAAAACTGCTATTGATTCGCTGTCTGTAGACAATGTATTCATGGTTGGATTTGGACCTCCAATGTGATTCAATTCTGAACCTTCCCAACTTTCTGGATGCGCTCTTACACTACTAGAGTTAGAACCTAAGGTCCATACTCGTGGTGAAGATGTATCAGAAGGAACATCTCCTCCAACCCAGTCTACAGCCTCAACGGAAGCATCATCGTTGATTACACTTCCAGTGGAGTTTCCAATTCTGGCAGCATAATCGTATTGCGTAGAAGTTGAGATTACCGTAGCGGTAGATGGCTTTTTCAAATCTGCCACCGCAGCCGCTTCAGCAAAAATTACATCGGCATAGGCAATTTCTCCAGTAGATGAATCGTCATCAATAAAAGCAACTCCGTCAATAAAAGTCCAAATAGAAGTGTATGCGGCATCAATTTCACCATCGTCATCAGCATCAATATCATCACTAGAAGAAGGTGCACCATTTCCATTGGTATTGATCAAAAGGAAACTATGTGATTGTCCTTCTAAATCTCCATCGGTTACATCAAATAATGTAGTAGCATCTGAATTTATGGTATAATCATGACCTGTAGTCAGAATCACCAAGTAACCGTTTGATCCTAATGTGACTCCAGATAGATCTATAATCCCACCTTGAGGACAAGGAGTTGTTCCATCATTATTCACGGTGCAACCATTGGAGGCATCACCATTTGATTCAACATCTCCAGGGTTGCTTCCGCTATCCCCTTCTACCTGAATTAAATACGTATCTGCAGCAATCGTAGCTCCTGGATCACCTCGTAGTTCTATATATTCATATGGTGAATCTGTACCTGACGGATTGACCATGATTTCACTTATCACTAAGTTCTGCGCGAATGAAATTTGTGCGAATAACACAAAGAGTAAAAGTAATTTTGTTCTCATATATGTTGAAGATTAGATGTTAAAATTGGTCAACCTGTTTGGTTTACCAATCTGGTTGACCAAAATTACAATTAAATTTTAGATATCAAAATTTTTTTTACCAAATCATTCTTTTTCAAAGGATTCTAGCCATAATGGCTTAAGTTTACTCCATAAAAAAAGCCCTACAGAATCTGTAGAGCTCTTCAAGATTTGCATCAATTTCCTACTAATAGTAGGTATATCTTCTCACCTTCGCAATGTGTTTTGCCAAACGTATTACTTGGTGGCTATATCCATATTCGTTATCATACCAGATGTATAATACCACAGTGTCTCCATCAGTAATGGTTGCTTTGCTATCAAAAATTGCCGGTGCAGTCGTCCCAACAATATCCGATGATACCAATTCATGAGACAACGAGTATTGAATTTGTTCTACCAAATCACCTTCCAACGCATTGTATTTCATCATGGCATTCAATGCATCGGCCGTTACTTCACTTCTTAATTGAAGGTTTAACACTACCAAAGATCCATTAGGAACTGGAACTCTAATTGCATTGGACGTTAACTTTCCTGCCAAGGCTGGCAACGCTTTTGCTACAGCTTTTCCCGCCCCTGTTTCTGTAATGACCATATTCAATGCTGCAGCTCTACCACGACGGTATTTTTTGTGCATGTTGTCCACTAGATTCTGATCATTTGTGTAGGCATGAATCGTTTCTAAGTGTCCTTTTTTGATTCCGTAGTTATCCTCAATCACCTTCAAAATTGGAGTGATTGCATTCGTTGTACAAGAAGCTGCTGAAAAGATATCAACTTGATCTACATCATAATTTTTATGGTTTACACCATGAACAATGTTTGGAACACCTTTTCCTGGAGCAGTCAATAAAACTTTACTCGCACCTTTCGCCGTTAAATGTCTACTCAAAGCTTCCTCGTCTCTAAAAGCTCCTGTATTGTCAATAATCAAAGCATTGTCAATTCCATAGATCGTATAGTCAATCTCTTCTGGTCCATTGGCCGAGATCATATTGACCGTAGTTCCATTAATAATCAACGCATTGTTTTCAGCATCTACTTGAACCGTCCCTAAGAAATCTCCGTGAACAGAATCCACACTCAATAAAGAAGCTCTCTTTTCTAACACAGATTGATCGATTTTTCCTCGCGTCACAATCGCTCTTAATCGCAATTGAGAACCTTTCCCCATTTTCGACATGAGTTCTCTTGCTAACAAACGTCCGATTCTTCCAAATCCATACAATACAACATCTTTTGGTTGAATGTCTTTGGCTTCGGTAGCATCTTTCAGTTGATTTTTTACAAATGCTACCTTATCATCACTTCCTGAGGCGTTCAAATAGCTTTCATATACCAACTTTCCGATATCCAATTTGGATGGTGGTAAATCAACTTGTTGAATTGCTTTTGCAATGGCCAAAGCATCATGAATTGAGATCGGCTTTGCTACGAATTCTTTTGCGTAGTTGATTAAGTTTAATACTTCACTCACTCGCTTGTCAAGTAGTGGGTTTCTAAACAGTACCAATTCTATAGATCGATCGTACCAAAGATCGCTCACAAGGTTTATAAATTCGGTCGTAGCTCTTCTAATCTGTGCCTGAGAAGCAACTTCGTTTTCGTAATTTGTTAATGGTGACATGGTTGTGTTGTTCTGTTTTAAAATTTGTGCAAAAGTATCTCTTTTTTCGACAATTCGAAATCGTTTTCGTGAAAATTTTAGGGCATAAAAAAATCCCGATTTTCATCGAGATTTTTTACTACTGTTTTTATCGTTTATCGAAGTCGATAACGAACGGTTTCTCCTTCTTTATTGATCATACTAATACTTAAACGATATCTCTGGCTTGCATAACCATCAATCAATCGAACGGCTTCTTCCGCATTGCTCACTTTTTTCCCGTTCACTTCCGTGATGATATATCCAACAAAACCTTCGTCATCTTCGTATTCCGTTTGTTCACTAATCACTTTTGCACCACCCTTCAGGTTGTATTTTTTCATTTCTTCTTTGGATAAGTCATCCAACTCCATTTCCAAAGCTCTTGAAATATTGCGAGTAACACGTTTGATCAATTTCACACTTTTGGTCAATAACTTACCATCTCTATTCACGGTAACATCTACATTCTCTCCAGGTCTTTTGGCTGTTAATTGACCTTTTAAATCGGAAAACTTCGCAATTTTCACATCGTTAATTTTCACGATTAAGTCACCTTCTTTCAATCCAGCTTTCGGTGCTAAGCTTTCTTTTTGGAATTGTGCAATTCGTACTCCTTCTATATTTTCTTCAATACTCTTCACGGAGAATCCAATCACCGCTTCTTGAACTTTTCCAAACTCTAAAATATCATCAATAATTTTCTTGGCAATGTTTGAAGGTACAGCAAAAGAATATCCCACATAAGAACCTGTTCTAGAACTGATGGCTGTATTGATCCCTACCAATTCACCTCGTGTATTCACCAAAGCTCCTCCACTATTTCCTGGGTTTACAGCAGCATCTGTTTGAATGAATGAATCTACATCTTGGTTTCCTTGTAGGTCTCTTCCTTTTGCACTTACAATTCCTGCTGTCACGGTAGAAGTCAAATTATACGGATTCCCTACGGCTAATACCCATTCGCCAATTTTTACGTTGTCAGAATTCGAAAATGGGATGTACGGTAATTGCCCGCCAGCATCAATTTTTAACAAGGCGATATCATTTTTAGCATCAGATCCAACCAGCTCAGCTTCGTATTTCTGTCTGTTGTTCAAGGTAATTTCAATATTGGTAGCGTCCTTGATTACGTGATTGTTTGTTACGATATATCCATCTGCTGAAATGATTACACCACTTCCAGTCCCTACTTGCTCATATTGTCTTCCTCCGTTGAAAAGATCAGCAAAAGAGGTCACCCCTGTTTTTACAGCAGTATGTTTTGCGTGTGCAACTGCGGGTACTGTTTTCTCCGCAGCATCTGTAAAATCCGTAGGTTCATAGGTTGCATTTGTGGTTTCAAATGCAGGTTTAAAATTCGTTTGGAACGTTTGGATAGGTTGTTCATTGGTTCTTTCAATGATAACAGGTTCTTCTAGGAGAACTTTGTATCCACCTAAAGCGATCACTCCTCCTAAAATTGCCATTCCTAAAAAACTTAAAAGCTTCTTCATGATAAATTCTAATTTCTACTATTTCAAAAGTACTAATTTTAACATTTGATACAAGATGATTAACTCGCTCTTAACGATTTTTAACCCTGCTTTAACAGTCAAAACTTGCAGTGCTTTTTCATATCTTTGTCGACCATGATTCTCAATTTTTACAAATATCAAGGAGCTGGAAATGATTTCATTTTTGTAGACAATCGAAATGGTTCATTTCCAAAAGAAAATAATGATCTCATTACTCAGTTGTGTGATCGTCATTTTGGTATTGGTGCTGATGGTTTGATTTTAATTGAAAATCACGCAGACTTTGACTTTGAAATGATCTACTTCAATGCTGACAGTAGTCAAACCATGTGTGGAAATGGAGCAAGATGTGCTGTAGCTTTTGCCAAAAAACTCGATATTATTCAAGATGAAACGAAATTTACGGCCTATGATGGACCTCATGGAGCGAAGATCAATGCCGATCAAACCGTTTCTTTGGAAATGATTGATGTAGAAAAAGTAGACATCAAAGAAGATTATGTCTTTGCCAATACT
>CAZTFN010000162.1:0-9088 GCA_964612905.1 uncultured Flavobacterium sp. | reverse complement strand
GTAAAACTCAGTAGAATGGTTATAACCAATAGAGTGGTTACCATATTTCATAGACCTTCCACCGATTATAATAAAGCAGAGAAAGCCAATAATGATGGCTATGTATGCTAAAAATCGTTTGATCATTGTATCTGGTGATTTTAAAAAAAGAGTCTTTTCTTATTCATGTAAAATCCTTTCAAAAAACACTGCCTTTCTAGATTTCGATACAGAAAGCACTTCATTATTGCTCATCATCACTTGAGGTATTTTGGATTTGAATATCTTTTTAATGTGATTCGCATTGATCATAAAAGACTGGTGAATTCTGATAAAATCAGAATTGTTAGAAAGTTGTTTTTCAAAATCCTTGAGTGTTTTAGCGACAAGAACAGGTTTCAAATCTTTGATATGTATGTAGCAATAATTTGTATTCGCTTCAAAATAGAGAACATCATCCAGATGAACCAGCTCCGTATAGCCTTTCATAGGAATTGCAATTCTTTTCTTTTTCTTTCCTTGTTCTAGATAGGATAAAAGCCCTTTTAGTTGATCAATTTTCTCCACTCGATTTTTTGCAAAAAGATCAATAGCTTTCCGTAGATCCGAGGGGTCAATAGGTTTGGTGATATAATCTATGGCATTTGCTTTGATCGCTTTCAAAGCATAATGTTCAAAAGAAGAAATAAAAATGATTCCAAACTCTAAGGAAACATCAAGTGCTTCCAAAACATCAAATGTAGTACAATCGTCAAGTTCTATGTCGGTCAAGAGGAGTTCTGGCTTTGTATTATGAATTCCAGCAATAGCATCTTTTTGATTACTTGCGAAACCACAAACCTCAATATCCTGAAATTGAACCAATGTATTTTTGAGCCAATTAAGAATAATTGGATCGTCTTCAATAACAAAACATTTGATTTTATCCATATCCGTTTATGATCATTCAAATATAAGCGTCGTATAAAAATAGGAAGATTCCACTTTGTGAGAAAATGCGATGTTCATCTCATCACACAGACGTTCTATGATTAAAAATCCAAGTCCAAAGCTTCCTCTTATTCGAAAATCACTGTCTTCAAAGGCTTCAAATTTTTGAAGTTCATTGGATTTAATTTTATTGATGATGTCTATTTGAATACTGCCTTCACCACTAGAAAATTTAATGGATACTTCATTCGTTTCTCCATATTTGATGATGTTTTCAATGATGTTGTCAAGAATAATTTCCAAAGACTCCCTATGTTCCAACACAACAAAAGACTTCTCATTTGACGTTTCAATAGAGGCTTCTTCAATTTTCTGACGTTGTATTTTCTCTCGTATCAAATCGTACAAATCGATTTCACTTTTATTTCCTAGACCACCCTCAGTTTTGTGTTTTATAAAGCTTAATAAGGCTGCAATTCGACTTGAAAGTTGATGTGTGCTTTCAGTCATTTTTTCTAGAATAAAATCTGATTGCTCACTGCCAGAATCTTCAGCAATCTTCTTTAAATCCTGCAAGCCATAATGAAAATGATTGATGGGAGTTTTTACATGATGGCTTAAGGTCATGAGCATAAACTCATTATCATGAGCATACGATGTTAGCGCCTTATTATTATCAAGTAATTTCATAGAGAGTTTCTCTATTTTTCTTCTGTTTCTAATACTCTGAACAAAAAGAGCAATGACTAAAAGCAGACCTATAAAAGAGAGTACGAAGTAGAGAACCCATTCTTTTTTTTCTTTCTTCTCCTGTGCAATTTCTTTTTCACTTTCAAAAAGTTCCTGTTCATAAAAGCCCAATTGAGCATTCATGACAATACTCGTTTTTTGATTGCTTTTTAATCGGTTGTGAAAATTAATGGAATCCCACTTTTGAGTGTACGCGTTATAGATGTTGTTGGATTTTAATTCGATTGTTTTTTGTTTGATGATGTCGTAGACAAACTCTTGATCTAAGGCTAAAATTTTTGAACCGCCTTTAAAGTTTCCCTGTTCGATAAACTTGATGGCTTCAAGCAATTCTTCGGTAGAACGACTCGTAACAATTTCGTTCATCGTGTTAATGAAGTCGTAAGAGTATTCTATTTTGACGATTTGATTGACTTTATCTCTGTTTTTCAAATAGTCACGAAAGTCGATGTTAGGGTCGGAAGACAATTTATCTACGATGTACAAACTTTTCAATATCCCAGATTCGAATTGTACTCCTGAATATAAGCCCAAAGCATCGAGATAGGCGGTTTTGGCCTTGTCATTTTCTCGTTTCTCTTTGTATAAATCGCCTTTCAAAGCAATAAAATTAGCGGTCATTTTTGGACCAATATCTTTTGTTTTTTTTAGTAGTAGCTCAATGAGTTCTTCAGCTTTTTCATAGTGAGAAACGGAGATATAATTGTAGATGATAGTCTGAATGGTATAGACCGTTGTCATTTCCTTAACTTCCGAATCATTCAATAAAATGGTCCATAAAATTTTCAATCCACCCGATAAGTCATCTGTACGTGTTTTATAGTTTCCATGTAACAACTGGCACGGAGAATAATTGTTATCCAACGAAACACATTGATTGATATATTGTATCTCTGAATTCAAATCTCCTATAGCTCTATAAAAATTAGCAGCAACGGCCAGAGCTTCCGCTTTGTGTTTGGCTGTGTGTATACTAGGTATGAAGTCTAGTAAATTTTTAACATAAGGGAGTGCCTTTTCATATTGATCGCTATCTTGATAAGTTGTCACCAAACCGAAATAGGCATGCAGTTCGGATATTGAGTCATTACTATTTTTAGAGAGCATAAGCGCACTTTTAAAGTGCTGTAGGGCCTCAGAGTATTTTACATGTCGAATAGCAAGGTTTCCTTTAAAATTGTGATATCGGGCTTTGGTCTGATCAGAAACCTGATCATTAAATAGGTTTGTGATTTTAGTATTGATTGCTTCCAGTTGTACTCGAGAGGTAGAATTCATCAACATATCGCCTTCATCTAAAAGTAAAGCAATGGTTTTCTCCGAAGTAAGACTTGTAAAAGCTGTTAACAAAAGGAAAATAATCAAAAGAGAACTATTCCAAATTCTCTGATGATTTTTCATTCGTATGACTGAGGACATAATCAAAATCTTCCTGTTGCTTTGACTCATATAAACTCAAACAATTTAGTCGATACGAACGCATCGTTTCTTTTGATTAAGTTATAGAACTATTTAGGGGATGTTGTAAGTTATGAAATTAAAAAAAACAAGGCAACTCCATAGAGTCGCCCTGTTTTTAACAGTTGTTCATTTGTGGTGTCATCTTAGCTCAATAGCTTTGAAAATTAATTTTAGAAAGCAGACAACTGATGATTACTTTGAGAGTTGAGATGCTTTTCAATGGCATAATCTAAAAACTCTTTGAGTTCATAACCAGTAGTTTGAATTCTGTCTTGAGGCTTAATGCCTTTGCTGTTTTTTGTAAACTTGAAGTAGATATGGTTAAATTCTTGATAGGTCATTTTATGATGATTTAGTGATTTCCCTTTTGAGTTCTGAGCTCTAAACAAGAGTTTGCTTAGAAACTCAGAACCCTGTGCTCAATGAAAAATAGTAACATTAATTTTTAAAAACCGCTTCCGGGTGCTTCTGGACTTGAGGCTTGTGCTTCTTTCGGATGAAGCATGATATAGGTTCCAATAGCAGTCAAAGCAGCATATTTTCCGTAATTGCCAATTTTTTGCAAGGCTTCTTTACGAGTGATTTTCATGTCTTGTTGTTTAAGTCTTTTCATAATATTAGCGGATTACGATTTTTTTACTAGTAGAACCTGTCAAAGATTCCAGTGTTATGATGTACAAACCAGCGGTCAGTTCAGGTAAGGAAATATCGTTGGTCCCATTTCCAACAAACTTCATCTTGACTAGATTTTGCCCTAGAATGTTATGGATATTCAGTGTTACCTCACCTTGCTGAATACCTACGATTCGCAATGTTTCATGATTGGTTTGATATACACTTATTTGATCGAGTAATGACTCATCTTGAACTCCCAAGGTGGAAGATGTATGCAGATAGAAACGTCCAATTCCATCTAAGTCAGAAGAAAGGGTCTCATGATATTGAGATGTATCATCTAATAGGGTAAATGTATCTCTCTCTTTATCCTCTAAGTAAGCATAAACTCCAGAAGGTAAGTTGGAGGTCGTAGCGGAAATGGTGATGTCCGTTCCTTCACTGGCTTTGATGCCAATAGGGACAACGGTGGTTTGGAAATTTTCATTTGGTATGGATTGAATCCCTAACTTTTCCCCATACCCATCAGCAACATGATGTGTATAGATCTGAAAATATTCGTCGCTTCCTATGAAAATAGTACTATCAAAACCATTGTCAAATCCTGTTGTGGTTCCCTCGATATAGAAAATATCTGTTTTTCTGACCTCGGTCTCATTCTTCATTTGTAACTGAATTTCAGAACGAGAGGTATTTCGATTTCTTGAAAGAAAGTCATCACCGCCACCACCGTCACCATCACCATCACCACCTCCATCGCCTTCGCCTTCACCATCTTCTGATTCTTCAGGTTGATGATTTTGCATCAATTCGGTAAATGAAAATAGATTGTTATGTACAGATGTACTTACGAAAAAGCCCTCTCCAGGTTCAATAAATCGAGAAGAAGTAGCCTGATTGACTTGATCATAGGAGTTTGTTTCAGGATTCCAAAACCAAAGAGTCTGTTCGGTGAGTACTCCTGAATTGACTGTTAAAATATTATTTGTACCATCAGCACTTGCATTCGCAGCCAAATACGAAGGATAAGGATTTCCCAATAAGTTCATGTCGCTAGAAGCAATCAACATGGATCTATCTAGATCATCTGTTTCCATGCTTCCAGTAAATGTGATGTCTTGCGCTTCGGTAAGCTTTACGGCAATTCCATGAGCAGAAGTAAGGCTTCCTGTAGATGAAGAGGTATAATAACTCCACCCGTCTCCAAGATAAGCTCCAATACCTACATTGGTTCCACTTCCAGTCGCGAAGGGATGATTGTCTCTTAGGTCTTCCACAGTCTCACCACTCAGGGGAACTGAGATGAGGTGCCAATCCGTGGAATTGACAGTTCGCTTTTGCGTAAATGTAGCCGAGACAGTACCTTGAGCAATCAATGAACCTCCAGATTCCATGGTGATTTCGTTGGTGGTTATATTCCCGGTAACAGTTAATGCCGCATCTGAATTAATTGTGAGACTATTTACTTCTACATCACCAACAAAAGGAATGTTTTCAGATGTAAAAATTAATACATTGTCGGATGCCGTTGGTACTGATACCGTATTCCAATTAAGAGGTGTGTGCCAATTGGTGCTTCTACTGCCGTTCCAAGTAACTTGTGAATTATACTTGAATAATTCTCTTCCTACGGTGGAATTCGTAGCACTAAATAGTAAGGTATTGTTGTATACTACGAAATTTAAAGGGTTACTACTCTGGGTGTTTTGATTCCAAATGTCTTCTACCAATACAGTACCTTCTCCCGTTCCATCGGTTACCCATAATTCAGAGCCATGAACACCGTCATTGGCCAGAAAATAGACCTTTCCATTATAAGTGGTATAACCACTAGGATTGGATTGACTGCTACCAGTTCGAATATCCTTAACCATAAGGGTTCCTGCTTCGGTTCCATCCGTTTTCCATATTTCTTTGTTGTGAACTCCATCTTGAGCGGTAAAATACAAGGCGTTGGGTCCAACATGTAAATTTTGAGGACCCGATGTTCCTGAGGGGTGAATGTCCTTAACTAGAACAGTTCCGGCTTCAGTGCCATCACTTTTCCAAAGCTCGTAACCATTGGTTCCATCATTCGCTGAAAAATACAGTGCATTGTCATAGACTATTAGATCATAAGGAGCGGATGCACTGCTGGGAGAAATATCTTTCACGAGAGTTGTACCCGCCGAAGTTCCGTCTGAACACCATAACTCGTCAAAAGTACTCCCGTCATCAGCACTGAAATAGAGCTTATTATTAAATACGGTGAGTTCACTAATATCTGCGTCATCCGATGGATGGATGTCTTTAACAAGTGTAGTTCCTGCCTCAGTCCCATCTGTGGACCATAATTCATCACCATTAGTTCCATCGTCTGCAATAAAATAGAGTTTGTTATTGTATACCGTAAATTCTCTTGGGTTAGAACCTGCAAATGAATTAATCTCTTTTACCAATACAGTACCGGCACTGGTGCCATCGGTTTTCCAAAGCTCGTTATTAGTGGAACTTCGACCACTTGTAGTTGATGCAGAAAAATAGATTTCTCCATTATAATGAATGAAGCCGAAAGGCGAAGAGGAGCCCGAAGTATTGATGTTTTTTAATTGAAAGGTTCCTGAAACTGTACCATCACTTACAAAAGGTTCTGAACCATCAGAACCATTGGAAGCACTAAAGAATAGCAAGTTTCCATCAGTGTAAAAATTGGTAGGTGAAGAGCTGGAAGATGGATTAATCTCTTTGAATACATGTGTTCCAAGTTCAGTTCCGTCTGAAACCCATAACTCTCTGTTACCACCATCGTTGGCAGCAAAGAATAGTTTTCCATCAAATACTGTAAATTCTGTTGTCGTAAGAATGCCTCCATACGCATTTGTTGTCCAGGTGTCCTTGACAAGCTCTACCTGACCATTTACGGCGAAAGGTAAAATGCCTAAGAGGCTTAGAAATAAGATAATGTAACTGTTTTTCATGATTGTAGCGTTTTATACCACAATACTACAGATGCATGTTAGCTAAGGAAATAGAGATTGATTATTTGATGTGTTCATTTTATTATTTGAACCTCTCAATAATTATTTTAGAATTTCTGAATTCAGGACTTTCAGATTTCATTGGAAGTACTATTTTTGCACATGCAACAACACAACGTACTTATTTTAGATTTCGGATCGCAATACACTCAATTAATTGCGAGAAGAGTGAGAGAATTGAACATCTATTGTGAGATTCATCCTTACAACAATCCACCAGAAAACATTATTGATTTTAAAGCGGTCATCCTTTCAGGAAGTCCTTTTTCTGTTCGTGCTGAAGATGCTCCGCATCCAGATCTTTCTGAGATTCGAGGGAAACGTCCTTTATTGGCTGTTTGTTATGGAGCGCAGTATTTGGCGCATTTCTCAGGTGGAGAAGTTGCTCCTTCCAATACGCGTGAATATGGAAGAGCGAATCTTTCCTTTATCAAAGAAGGTGAAGATTTCTTTGCCAATATTTCACAAGGAAGTCAGGTTTGGATGAGTCATTCAGATACCATCAAACAGTTACCAACGGGAGCTGTACATTTGGCAAGTACTTCTGATGTTGAGAATGCAGCGTTCAGAATTGATGGTGAAGATACCTATGCCATTCAATTTCACCCTGAAGTATACCATTCAACAGATGGAAAACAACTGCTTGAAAACTTTTTAGTCAACATTGCGGGAATTCAACAAGATTGGACCTCCGATTCCTTTGTTGATTCTACAGTTCAGGAATTGAAAGAGAAATTAGGCGATGATAAAGTAGTTCTTGGGTTGTCTGGAGGAGTAGATTCTACAGTGGCAGGTGTTTTGCTGCACAAGGCAATTGGTAAGAACCTTCACTGTATTTTCGTGAACAACGGATTGTTGAGAAAAAATGAGTTCGAAAGTGTCCTTCAGCAATACGAAGGAATGGGATTAAACGTTAAAGGTGTAGATGCATCGGCACGTTTTTTGGATGCGCTTGAAGGAGTAAGTGACCCTGAAAAGAAAAGAAAGACTATTGGTCGTGTGTTTATTGAAGTATTTGATGATGAAGCGAACCAAATAGAAAATGCAAAATGGCTGGCACAAGGAACCATCTATCCAGATGTGATTGAATCGGTTTCTGTGAAAGGACCTTCTGCAACCATTAAGAGTCATCACAACGTTGGAGGATTACCAGATTTTATGAAGTTGAAAGTGGTAGAACCTTTGCGAATGTTGTTTAAAGACGAGGTGAGAAGAGTAGGAGCCTCTATGGGAATTGATCCTGAATTGTTGGGACGTCATCCATTCCCAGGGCCAGGATTGGCAATTCGCATTTTAGGAGACATCACTGCGGAAAAAGTTCGTATTTTGCAAGAAGTAGATGCCATCTTTATTGATGGATTGAAAGACAACGGATTGTATAATAAGGTTTGGCAAGCAGGAGCTATGTTGCTTCCAGTGAATTCGGTAGGAGTGATGGGAGATGAAAGAACCTACGAAAAAGTGGTGGCCTTAAGAGCTGTAGAATCTACGGATGGAATGACGGCAGATTGGGTGAATTTACCTTATGAGTTCTTGCAAAAAACCTCAAATCAGATCATTAATAAAGTAAAAGGAGTGAATAGAGTTGTCTATGATATTAGCTCTAAGCCTCCTGCTACAATTGAATGGGAATAATATAATATATGAAAGGATTTAAACTACTAATCATTCTCTGTTTGTTAGTTGTTGCGTCTTCTTGTGCGCAGCAAAAAAAGTACATTTCATATTCTGTGAAACGTGGCGAAACGATGAAGAGTATCGCGAAACGATTGGATATGAGAACCAGAGATTTACTACGTTTGAATCCAGATGTTGGGAGAAGACCTAGACCCAATACGGTAATTATTATTCCTAATAAAGACTACAAAGAGGGAGTCATTGAGGAAGTGGTCAAAGAGAAAATTGACAGTGTCGTTGTTGAAGAAAAAGAAGTCATTGATATTGATGAATTGAAGAAGAACTTCGTGATGCATCAGGTCAAAAAAGGCGATACTTTTTACAGTTTAACTCGATTCTACAATGTGACGGAAGAAGAGATCAAGGAACTGAATCCAGAACTTTCAGAAGGTTTGCAACTGGACACTTATATCAAGATCAAACCGATAACCGATGAGGAGGAAGTATTGATCTATCAGGATACCATTCAGCAAGATGCCAAAGTACGTTTGGCCATGTTGTTGCCGTTTCGAGCCATTGAATACGATACCATTGAAGGAAAAGACATCTTCAAGAAAAATACTTTAGCCAATATTACTACAGACTTGTATTTAGGAGCCTCGGTAGCAGTGGACTCACTTCGCGATCAAGGTTTAGACATTGATATTGATCTGTTCGAT
>CAZTFN010000161.1:447-9184 GCA_964612905.1 uncultured Flavobacterium sp. | reverse complement strand
CATTGCTGAAAAACTGAATGAAAATAGCACCGCAAAATACAGTGTTGCCACCTACAAAAAGAGTGGTAAAAGATGGTCAAATTGCCATCATATATTACGTGATGGTAAAGACATTTTTAGGCTTCATCAACACATAAGAACAAGTCAGAGTACTGATAATGTAAACGAAGTTTTACAAATAATTGGGGCCTCCTCTTATGGTAGTTTCATTTCAAGATTGCTCACAAAACCTACGGAATTTAAATACTCCAAAAACAATTCCCATGATTTAAACGTCAATACCAGTTTAACAGAAAAAGAACTACAAATTATTCAAGATGCTTTTTTGGGAAAGGACATTCAAAAGAAATTGGTTCAAAAACAGATAGAGGTTCGAGATCTTGAAATTGCTCAACAAAGAGGGAACTATGGTTTCATCGTTGACTATTTAAAGCGATCGGTAAAGTTCCCAGATACTATTGGACGCCCCATTCGACAAATACTATATACTAAAAATCCTAGCGATCCCATTTTTATTCAAGACTCGGTACTAGATTATTATGAATCGGGAAGGTTCCATCGTGTGATGGATCAGCGCATTCAAAAAAAACATAAGGACACCATTCTTGAAGAGTTATTGCATCGAATCAATGCACAAAAATCCACAAAGATTGAAGGTAAGGTAGAAGAGATCAACAATGTGGGTTTGCGATTCTCATTTGAAGGGGAAGATTTTGATGTAATTGCAAGAAAAAGAACTGGTAAAGATGTCCTAGACTTTTACTATATCGTAGGTTGGGAAAATATAGACAATCCAGAAAACTTCATAAAAAGGCTGGAAAAAGCCGAAGTGGAAAAGAGAGAACGCATTCAGATTGAAATCATTAACGATCAACTTTTAATGATGTATCCACAGCAATTCAATTATAGTGTTTTCTTATGGAATGAAGCGACCAAGGAGAAAAACGAAATTACGAGCGTGTCTTTGAATTTATCTCAACAGCAACAAGACCTAGCATTACTAGCGGTGTTAGATAAATTTCAAAACATTGAGCGTGAATTTCACACGGTAACTACCGCTAACAATTTGTCTTCAAACGAGCTGATTCTATTTTTTCAAAATGAGCAAAAACGACTGCACTTGTATACATATCGAGAGAATAAGAGTCCAAAACATGTGGTCCTCTTAGGGAAGCAATACAATGAAAAACACCAACCCACCTATGATATTTTATTGAAAACAGATGATTTGGAAGGAGAGTTTTCCATGTGGACTGTGGGTGATCAATCCTTCTTAGTTGATAAAACGAATCAGGTATGGAGCATCAAGGACAACAAACTTCAACCTCTACTGCAACTAGACCGTAAGCGCGAATTAAATTCAATAGGAGAGAAGCTCATTACGCTTATACAAGATCAAGAGAATCAATCATATGAGGTGGTTTATTGGAATGAAAATGATGAATATGTTGTCATTTCAGATCAAGATAATGGTTCTCTGAAAATCGTTTCAGAACGGCCCAATTTGTCATCAATTATTGAAGTACAAGGCTACGCTCCCTTTGCAAATAAAGAACAGATCACATTTACACAAGATATTTTAGAAATTTTAGAAAGCAATGCAAACAGTTCAACTGGTGAAATTTTAGGAGAACCCTCTAACAATGCTTGGCTTTTTACTACTGGAAATAACGTTTACCTTGCTGGGAATGATTTAAAATCTCTGCAAAATTTGGGCAATCAATATGATGTGACCATTGGAGCAGATCCAGTCTTATTAAATCATCTTCAAAACTGGATTTCTAAGACTAAAATTAATCCTGAAATCTCTCTATTACAAAAGAGGTCAGACGGCTGGCTATATGGAGTTGAATCACAGCCATTTACCGTGCACGTATTTAGACCAAATAACGATCTAAAGAACCAAAGGTTGGAGGGAACCATTCTTCAGAAAGATTATCAAAATAAGCCATTTACCAATGCTTTGTTAAGTTCTTTGAATACAATGGAAGTTATTCATACCAATGTCATCAACGAAGTTCAAATTTCTACTTCAGGGAACCAATTGATGATTTGGAATCCAAATGAGAATACTCCGCATTTTCCAGCACCTCAATTTCCCAATCTAAAAGGTGCTAATCAGAGACAACTGTTAGGATTACTTTCGTCATTTTTCACAAAGAATACTAGTTTTAAGGTGATTCCTGAAGGGATTCTTGATAACTCAACCATTTACAGTCTTTACAGCGAACAAGATGCGACTTGGTATTTGATTCCAAAAGAAGAAAATCAGGTAACTAAAATTAGAAATCTTGATAGGACTTTAGGAAGTATGTTTGCAAAGGAAGTTCTACAGCACAAAGGAGTATACGATTACGAATATTCAGAAAATTCCAATGTTCATTTTTTACAAACTCAAGATAACGAGCTGATTAGAGTTGTTATGAACAACAACATTCCAAAATGGACCTCAATGGGGAGAACCGATGGAATTCAAAAAGAACAACAAGAAACACTCTACCGTAAGTTGTTGAATGTCCTTGCAATCAATCAGAGTATTGATACATTAAAAGGCTTCAGGTTTCAAGAACTCGATGTTCATAAAGTACTGCTCTGGAAAGACATCAACACCAAATTTAGGACCATTATTCAACCAAAGATTGCAAACGCCAATGCCTTAGATTTTCTTCAAGATAAGCACGAGCTTTTGAGCAATAATAAACAAGTATTGGATCATTATTTCTCCCAAATTTATGCGGGTGTTTCATCAAATAGTATCAAAGTCTTCAATATTGGGAATGAGTTTACGAGTTTTTACAACGAATCTGACGGTTCATGGCATTTTAATAGGGGTGGAGGACCAGTAAAAACTACGAAGATTACGAATGCCACTTTTGAACGTTTGAACACCATAGGAAGCGATAATCATAAAATGCTTTTGGCTGACATTTTGTACAAACATCATACAAATCAACCCAATTTGAAATACGCTGCAAGAGGATTCTATTATTTCCCGAATAACAATGAAGTTATTTTTTACATCCGCGGTAAATATGGAAATAAGGTCAGAAAAACACGCATCTCAAAGATCAAAGACTATCTCACGAACAGTATTGGGGTGAATGCTAAAATTGAACAGCGTTTAAATACCTCCAGCTATTATAGAATTACCAATAGAATACTCAAAATCATGATTGTAGATGGAATCCTAGAATTTCACAGTCAATTAAATCTAAATCAAGTATTTCCCTTTCCACCACCTGGTCAAAAATTAAATTAATCCTAATTCATAAAACTAATATAATATGAAAACACAATTCTTTTTTCTTTTATTGACGATATCAAGTCTCAGCTGCGCGCCTATGAGTGCCGAGAAAAAAAACGTGCTTACCTATGAAACCTCAAGAGAACCGGCAAGCATAGTCGCTACAACTCAACCTATTGATTATGAAATTGTTGGTTTTATACCCAAATTGAAACAAACAAAAAGCATGGGATGTTGGGCAACGGTTGCCACCATGTTATACTCTTGGAAGAAACAGCAATCATTTACCGTTAGCGACGCTATGAACAGCGTTGGAACCAAGTGGGGAAACCTTTACAATGCAAATACTGGACTCTCGGCTCGTGAAAAACCTCAATTCGTTTCAGATCTCGGGTTGACCTTTCAATATCCCATGAGCATTTCCATTAGTGGATGGGAACAGATGTTAAGAGATCATGGACCTATTTGGGTGACTACTGATGAACAACCCGGTGAAGGTTGGGCCATTCATGCTAGAGTGGTTATTGGCATTAAGGGAGATGGAACCCCTGCAAATACCTTTTTAAAAATTATTGATCCAGCCACGGGTAACTTGACTCAGGAATCCATCAAGGACTTTGTTCCTAAATTCGAAGAAGAGATCAGAATAACCGGGGGGCTTACACGAATTCAAATCCTACATTGGTAAATACAAAACAATCATAAAAGCGGTCTAAACTAGATCGCTTTTTGGAGTTACCAAGACTGTGCGGAGCATATTTCGGCAAACTCAATTAAAATCATCGTAGTGGTATAGGAGGGAAGTATAATCTCTACATCCTTGGCAGACAAGTGTATAGAACAGTATTTCTATTCAAGAAATTTATTGACATTCATCTTGTATGATTTCCCAATAGGTATGACAAAATCTTTGCTAATAATTCTGTTTCCTTCAATAATATTAATGTGTTGCTTTGCTACGATAAATGACTTATGTGTCTGAATAAAATCATTCTCAGGAAGCAACTGTAGGATCTCTGATAATTTTTCTCTGACTTGAATTTCATTACTTTCGGTGACCACTTTAATGTAATTCCCTACTGATTCAATAAAAAGAATCTCATTTGTCTTCACCTGAATTTTCTTTTTATTAGAACGTAAAAACAAACTTTCCTCTTGTTTCTTAATGTTTACATTAGAAACGGTCTCTGCTTTCGGTATATCTATCTTGTTTATTGCCTTAATGAATCGTTCAAAACCAAAAGGCTTTAACAAATAGTCGATTATATTCAACTCATAGCCTTCAAGCGCATGTTCCTTATATGCAGTCGTGACAATCACTTTTGGCGGGTTTTGCAAGGTTTTCAGAAATTCAAATCCTTTAAGCTTTGGCATATTCAAATCCAAGAAAATTAAATCAACCTTATGATTGTTTAAGCATTCTATCGCTTCAATGGCATCGTAACAATGTTGTACAAAACTCAACTTTGGTAAGGCATCACAATATCCTTTTATGATATCATGTGCAATATGTTCGTCATCAATAATGATATACTTTATCATAAGCTTAGCTTTAATTGTGCTGTATAAACACTGTCATTAATTGCATGAGATAAGGTATGTTTTTTATGGTATGCCAATTCCAATCGACGTTTTAAATTTTCTAGACCAATCCCTTTTTCACTTTTTTCTTCCTCGTCAAAATTATTCTCAACATTTATAGTCACTTCATTTTGATTTGACACAATTGAAATGTTCACAAATGCATGATCCCTCAATACCTCCACACCATGTTTAAAAGCGTTTTCTACCAATATAATAAATAGTAGAGGCATTAGCTTACTATTTTCATTTTCAATATGAACGTCAAAATTAACGGCTATTGTTTTATGATAACGCATTTTATGTAGTGCAATATAATTGTTAATAAAATCAACTTCTTGTTGAAGCGCAACCCATTCATGCTGTCCTTCATATATACTATAACGCATCATATCGGACAGTTTTAAAATTAGCTTTTTAGCCTGCTCACTGTCCTTATCAACCAATCCGTATAAGTTATTAAGCATATTAAAAAAGAAATGCGGATTCACCTGAGATTGCAAGTGCATCAACTCTGATTTCTTTTTTTCATTCTTTAGCTTAACAATGGCTTTTATGTTCACAAACACCCAATGAAAAACCGTAACAACGACAACAACAAAGTATAAAAGAAGAAATTCTACGAACCCTTCAATTTTACCCAAGCTGTCATTAAATGCCACGATAATGAAACCTAGTACAGCGAGTGCAATTCGAAATACCCGTATTGAAATCACCCTTTTACTACCAAGAGATTTTAAATTCATGAGTCAATATTACTTAAATAAAGTGCTGTCTACAAATTAAGGGACAAACGACTTTAAAGTGTCATCAAGTAGATCAAAAAGTGGGATAAACGCACTTTATCACTTCAAGAAGTATTTAGAACACGTTTTCAGCTAAACACATCCCACTTTCTTTTTATCCCTAACCTTCGCCATTAGGTTTGTGCTGTCAATTTTAAAAAACGATCAGTATGAAACTAACCATTGATAATTTAAGTAAAACGTATGATAACGGAGTGAAAGCATTACAAAATGTCACACTCGATATTTCTAAAGGTATGTTTGGTTTATTAGGTCCAAATGGTGCTGGAAAATCAACCTTAATGCGAACCATTGCAACCCTACAAGACGCAGATAGTGGTCACATTTTACTGGATGATTTAAATATATCTACTAACAAACATACGGTTAGGAAATGCTTGGGCTATCTGCCACAACAATTTGGTGTGTACCCTAAAATGTCTGCTGAAGCATTGCTGAATCACTTTGCTGTTTTAAAAGGAATTACTCAAAAAACAGAGCGTAAAGAGATTATTGACGCCTTGCTATACAAAACAAACTTATATCAAGTTAGAAAGCAGAACCTAGGCGGATTTTCAGGCGGAATGAAACAGCGTTTTGGAATTGCTCAAGCCTTGCTTAACAATCCTAAATTATTAATTGTAGATGAACCTACTGCTGGGTTAGACCCAAAAGAGCGTAACCGTTTCTACAATCTCTTAAGTGAAATCGCTGAAAATATCATTGTTATTTTCTCAACGCATATTGTAGAAGATATTAAAGAGCTATGTAATAACATGGCAATTATTAATAGGGGAGAAGTGGTACTAAAAGGAAAGCCTCTCCAGTTGATAGAAGATTTAAACGGAAAAGTGTATCAAAAAACAATTCATCGATCAGAATTAGACAACTATAAACAACAATATACAGTGATCAATGATAAGTTGTTTTTAGGAAAACCGATCATTCATATTGCAAGTGATGTGCACCCTAGCAACGGATTTGTTCCGGTTAAGGCAAGTTTAGAAGATGTGTATTTCTCTCATATTACTAACAACTAATACTAAAAATATGTGGTACGAAATATTCAAATTTGAGCTTCAATATAGAATCAAACGCCCTGAAACTTATGTGTTCTTTGGTTTCTTATTCGTGTTTTCAATTTTTGGTGTTGACTTTATTTTTCAAGGAGCAGAACTTGGACTAATGAAAAAGAATGCACCACTAGTGATAGCAAAAACTATGGGTGCGATTACAGGCATTTTTATGATTATGGTTTCTATGATTATGGGTGTTCCTGTTTTACGCGATCATCAATATAATACTGAAGCATTATTGTTCATCAATCCTATTACGAAACGTGATTATCTCTTAGGTCGATTTTTAGGCTCTTTTACGGTATTGATGTTCATTTTTTGTGGATTACTATTGGGTATGATGATGGGCTCATTCATGCCTTGGCATAAAGCCGAAGATATGCTTGTGTTTAACGCATTTACTTACTTACAAGCGTTTGCAGTCATTGTACTACCAACATTATTTTTTGGAGCCTGTACATTTTTTGCCACGGGAATGCTAACTAAGAACCTTTTAGTTGTCTATACACAAGGTGTGGTGATATTTGTATTGTTTTTATTCACCAAGGCAATAACAAACGAATATTTACAAGGTGTTTTAGATCCTTTTTCATTAACAGCATTAACACAATTCTCAAAGAATTATCCTCCAATAGCGCTAAACGATTTGAGTATTACACTTAGTGGAATCATACTATCCAACAAGCTCTTTTGGGGTGGTCTAGGTTGTACTATACTGATTTTTGGTTATCATAAGTTTTCATTGAGTGCATTGAGTAAAAAGCCAAAAAAGAGTAGAATTCATTCGCCTGAGGTAGAGGGGAACAACCAGATTCAACATATACCTAGGGTTTCTGTATATGATAACTTTAAAGCACAATGTACTCAACTGTATGAATTGTCTAAATTTTATACAAGATCACTTTTAAAGGAAACATCATTTTGGGCCATTGTTATTTGTGGCATTCTCATCATATTGATCAATTCAGTCAATTTAGGTACTGTTTATGGTGTAGATAGTTACCCGAAAACCTATTTTATCATTGCAGAGTTGCAAGAAATGTCCATGTTCTTTTTCATCATTGTCTTGCTTTTCTATTCAGGAGAACTTATCTGGAAAGAACGTACGATACAACAACATGTACTTAATGATGTTACTTTCACAAATGGTCTAACAATCTTGTCGAGTAAGTTTATAGCACTGATATCAATTTATGTGGTCTTAATGCTTGCCTTGATTCTTACTGGAATCGGATATCAAATTTCAAGTGGGTATTATGAATTTCAACTGGGCGCCTATTTTTCAGGGTTTTTTATTGAAATTCTACCCTTTTTAATCCTCTATACGGCTGTTGCCTTTTTCTTCCAGGTCCTTAGCAAAAATAAGTTCATTGGTATATTTCTAACCTTGATATTTTTTATTGTAAACATTGCTACAGAGTTCTTAGGCTTCAATCACAGTCTTTATAAGTTTGGCGGAAAACCCTTAGGACTATATTCTGAAATGAATGGCTATGGTCATTTTTTAGCCCCTTATTTGTGGACGAAAGCCTATTGGTTTGTATTTGGAGCTCTCTTATTGATTTTAGCTTCATTGCTGATGCAAAGGGGAACTGAAAACAAATTATGGAAACGTATCAAAGCCATAAAGCATCAAACGACCAAACCGATTGCATATACATTAATAGCATTCATATCTCTATTCTTAATACTAGGAAGTTATATCTTTTATAATACCAATATTCTAAATACCTATTGGACTCAGTCACAAGAAATCAGCTTTCGAGCTAATTATGAAAAAGTATTAAAACCCTTTGAATATATTCCACAACCCAAAATTGTTGACACGAATTTAAAAATAGAACTGTATCCAGAAACAAGAAGCTATGAAATAGAAGGCACTTATCTATTAAAGAATACGACAGACAAACCCATTGATGAAATTCATATTCAGAAACAAATAGCATCTCATATCAAGCTTGAAAATGTGGTTTTTGAAGGTGGAGCCACTGTCAATAGGGATTATCAGGAATTTGACTATACCATTTACGAACTGTCTAAGCCTTTATTAC
>CAZTFN010000161.1:0-437 GCA_964612905.1 uncultured Flavobacterium sp. | reverse complement strand
ATGATTCTGTGAAAATGGAGTTTAAGCAGACCTTTCATCCAAAGGGATTTGAGAATGACAATCATGGAACTCAGTTTGTTTACAATGGTACCTTTTTCAATAATTCAATTTTTCCATCCTTAGGCTATAACAGAAAATACGAAATAGGTGATGATGATATTCGTCAGGAGATGCACTTGAATGCCAGACAAAATAAGGCCCATATTGACAATGAAAATGAGTTGGTAAACGCACGTTCTGGGAGTGACTCTGATGGAACTTACTTAAACATTGTGATTGGTACAAATAAGCGGCAAAAAGCGATCACTGCGGGTCGGTTAATCAAGGAGTGGACAACGAACAACCGAAATTACTTTCATTATAAAACAGACCAACCTGTTATTAATCTTTATTCGATTGTTTCTGCAGCATATGAGGTAAAAAGAGAGCAATGGGTT
>CAZTFN010000160.1:0-9275 GCA_964612905.1 uncultured Flavobacterium sp. | reverse complement strand
GTCTGTACAAAGCAATAAGCTCTGATTTGTTGTCAAAATCTTGATATTTCAAATTTGACTCTGTCGACTTTCTCAAGCTTTTACGTCGATCTTTGCGATATCCTTGCAGGAGAAGGTCATAAGTTTTATCGAGATTTAACTCGTAATTGGTTTGTATGTTAAACTTTTCAGAATCTATAGCTACGTTCGTACTCAAATCAGTTTTTAAAAACTGTTTAGGAATAGAGTCAAAAAATTCTCGGACCAAAGAATCGTTCGGCTTTTTAGAAGCATATATTCCTAAATGCTGACAAAAAAAGGGTTGCGTGATATACTTTAATCCCAATTTAGAATTCCAAGGCAATGGCATTACTGCTTCATAATCGTTCAGAATCAAAGCGCTCCATTGATCGCTCACAACATCTAAAAACCAAGAATACCCATAGACTCTCTTTTGAGAAGAACTAGAAACACATTGATTGTACCGTTCTTCATCCAACTCCTTTCTGACAACATACCTAATCATCAACAGGAGCTATGAGTTTGAACATGGTTTGATAGACTCTTTGCCAGCCGCGCCATCTCATATATCCACTAATACTTTCGTTATGAAATAGTGTAATGAGTGTTCCATTAACGCTTTTGACTTCATTATATAAATCTCGAATTCTACCCAAAGATTGCTTTGGAGTCAATCCCATATAATCATTTAAGGTAGTATCCATTAAAGCGAACGGATAGATTTTCAAAGGTGTTTGTATTTCAAAATCCAAGTCATAGAAATAAAATGGTGAACAGGTGCTAGCTCTAAAACCCACATGACTTGCATACCCCATAGAATAATCTTCTTCGATTTCTAAATCAATTAAGTTCTGATAAGTCTCTGGAAGACTAAATCGCAGAAAGTGCTGTCTTGAGCGTGTAGTTTGAATATTGGTAATCCTCTCCAAACGCATCTTTTCCTTTTTCAACATAGCCACATTGGTCATAGTATAGTAGGAAGGATGTAGGCCAACTTTTACATAATCGGAAATGTGTTTGATTAACAAACGAAACTTGTTTTTAGAGGTAGATACATTTGTGTCAAACGTGGTGTAATCTGCGATCAAAAAGAAAATAATGGTCTTGATTTTATGCGCTTCAGTCAAGTTTAAAATACGGTCAAATACATTGTATGGATCTTTTCTGATACGTAATAACACCATTAAGCGATCCCAAAAACTTCTCAAATGCAATCGGAAGAAATCGTTGATAAAACCTCCTGAAGATCTTACAAAACTTTTGTACTTGTAGGCATAAGCATTGTCGATATCCAATGTGGAGATGTATTCAAATTTTCTGTCTGGAAATTCAAACTTTGGAAACTTTTCTGTAAGTACTTCTTTCAGCTTCATCGCCCAAAGATCTACCAAGGGTTTTTCCAAAAATTGAAATTTAAAGGCAATACTTTGCTCTGGGTTGAAACGTTCGTGTTCATCCCGTACATGCGGTAAATACTCCTCATATCTGGAGATTAAGAAAAAGCTTGCAGCGAAAATATCATAGGGAATACTTGATTTAGATCCAGCTGTAAAAAAGCTAGGGATGCCATCCCATTTACCCATGTTGATTTCTATATCACTCACTCCCTGTTCAAACAACAAATCCTGACTTCGCACGAAAAACTCACTTCCCAAAGGAACTTTCGTATAGCTCATTTTGGGACCGTTGTGTGCCACAAACTCTTCTACCTTTGAGGTGAAATCAATAGGCACGAGTAGAATTCTAGAAAAAATATGCTTAAAAATATACCGAACTCTAGGTGTTACTTTATGCGTGTAAACAAGGATCAAATCAGTTGTTGAAATTATATTTCGCCATGATCAGCAAAGCTAAAATAAGACTTTTCACCAATTATCAGGTGATCCAAGAGTTGAATATCCAAACTATCTCCTGCCTGTTTGATTTTATCTGTGATTTCTCTGTCGGAGATACTCGGCTGAACATTTCCCGATGGGTGATTGTGACATACAATAATTCCTACGGCGGATAGCTCCAGAGCTCTTTTATACAACAAACGAACATCTACAATGGTAGAAGTAATTCCACCCATACTACACAATTGTTTGGCCAATATCTTATTGGAATTATTCAAGTAAATAATCCAAAACTCTTCATAGCTTTTATCAGAAAGTACTGGTTTCATTAAAGTATACGCATCCCTACTGGTATTGATTTTTACAATTTCTATCGCAGGTTGCTGCGCTCTTCTATTACCCAATTCTAATGCCGTTAATATAGAAATGGCCTTCGCCTCTCCTATTCCACGAAAAGACATCAGTTTTTCTACGGGCATTTTTGCCAGTTCATTAATATTACCTCCCACTGATTGTAAAATACGTTTGGAAAGTCCAACAGCACTTTCATCTCGATTTCCAGATCCAATTAAAATAGCGATGAGTTCGGCGTTGCTTAAAGCCGATTTTCCTTTGGCAAGTAGCTTCTCTCTTGGGCGATCATCCAGTGCCCAAGACTTTATAGTCATTTTTTTCATAGTGCAATTTTCCCAAAGATATCAATTTATACTTTTTACTATCTTAGGAAGGTTAAATTTCTCTTTATGAAAAGACGTAATGCAGTCAAAAAAATTGGATTGAGTATTGGCGGAGTTGCGGTGGCTAGTTCTCTAGCATCGGGATGTACCGAAGCCAAAGATTCCAAGACAAGTGAAGATGTAAAACCAACCAAAGTAAATCATTCTGCGTGCAGATGGTGCTATCAAGACATTCCCTTGGAAGAATTTGCTGTAAAGGGAAAAGAAATAGGATTGAAAGCGATTGATCTTTTGCGTCCAGAAGAATGGAGCGTTGTTCAAAAACAAGGCGTAGAATGTTCTTTAGCAACAGACACATTTGCGAATATTATCAAAGGTTTTAATGATCCTAATAACCATTCAGCATTGCAATCGAAATACGAAGGATTGATCAACAAAGCTGCGGACGCTGGCATTAAAAGAGTGATTGTTTTTTCAGGAAACAGAAATGGAATCTCCGATGAAAAAGGCATTGAAGAATGTGCCATTGGATTGGAACCGCTGGTGAAATTAGCAGAGAAAAAGAACATTACATTGGTCATGGAGCTTTTGAATAGCAAAGTAGATCATGCAGATTATCAATGCGATCGTACTCCTTGGGGCGTTAGTCTTGCTGACAAGATAGGTTCGGATCATTTTAAGCTCCTATATGACATCTATCACATGCAAATCATGGAAGGAGATATTATTGCAACCATCAAAAAATATCATTCTTATATCGACCACTATCACACTGGGGGAGTTCCGGGCAGAAATGAAATCAACAAAAGCCAAGAGTTGAATTATCCAGCCATTATAGAAGCCATTATATCCACAGGATTTGACGGTTATATTGCCCAAGAATTTATCCCTACTTATCCAGATAAACTCAAAGCCTTGAAAGAAGCCATTTCGATTTGCTCGGTCTAGTAGTGCTATCTGTAAGGTCTTTATAAGCTTCTAAATTAAAAATTTCGTGTACTTTTGTACTTTATTATGATTGCATCATGAAGATTATTATTGCGGGGGCGGGTGATGTTGGATTTCATTTGGCAAAACTATTATCGTACGAGTCGCAAGACACTTATATCATAGATTTTGATGGAGACAAATTGAACTACATCAACAATCATTTAGATGTTATCACCAAAAAAGGTGATGCCACCTCTATTAATTTATTGAAAGAAATTGGTGTTGATTCAGCAGATTTATTGCTTGCTGTAACCGAATCTCAAAACACCAACTTTACCATATCGGTGATCGGAAAATCTTTGGGAGCAAAGAAAACCATCGCACGAATAGACAATCCTGAGTTTTTAGACAATCCTGAAGTTGACTTCAAAACCTTTGGAGTGGATTTTATGATTTCTCCAGAAGCTTTGGCCGCAGACGAAATCAAAATGTTACTGAACCAGTCACCATTTAATGATACAGTAACTTTTGAAAATGGTTTGTTCAATGTTATGGGAACAACCTTGGATTATAAGTCTCCATTGTTGGACATGACTGTGAAACAAGCGAAAGAAACATTCACAAACGTTGACTTTATTACAATTGCCATCAAACGAGATGGAGTTGCACAAACAATTATTCCGCGTGGTGATACCGAGTACAAAATAAACGATCAAGTATATTTTTCAGTTCCTCATTACAGTGTAGATGCCTTATACCCCATTGTTGGAAAAGAACATCTGAACATCAAGAATGTCATGATCCTAGGAGGAAGTTCTATTGGTTCTAAGACCGCTAGAAATCTATGTAAAGAGAACTTCAAGGTCACTTTAATTGAGAAAGAACGTGAAAAGTCATTGACCTTAGCAGAGGAACTCAATGAAACCCTTTTGATCAATGGTGACGGCAGAAACATAGAACTTCTTGAAGAAGAAAACATCAGAGACATGGATGCCTTTGTTGCGGTGACAGGAAATTCCGAAACAAATATCATGTCTTGTTTGGTGGCAAAATCAAAGGGGGTAAAAAAGACCATTGCCTTGGTTGAGAACATGGACTATATTGATATTTCTCAGACCATTGGAATCAATACCTTAGTGAATAAAAAACTCATTGCTGCAAGTAGTATTTTCAAACATATTAGAAAAGGTGAAGTTTTGGCACTTGCCAATTTGCATAATATCGATGCTGAGGTTTTTGAGTTCGAAGTACTGCCTGGTGCGAAAGTGACCAAAAAACCGATTCGTGAACTTCGTTTCCCTAGAGATGCTGTTTTCGGAGGAATTATTCGAGATGGAAAAGCATTGATGTCGTTTGGAGATTTCCAAATTCAAGAAGGAGACAAAGCGATCGTTTTCTGTTTGCCAGAAGCCATTAATATCGTGGAAGATTTATTCCGTTAATCGTGGGATCGCTCAATCTTAAAATAATTTATAGATTTCTTGGACTTACTGCAGTCCTCAATGGAATCTTCATGTTTATAGCTGTTCCTTTCAGTTTATTTCATCAAGAGGAAGCCTATTCTGGTATTCTTATTTCTGGAGTGATTACCATCTGTGTGGGTTTGTTGCTATACTTTTTCAACAAACCAAAGAACACCAATATTCACAAAAAAGAAGGGTATTTGATTGTAACGCTAGGGTGGTTAACGCTTTCCCTTACAGGAATGCTACCATATCTCTTTTCAGGAGCAATCCCAAGTGTAACAAATGCTTTTTTTGAAACTCTCTCTGGTTATTCTACTACCGGGTCATCCATTCTTACAGATATCGAATCTATGCCCAAAGGAATTCTGTTCTGGCGAAGTGCAACGCATTGGATCGGTGGAATGGGAATCATCGTTTTGACCATTGCCATCTTGCCGTTGTTAGGAATTGGAGGAATGCAGTTATTTATGGCCGAAGCTCCTGGACCTTCTGCAGACAAGTTGCACCCTAGAATTACCGATACTGCGAAGCGTTTATGGTTGATCTACGTAACCTTAACCTTTGCTGAGTTCTTTTTATTAAAGATTGCTGGAATGTCTTGGTTTGATGCCATTAATCATGCAATGGCCACTGTAAGTACTGGAGGATTTTCTACAAAAAATGCAAGTTTAGCTCATTGGAATCACATCCCATTGGTGCAATATATTGTCATCACTTTTATGTTGATTGCAGGAACCAACTTCGTACTCACTTATTTCGCATTAAAAGGAAAGATTAAAAAAGTCATTCAAAGCGAAGAATTCAGGTATTATATTTTTGGGATATTCGGTGTTACTGCAATCATAGCAGTCATTATATTGTTTTTTCAAGATGATTCTTTGGTCACTACAGTTGCACATCCAGAGGTATATGGAAGAACTGAAAGTGCTATCAGACACGCTTTGTTTCAGGTAGTATCTGTTGTGACAACAACGGGTTTTGTTACGGCAGATTTTACCATGTGGAGTTTCTTTGCTACAGGTATTTTCTTTGCTTTGTTCTTTGTTGGAGGCTCTGCAGGATCGACAAGTGGAGGGATCAAAGTAGTCCGTCATATTGTGATGTTGAAAAACAGTTTCTTAGAGTTTAAGAAAACTTTACACCCCAATGCCATTATTCCAGTTAGATATGACGGAAAAGCCGTAGGTCAAACCATTGTTTTCAACATCCTATCTTTCTTCGTGATTTACATGCTGATCTTTGTCATTGCTTCTGTAGTACTGACATTTTTAGGCTTAGATTTTGTCTCTGCGTTGGGAGCAACAGCTTCCAGTTTAGGAAATATTGGACCTGCCATTGGCTCTGTGAGCCCAGTAGACAACTTTGCTCATCTATCTATTGGTGCAAAATGGTTTTGTTCATTTTTAATGCTCATTGGAAGACTAGAACTATTTACAGTTCTCATACTTTTCACGCCATTTTTCTGGCGTAAAAATTAACTCTTTTTATTCTTTTGGGTAACAAAATGATCTTTACCCGAACATAGTAACACAGCGATAAAAAACGCTTTTGATACTATGAAAAAGAAAATATTTTATTTAGCATTTCTGTTTAGCAATGTATGCGTAACAGGACAAACAACGGGCGACCTGTTCATTATTGGCTTCAATGCCGATGGTGATGACGATCTTTCATTTGTCACCTTTTCCGATATAAACCCTAACACCATCATCTACTTTACAGATCGAGAGGCAGACGGAAGTGGCGGGCTGACCTCGGGAGAAGGAACATTAATTTGGAACTCTGGTTCGAGAACAATTAAAGCAGGCACTGTTATTATTTTTACCGATATTGATAACGGTGCAAACTCGGACTTTAATTCATCAGTAGGCACACTCAGTGAAACAGGAAGTTTCAGTTTGCCATCGAGTTCAAAAGACGGTATTATTGTATTTACAGGTGCTGATGAAAATTCTCCTTCAACTTTTATTTCTGCCATTCAAATTGGGAATGACTCTTCTGTATTGGGGCCCTATGACATGGATGGAATCACCTTGTCCAATACTGGTCTGCAAATAGGTGTATCTATTATCGTTTTTGACAATTCTGCCACACCAGATGGAGCCGTTTATAATGCATCAAGATCATCACAAACCAATTTCAAGGATTACTTCACCCAAATTTCAGACAATACCAACAATTGGACTAGTGTCGTAAATGGCGATGGAGAATCCTTATTGCCTTTTTCACAAGAAGCTTTCACCTTAAACTTCTCTAACTGGACTGGAACAATGAACTCTGATTGGAGTGAAGCAGGAAACTGGGACAATGGTATTCCCAGTTCAAGCACCTCCGCAACTGTACCTAACGTTGCCAATGAACCTGTTATCAACTCTGGGGCTGAGGTGGGTAATTTAATCATTAATTCGGGCGCAACGCTCACGATTGATAACATCAATGACCTAAGCATTTCAGGAAATCTGAGTGTTGATGGGAATCTCTCATTAACTTCTGGTAGTTCGCTTATTGTCAATGGAAGTACATCAGGGACTTTAACTTATAATAGAGCCATACAAACCACCAATTGGTATTTAATTTCTTCACCTGTGGAAGGACAAGATATTGATGCCTTTGCGAGTTCAGAGGGACTGGCTACAGGAACAAATAATAATCTGGGTTTAGGGACGTATAACAATTCAATTCCTGGATGGGAGTATTATCAAGATGGTTCAACAGGCACGGGAAGTTTCACCAATGGTTCAGGTCGAGCCATTCTATTAAGTGCTACAGGAGACATCTCATTTACAGGTACGATGAACACCTCAAACGTAACTGTAGCAATGACATCAAACTCTAACGGATTCAACTTGGTTGGAAACCCATTCACATCTTATATCGCAGCAAACTCAAACGCAGATGGAATGAATAACATTCTTAATATCAACGCTGCCAACTTGACTGAGAATACCTTATGGTTCTGGGATCAAGAAACCAATTCCTATGACCAAATCAATCAAGCTTCTTCGGCTTTCCATATTGCTCCAACACAAGGATTCTTTGTCAATGCTACAGGTAGTGTAAACTTACATATGACGGAAGCGATGCAATCACATCAATCTACGGATACATTCCAGAGGGTGAATACCCAAAGACCCGAAATCATACTAGCAATGACCAATGGAACAGATACAAGAGATGCCGACATCTACTATTTTGACGGAAGTACCACTGGATTTGATAATGGATATGATAGCTCCATCTTTGGGGGCATAGTTAGCAATTTTGCCATTTATACAAATGCAGTCTCCGATGGAACAGGAAAAAAACTCGGAATTCAGTCATTACCCAACAATGATTTTGAGAGCATGGTGATTCCAGTTGGAATTAGAGCAACTTCAGGTATTGAAATTATGATTTCCGCAAGGTCTTCAAATCTTCCTTCGGGAATCAATATATACTTGGAAGACAAAACTGATAGTTCATTCACTCTTTTAGACTCTAGTTCAAACTTCGTGACAACGCTTACAGAAGATTTAAACGGTATTGGGCGTTTTTATCTCCACACAAGAAATCAACCTTTAAGTATTGACGATAGTAATCTCAACAACATTAGTATCTATCAACAGGGCAAAAACAACTTAAGGATTGTGGGGGTCCAAAATGGAACTGCAACGGTGCGTTTGTACAATGTCTTAGGACAGCAAGTAGTAAAAAGTAGGTTTGGAGGTACTGGTCTAAATGACATTACATTGCCTAAACTGAGAAGAGGAGTGTATATCATTCAATTGGAAACTGAGACTGGGAGATTGAACAAAAAGGTAATTATTGAATAAAAGAAGATTGCATCATGAAAAGTCAAAACCAAGCTAAAAATCGACAAATCTCTCGTAAAAACGCGCTGAAAAAAATCGGTTATTATGGTAAATACATAGCACTTACTGCTATTGGAACCCACATCTTACTCAAACCAAAAATAGCACAAGCTTCTTCGCTTGATAGCCCAGGTACAGGATTTTAAGACTTATTGAATGAAAAGCTCATAATATCAGAGCTCTTTTTATTAGGAATCAGCTATTTTTACCCATGGATAAGAACCTCATGAAAAACATATGATCGTAAAAGACTTAGAAAATAAATCCGTTGTCTGGTTTCAGAATTCCAATCAATATGTAGTGCTGGAACCTATGGCTGCTTCTATTGTCAAAGCACTTTCTCACGGCGAAGAGGTCAAAGAGATTGCTGCACAACTTGAAAAAGAATTGGATGTTCCTTTCGAGAAAGCCATTGATTTCATCATGGATCTTGAAGAAAAGATCATTGCACCAAATCAAGAAGTCGAAAAGAGTAAAACCAAAAATCAGCTTGATTATTCAGTTCCTAACAACTTT
>CAZTFN010000159.1:0-9291 GCA_964612905.1 uncultured Flavobacterium sp. | reverse complement strand
CACTGGTAGGTCCTAACTGTCCAGGAGTGATTACTCCAGAAGAGGCGAAAGTAGGAATCATGCCAGGATTCATTTTCAAGAAAGGAAATGTAGGAATCGTTTCTAAATCAGGAACATTAACTTATGAAGCTGCAGATCAGGTTGTAAAACAAGGATTTGGAATTACGACTGCGATTGGAATTGGAGGAGATCCAATCATTGGAACAACAACCAAAGAAGCCGTTGAGTTATTAATGAACGATGAAGATACTGAAGCAATCGTAATGATTGGTGAGATTGGCGGTCAATTAGAAGCTGAAGCTGCAAAGTGGATCAAAGCTGACGGTAATAGAAAACCAGTAATCGGATTTATCGCAGGACAAACTGCACCAGCTGGTAGGACCATGGGTCACGCAGGAGCTATTGTTGGTGGGGCTGATGACACCGCTCAAGCAAAAATGAAAATCTTGGCAGAAAATGGAATTCACGTGGTTGAGTCTCCAGCAAAGATTGGTGAAATGGTTGCGAGTGTACTAAACTAAGAAAAACAACAAATTCATAAGAAATTCCCGTTTTTAACGGGAATTTTTATATTTGACAATCAACTAATTATTAACCTATGAAGTTATTAGAAAACAAAACAGCCATCATCACTGGTGCTACACGTGGAATTGGACGTGGAATTGCAATCGAATTTGCGAAACAAGGAGCCAACGTGGCATTCACGTACAATTCATCAGTTGATGCAGCCAATGCCTTAGAAAAAGAATTGAACGACCTTGGTGTGAAAGCCAAAGGATATCAATCCAATGCAGCTGAGTTTGATAAGGCACAAGAACTTGCCAAAGAAGTGTTGTCCGAGTTTGGTTCTATTGATGTATTGATCAACAATGCAGGAATTACCAAAGACAACTTGCTAATGCGTATTTCTGAGGAAGACTTCGATAAAGTAATTGAAGTAAACTTGAAATCAGTTTTCAACTTGACCAAAGCTGTGATTCGTCCGATGATGAAACAACGTGCTGGATCCATTATTAACATGAGTTCTGTTGTAGGGTTGAAAGGAAATGCAGGACAGGCGAACTATGCGGCTTCTAAAGCTGGAATTGTTGGTTTCTCTAAATCAGTGGCCCTAGAATTAGGTTCTAGAAACATTCGTAGCAATGTGATTGCTCCTGGGTTTATTGAAACAGAAATGACTGCCAAGTTGGATGAAGCAGTGGTACAGGGATGGAGAGATACGATTCCTTTAAAAAGAGGAGGAACTCCAGAAGATATTGCCAATGCATGTGTATTCTTAGCATCAGACATGAGTAGTTATATCACTGGACAGACACTAAGTGTTGACGGAGGAATGCTCACATAAAAACAAACAAAGATTAGTCGCTTCACAAGCCGAAGCTCCGAAGGAGCGAAGGCTTAACGAAAGATTAACAGAAATATAGACAAAAGCCCAAGTGTTTTCGCACTTGGGCTTTTCTTATTCACAGACTTCTTTTTATCTTTCGGTTTTGTAAAATTTGGAACCAACGACCCTTTTATTTATTGTTCTGTCCTTACTGGCAAGTCTTGCCATTGCTTACTTTCAATATTATTTCAAAACCAAGAAGGTTGGTGGAGTTACCATCTACCTATTCTCTTTGAGAACATTGGTGCTGTTTCTTTTGTTCTTATTGTTAATCAATCCTACGATTGAGAAGACTAGTTTTGAGACCCAAAAGCCCGCGTTGTCTGTATTGGTCGACAATTCTGAGTCAGTTCGATATTTTGAAGAGGACTCCTTGGTGAATTCATTCGTAAAGAGCTTAAAAGGCAATGAGAGCCTGAATAATAAGTTTGATATCAATTATTATTCATTTGGAACAGAATTGAAACTGAATGATAGTTTGGACTATTCAGACACACAAACTAATATTTATGATGGATTGCAGACTATTGGCAATCTCAATAAGCAAAAGGAAAATCCAGTTATTTTGATTTCTGATGGAAATCAGACCATAGGAAACGATTATGAATATGCCAACATTCAAAAACCAGTGTATCCTTTGGTGATTGGGGATACCTTACAATACGAAGATTTGAGTATTTCACAACTCAATGTGAATCGATATAGTTTTTTGAACAATCAGTTTCCAGTAGAAGCAATCCTCTTTTATGATGGCGATCAAAAAGTAAATGCTCGATTTACCATTGAGAGAAATGGAAGAATTGTCTACCGAAAACAAATTGACTTCGATCCTGAAAAGAGAACACAAACTATTCAAACTAATTTGAAATCGGAGCAGGAGGGAGTGAATTTTTATAAAGCAAGAATTCAAGTTTTACAGGATGAAAAAAACACCATCAACAACACAAAGAACTTTTCGGTTGAGGTAATCGACAAGCAAAGTCAAGTGTTAATTTTAAGTTCTATTTATCATCCCGATTTAGGAGCTTTAAAAAAGTCCATAGAGCGAGATCAGCAGCGAAAAGTCACTATAAATTTAATTGATAGTAATTTTCAAATAAAAGATTATCAATTGATTATACTATATCAGCCAAACCAAAGCTTTAAGCCTGTTGTTGATGCGATTAAAAAAGATAAAATCAATTATTTTCTAATTTCTGGAGCTCAAACCGATTGGAATTTTATCAATAATAGCAACTTAGGAATTCGAAAAAATAGTATTGAACAGTCAGAAGATTATGGAGCCACCTTCAATGCTGGATATTTGATCTTCGCTCAAAAGGATATCAACTTTTCAAACTTTCCACCCTTAAAAGACAAGTATGGAGAAACTCAAATTTCCATTCCCCATCAAACTTTGTTGACACAAAATATCAATGGTTTCGCCTCTGAATCATCTTTGTTGGCAACAGCCGATGAAAACAACCATAAGAAGGTTTTCCTATTGGGTGAAGGAATTTGGAAATGGCGATCTGCGAGTTATTTAAATAGCAATAGTTTTAATGATTTTGATGAGTTTATTGGAAACCTAATTCAATATGCGTCTTCAAAAAAGGTCAGAAATCGATTGGATATTGATATTAATACCATTTACAATGCCAACGCTGTGATCAATGTCGGTGCTTTTTATGTGGATAGCAATTATGACTTCGACCCAAGAGCTACTTTGATTTTCAACCTGAAAAACGAAGTAACTAACGAAACGAAGTCCTATCCATTTTCGTTGAGCAACAATTCCTATCAATTGCAAATCGAATCCTTGCCATCAGGAGATTACAGTTATACTGTGAATGTAGAAGGTCAGAATGTATCCAAGAGTGGAAACTTTAAAGTAAATGAATTCAGTGTGGAAGAGCAGTTCACCAATGCCAACCAAGAAAAATTACAACGATTGGCTGATAGAACGCAAGGAACACTCTATTTGACGAACAATCAAAATAACTTAACGCAAGACTTGCTCCAAGATCCTCAGTACGTCACTGTTCAGAAAGCCATATTAAAAAGAGAGTCGATTATCAACTGGATTTGGTTACTATTCTTAATTGCAGGGCTTTTGGCCATCGAATGGTTTACTCGAAAGTATCACGGTAAAATATAGCAACGAATGGCATTAAATCGTAAATTTGTGTAAATCAAAAAAACGAAGAGATGTCAAAAAATCAAGTTGAATTAAACTTTCCAAAAGGAGGATTGGTCACAATCATCTTTTTAATAGTAATCATTGTAGTCATTGTCAAATCCTCTGTAACCATTGGACCAGGAGAAGGTGGGGTGGTTTTCAACACCTTAGGAGATGGTATTGATACAGAGAAAACATACGGAGAAGGATTCCATTTAATCTTACCTTGGAACCGTATGATCGTGAGAAAAGTAAGGCAGCAATCTATTTCTGATGAAATGAACGTTCTTTCTGTTAATGGACTGGAAGTAAAAGTAAGCGGAACTGTTTGGTATGAGCCTGAGTTTAGCAACTTAGGGAAATTGATCAAAACCAAAGGTGAAGATTACGAAAGAGAACTGTTGGATCCAGCAATCAATGCTGCTGCAAGAAGTGTGGTAGGTCGTTATACACCAGAACAATTGTATTCGAGCAAGCGAGATGTGATTGAGCAAGAAATCTTAGATGAGGTTGCTTCCGTTTTGAAAGACCAATTCTTAATTGTAAAAAGAGTGTTGGTAGAGGATGTAAAGCTTCCAACGACCATTAGAACGGCTATTGAAACAAAGTTAAAGCAAGAGCAGGAGTCTTTAGAGTACGAGTTTAGATTAGCAAAAGCCAAAAAAGAAGCAGAACGTCAGAAGATTGATGCAGAAGGAAAAGCAACCGCCAATAAAATCTTAAGCGCTTCCTTAAACGATAAGATTCTTCAAGAAAAAGGAATTGAAGCCACTTTGAAATTGTCGGAATCTCCGAACAGCAAGGTGATTGTAATTGGTTCAGGTAAAAACGGAATGCCGATTATCTTAGGGAATCAGTAAGAAAGCATCAAATAATACCATTAAAAATCCAGCTAGATTTAGCTGGATTTTTTTATGGAATTTCTTAAAGATGTGTTAAACAAAAAATATTGTGTAACTAATTAAAGGCATAGGCGTCTGATAAGTGTATACTCTAAAGAAAGGAACTTTAGTTAGTAATTAGTTAGTTTTTAATAGTTGTGAAAAGTCCCGTTAACCGCGGGACTTTTTTATTAGTGAAGCTCAATCAGTCGAGGTAGTGAAGCTTCCTCTATTGATTGCAAGCTGAACTAATCCCGAGTGTAAACCTCGGGATCAAATAGTTCTAAAATATCTTTGAATGTATAAGCTTTTCAGCTAGATTTTAGAAGAAGGCCTATCAACCACCTCTCTTCGCAGGCAATCGACTACGTTCTATCTTTCCTTTTTTCAAGGCTTTGTAGTTCTCATAGCAGTCTAAAACCGCTTCAATCATTTGCAGGTCGCTCGCTTTCTTTACAAAGTAATCGGAGTAATTACAATCGGAGATTAGTTTTAAAAGATCGTTACGATCCATTTCTAAGTATTCCATCATTACCTCACGATCAAACTTTCCGGCCATGATCTTACGTAGATTGTCTTCTTTCTTAATCTTTTGAAGTTTTCGTAGCTGTTTAGGTTTGCTACCAAAGAGCTTGTAGACGAAATCTACGGGCTGAAAGAGTGCTGAGATAGGAGAGACGAAGTCGCTCGTTTTGGGTCTAGCAATCTCGTACGTTTGTCGGATTCCGTTAATCTTGATTCTCGTAAACTTATCTTTAGGAACTTGTTTTACGTCAACCTCGAGTACACCAATTAGTTTGGATGACTTGATAATGATCTCTTTCACCTCCTCAGACTTCTCATACAAGGCGATTAACAGTTCGTTACCCTTTAAAAGGTCATTCGTTACTTTAATCTTGATAGAAGAATACCCCAAATAAGACACCATGACGGTATCGTTTGCACGAGCTACCAACTCGAAGTTTCCTTTGTCATCGGTAATGGTCCCCTCAACAGAGTTTAAGTTCAAAATATGTGAAGCACTCAAAGGCTTTTGAGTCTCTGAGTCGATCACCTGACCCTTTAGAGATTTGACTTGTAAGGTGTCTACGGTTTCTTGGGCAAACAGCCCAAAAGACACAAAAAGAAATAAGAATAGGAGTGATTTCTGTATCTGCATGACACAAAAGTACACATTAATGCGCATAGTAAAGGGTTAATATTATGTGAAAAGGAAGTCCTAATAATGACAATAAAAAAACCCGCCTTAGCAGACGGGAATATTTCCAAGGAAAAAAGGAAACATTTTTAGGGGACTCAATCCCTAAAACACATTTAAAAGTAAAAAATAATTTTTACATATCCATATGTTGGGGGAGTTCCTTAAAAAAGTGCGCACAAGAGGATTCGAATGCTGATGCTCTGATCAGCACCATGACCTTTGCAAGGCAAAGCGTCAGGGCCTCCACTTGTACTTATTTATAAAGATCTTCAATCTTTCTTTTGAAAGGTTTTTCAATTTCTTTTCTAAGTTCACAGCTTCTTTTCTTGTCGATTTTTCTCCAACCCAAACCAACGTCCATGGTTTGTATCTCAATGTCGACTTGACTAGTCCTTTATTATGCTTTTCCAACCTTTGCTCTATATTCTGTGTTTGTCCTTTATAAAAAGTATCATACTCTTCAGAATAAAGTATGTAAACAAAGTAGCTCATAAAATGTTGTGCGCACAAGAGGATTCGAACCTCCACGTCCAAATCGGACACCAGCCCCTCAAGCTGGCGCGTCTACCAATTCCGCCATGTGCGCTTAAGTGTAGTTAAGTGACCGAGCTGGGGCTTCCTTCGGCTTCGCTCAGGATTAACTTCTCGCCCTTCGTCACTTTGAATTTGTGACCGAGCTGGGGCTCGAACCCAGGACCCTCTCCTTAAAAGGGAGATGCTCTACCAACTGAGCTACTCGGTCAATTCTCCGTAGCTACGATTTTAGTAGCGTAGGAGAAGGGTGCAAATATACTTTCATTCCATTATAAAATCATCATTTTTGGGGAATTTTTATAGATATTTGCATTTCCAAATTAATAAAATGAAAATCATACTCTTAGGATACATGGGAAGTGGGAAGACCACCGTTGGAAAAAAACTTTCTAAAAAAGTATTTGCGCCATTTTATGATTTGGATCACTACATAGAAGAAAGGGAAGGAGCTACCATTGCCGAGATATTTCAAAATAAAGGTGAAATCTATTTTAGAAAAATAGAACACAAGTATTTAAAGGAGTTTTTGAAAGAAAAGGATGAATATGTATTGTCTTTAGGAGGTGGTACACCTTGTTATGCAGGAAATATGGATATCATCCTCAATCAAGAAGGTGTCAATTCGGTGTATC
Source organism: uncultured Flavobacterium sp. (assembly GCA_964612905.1). Classification (GTDB taxonomy): domain Bacteria; phylum Bacteroidota; class Bacteroidia; order Flavobacteriales; family Flavobacteriaceae; genus Polaribacter. The sequence continues at coordinate 2,498 of CAZTFN010000159.1, read as the reverse complement.
TTCAGGCGAATATTCCTACGTTGAAAGAGCGAATCTCCAAAAACAAGAAGAAACGTCCTTTAGTGGCTTCGTTATCTGATGAGAAATTATCAGAATTTATTGCCAAACACCTTTTTGAGCGTAAAAACTTTTACGAACAAGCACATCACACGATTTCTGTGAATGACAGCGATGTGAATACTATTGTTACTGAGGTGAGAATTGCGCTACATTAAAGTAACTGTAGAATCTCCATCTTTGAAGTCCACAACGACATGTTCTTGAATGGATGTGGACAATGAAATACCTTTATAATCGGCTTTTACAGGATACTTTTTATGATTTCTATTGACCAATACTGCCGTTTTGAATTGCTTCAATGGAACGTCTAAGAAGTGCTTAATCCCATAAATTAAGGTGGTTCCAGAATTCAAAACATCATCTACCAATACTAAGGATTTGTCTTGGTAATCTTTCGCTTCAATCGAAGTACTTACAGAATCTAGCGGGTTCTTCTTGTCGATAAAAACTTCACAAAGTGTTACCTCTAATGTAGAAACCTCTTTCAAAATAGCGGCAATTTGACTTGCGAAGATCATTCCATTCCCTTGAATACCAGCAAGGACAATTTCTTCCTCGTTACTATTGCTTTCGTAAATTTGATAGGCAATTCGTTTGGTTTTATGCGTAATCTGTTTGTCGTCTAAGATAACATTGTTGATGGTAGTCATAAATCTGATTCTTCTGAAGATTCGTAATATTCGTCGATGTCTCGACGGTCTTTCTTGGTAGGTCTTCCCGTTCCTTTTTTTCTGTAGTGATCTTTGGAGAATTTGAGCAAATCTAATTTTTCAAGTTCTTCCTTTGGTGTTCTATCTTTACGATACAGATCAACCAACTTTGCGCCCACACGACTTGGAGGAATGTCCAGAACTTCAATCTCGTAATTCATTTGGTTTTTTCGTACCTGAATCATCTCATGTCCAAAGACCTCTTTGGCGGGTTTTGCATTGGCACCGCCTATCTTAACATGCCCTTTTTTACAAGCCTCCGTTGCCATATTTCTGGTTTTGAAAATTCTAATGCACCACAGGTATTTGTCAATTCTCATAAAAAAGTTAAAAAAGATATAATCACTTTAAACAAAGGTATAAAAATGCTAACTTGCGGCACAAAATTTTTTGAATGTTAAACAGTAGAAAGCTATTTATCCTTGGATTTTTGATTTTAATCTTAGGATATTCATGTAGACCAGATAACAACACTTTTATAGACAATTTTGATCATGCTGCTCAAGCATTGGTGGATCAGGATTCATTGCAAGACTTTTTTCAAACGCATTACTACGATGATTCTATTGATTCGTTAAAACCATTGGTTGCAGGTGCAACGGCATTGATTGACGATCCAAGATTGATGGAATTGCAAACCACGGAAGATGAGGTAGACTTTACCATGTATTTCTTAAGAACTAGAGTAGGTGATCCAGTTCCTGTAAAAGGATTTCCAACCACAGTAGACTCTATTTTGGTGAAGTACCGAGGAGAGTATATGGAAACGACAGATTCGTTAATTTTCTTTGACGAACGTGTGGTAAACCCTATTTGGTTGACTTTAAACAGTGTAATTAGAGGATGGTCCGTAGGATTCACCAACTTTAAAGGTGGTGAAAATATTACGAATAATGGACCTATTACCTATCAAAATGGAGGAAAAGGAGTGCTTTTCATACCATCTGGATTAGGATATAGAAACCAAGGAACTTTTGGAGTTCCTGGTAGTGTGAACTTAATCTTCTACATTGAACTATATGATATTGTAGAAGGAACAGATCACGATGGTGATGGAGTTGCTTCAGCCTTGGAAGATCCTGACGGTGATGGCGACCCTAGAAATGACGATACCGATGAAGACTTCATTCCGAACTTCTTAGACATAGATGATGATGGCGATGGCATCCCAAGTATTTTTGAAGATAGAGATAATGATGGTGACCCATCGAATGATGATGCTGACGGTGACGGAATTCCTGATTACTTAGATCCAGATACTACCGATTCGAACCAAGGTTAGAATCTTTAACAAAATAAAAAGCTCCCAAACGGGAGCTTTTTTTATGTAAATTATTTTGATTCTGTTAAAGTCGATACGCAACACCAAAAATGATTTGATTCACTCGGGTGTCAAAGTTCACATTGCTGTTGATGGCATTGTCCACAAAGGAAGTTTCTGTCGCTGACAAGCCTCTTTCCCAACGAACATCTACACCCAAACGTCCAAATTCAATTCCAAATCCTAATTGAATTCCCAATGAGAACTCTTCGGTAGAAATCTCAGAAAGATCACTAAATCCAAAGTCCGAAGACATGATGTACTGAAAAGAAGGACCTGCAAAAACGTTCCCAATTCCGAATACTTTCTTACCTACTAATACAGGTACGTCAATTTTTCGGAAGGTGAAATCAGTTTTTGTTGGTACTCCAGTTCTCAAATAGTTCACATTGTTACTCAACTCGGTG
>CAZTFN010000158.1:0-9302 GCA_964612905.1 uncultured Flavobacterium sp. | reverse complement strand
TTTTGAACGATATCATTGAAGAAATTCAAGTAGAAAACATCCGAGATCACTAGGATTAAGAAACCTTTGAGAACATTGAAAGACTCGATCTCTTGTACGTTGTCAACCAAGTAGTTTCCTAGATCCTGACCAATTTGAACTGGATTCCCTTTCTTATAGCGTAACATTGGGAAAACCACAATGGTAATATCACCTTCAAAATCTTTACGAGTTGCCTGAAATTCAACACTTGGCAATTCGGTTTCAAATAGGCTAGAAAATCCTTCTTTTACTTTGGCTTCAAGGATGGCTTGAATATTCATGTATGCTGCAAAATTGAAGTGCAAAATTACACAAATTATTTATTTTCATGTAGATGTTTTGTGGTACATTTAGCATATGGAAAAGCGATTGGAGGAATTGCCGAAACTGGCAAAGGAAGCATTGGAAGAAAACAAACGTTATTTTAAGAAATTAAAAAAGCGTCCACCCAAGAAATTAGACCTCTTGATGCAAGAGTTGCATGATGATGAGTTTGCGAAAACAGACTGCTTAGAATGCGGGAATTGCTGTAAAACTACTAGTCCTATATTCACTGAAAAGGACACGGTGAGAATTGCCAAACATTTGAAGATGAAACCACATGCGTTTTCAGATAAATATTTGATGCGTGATTCGGATGATTTTATGGTGTTGAAGTCTGCACCTTGTCCGTTCTTAGACTTGAATGATAACAGTTGTTATGTCTATGATGTGCGTCCGAAAGCATGTTCCGAGTATCCGCATACCAATAGAAGAAAATTTATTCAACTCACAGACTTGACAATTAAGAATACAGAGATTTGTCCAGCGACTTATCGCATTGTTGAAGAGTTGAAGAAGCGATTGCCTGTCTGACACCTCCCTAACCCTCCTCAAGGAGGGAATTTATTGGTGTCCCCTTGAGGGGACTTTAGGGGTGTGATACATGAAGTTTTTTCCTTATTTTAGGGGAAATTTTAGCACCTTGGAAACCATCTTCAACTATTTTGAAACCATTCCTTCCTCACACCGAAGTATCATTTTGGTAGGGGGAATTACTTTTTTCTGGCTATTGGAAGGTTTACTTCCTCTTTATCGATTCAGCTATCACAAATGGAAGCATGCCATCCCGAATTTGTTTTTTACCATGACCACGGTGATCATCAACTTTGCCTTAGCTTTTCTCTTACTGTTTACAGCAGATTGGGTGCAAGCGAATGATTTTGGACTCATCAATTGGTTGCCAGAAATGCCCTTATGGTTGTATGTAGTTTTGGGTGTTTTATTCTTGGATTTCTTCGGTGCCTACTTAGCTCATTTAGTAGAGCACAAAGTAAAACCTTTGTGGATGGTGCATTTGGTGCATCATACGGATCACAAAGTAGATACAACCACTGCCAATAGACATCATCCATTAGAGAGTATGATTCGATTTGTATTTACGCTTACAGGTGTTTTCTTGGTAGGAGCACCAATTGCCATTGTGATGTTGTATCAATCCATGTCGTTGGTGTTTACGCAGTTTACCCATGCGAATATCAAGATGCCAAGAGGTTTGGACAAAGCACTGAGCTATATTATTGTGTCTCCTGATATGCACAAAGTACATCATCATAACTTATTGCCATATACCGATTCTAATTACGGAAACATCTTTTCGGTGTGGGATCGTTTGTTAGGAACGTACATGTATTTAGACCGCGAAAAGATTGTCTATGGCGTAGATACTTTTCCTGATGAAAAAACCAATAGCAATTTGTGGGAGTTGTTGAAGCAGCCGTTTCAGAAGTATAAGAAACCTACGAATTTGGAGGAACTTAAGTCTTAATTATAAAGTAGATACTTCTTTCTTATCAATTTAAACTGATCCAATCCCTCTTTCCAAGTTCTCTTGATGTCCTCCTGAGCAACCTTACCTTCAAGTTGCGGTTGTAGTTTGGTGGTTCCAGCCAATTTGACAAAAAACTTATTGAAGAAATTCTTCGTGGTATTTTGCATGCAAGCTTTCATCAAATAGGAGAGGTCGAGTTCACTTAGTCGCTCTGTTTTTCTTAAATCTTCTCCATAACAAATCATATAGGCATGCTTTGGGTATTTTGCACCTTCATTGGGAGATGGCGTATAGGAAAACGGATTCTTATCACTCAAAAAAGGTGAGCCATAGACCTGAAATTGCATGTCCGTTCCACGTCCTGCACTTACATTGGTTCCTTCAAAGAAACACAAGCTCGGATATAAATTGACCGCTTGATCATTCGGTAAGTTCGGAGAAGGTTTGATGGGTAAACTATACTGAGACTGGTGTGTATAGTTCTTTAAGGGAATCACTTTCAATTTCGCCTTGATTCCATTGGCAAGCCATTTCTCGCCATTGATCATTTTAGCGTATTCTCCAATGGTCATTCCGTATACGACAGGAACAGGATGCATTCCTACAAAACTTTTATTTTCTAGTTCCAAAACAGGACCATCAATATAGTGTCCGTTGGGATTGGGTCTATCTAAAACCATCACCGGGATTCGAGATTCTGCGCAAGCCTCCATTACGTAATGCAGAGTAGAAATGTAAGTATAGAATCGAGCTCCCACATCTTGAATGTCGAAAACAACTAAATCAATTCCTTTCAACTGTTCCTTGCTTGGTTTTTTGTTCTTCCCATACAACGAGATGATGGGTAGTTTGGTTTTGGTATCCACACCATCTTTGATGAGTTCGCCAGCATCGGCTTTTCCACGAAATCCATGTTCAGGAGCAAAGACCTTTTTGATGTCAATATTTAAAGAAACAAGACTGTCTACCAGATGAGTAAATTCATTTCCTTTTGCAATGACCGAGGTCTGATTCGCTACCACAGCCACTCTTTTCCCTTTCAATTGGTTGAGATACAATTTTGTTTGATCTGCAGCCGTTAAAATGGCATCACTTCCTTGTTTTTGTGCGCAAGAATAGAAGTGAATGGATAGGAATAATGCTAAGAATAAATACGTACTTTTACGTGCAGTTAATACCATTAAAAAATTGAATTACGAATTATTTGTAGCCAAACGAATTATTGCTGGTAAAGAGTATAAAAGTAGTATTTCGTCACCAATAATAAAAATTGCAATTACAGCAATTGCGTTGGGTTTGATTATCATGATGATCTCGGTGGCTACAGGTGCAGGATTGCAGCAGAAGATTCGTGATAAAATGTCAGGTTTTAAAGGTCATATTCAAATTACGAATTATGACAATAACAATTCGGATGTTTCGGTCGCTCCTGTGAGTATGAATCAACCTTTCTATCCAAAGTTTGAAAATATTGATGGGATCAAAAACGTACAGGTTTTTGCCAATAAAACCGGGTTGATTCGTACCAAAACAGATTTTGAAGGAATTGTATTTAAAGGAGTTTCTTCAGATTATGACTGGACCTTTTTCAATGAATACTTGGTGGAAGGTCGATTGCCAAATTTCGATCAGAAGAGAACTCGAGATGTACTGCTTTCCAAAACTTTGGTGGATCGCTTGAATCTGGAGTTAAATGATACGATTCGAGTATCCTTTTTTAAATCCGATGTTAAGAAGCCACCCAGTACCTATAAACTCGTTATCACTGGGATTTATAGCACAGGATTCATCGAATTCGATAAGAACATGATGATTGGCGATATTCGCGAGGTACGACGCTTGAACAGATGGGCGCCCAATCAGGTAGGTGGATTTGAAGTGATCCTTGACGACTTTGACGACTTAACTGAAAAAGGGAATCAAATCTACCAATACATTGGTTCAACCTTGGATGCGCAAACGATTACTTCCAACTATCCAACTATTTTTGAATGGATCGAATTGTTTGACAACAACATTTGGTTCATCATTGGGATTATGATTTGGGTTGCGGGAATCAATATGGTGACGGCTCTGCTGGTATTGATTTTAGAACGTATTCCAATGATCGGAATTCTAAAGGCACTAGGAAGTTCCAATAGTAGTATTCGGAAAGTGTTTTTATACAATGCGTCTTACTTGATCTTAAAAGGTTTGTTTTGGGGGAATATTATAGGACTTGCGATCTTGTTTTTACAACATCAATTCGGATTTATCACCTTGGATCCGGAGAACTATTATGTATCTGAAGTTCCCGTTTACATCAAAGTTTGGGCTTTGTTGTTATTAAATTTAGGTACTTTGGTGTTATGTTTTTTAATGTTGGTGATTCCTTCCTTTATCATTACCAAGATTCAACCATCAAAGTCAATCAAGTTTGCATAATTTTCAAAATTAGCGTTTGATGGAATTATCTATTTTAGAAGTAATCACGCTGTTTTTACTACTGGTTTCAGTTCTCTTAGCGACCTTTGTTTTGACCGTTAAAACGGCGAATAAGCGAGCTAATATATTCTTAGGAGTATACTTTTTAATTTTCGCGATTCACATTAGTGTTTTCTTTTACGCCAAGCACATTACTTTGCCACCTGTTTTAGAAATGCTACGGGATCATATTGCCTTTTTTACCAGTCCCTTGTTGTTTTTGTATGTGGTCTCCTCCATTTATTCTGATTTTCAATTGAAGGCCAAACATGTTTTACATGTGCTGCCTTTTGTCATTCAAGTACTCATCTTTTCACCAAGATTCTATTTTGCGGATAACGACACGAGAGATTTTCTAATGGAGCATTTAAACGATTCTCTAGAAGGGAAGTTATCCATCGTTTTTGGATTGCTGATTGCTCTTTTTTATTTGACCATCATGTTTGTAGAAATCAAGAAATACAAGCAAATATTGTTAGAGAATTACTCGAATAAATCTTCTTTCAATTACAAATGGCTCCATCAATTATTGGTGCTTTTAACTGTTATCTTTTGCTTTTCACTTTTGAAACAACTTTACAAGTTATTCGGAACAGATGTGGAGGTTTTAAACATACTAAGGTTGGTGCTTACGCTCACATTGATTGGCTTTTTAATGTACATCGTTCTCAAGAGTTTGTACCATCCGGAATTGTTTAGAAATATTGATTCTGATCATTTCTTGGGAAAAAGAACAGCGAAAGGTAAGTTTAGAAATAGTGTAATTACTGAAGGTTCGCATAAGGAGCTTCAAAAACTATTGACATTTATGGAAGATGAGGAGCCTTATATTGATGCTTCTTTAAGCTTACAAACACTTGCAGAGAAACTGGAAACGACCCATCGAGAACTTTCACAATTAATCAATCTCAACCTACAGCAACACTTCTTTGACTTTATCAATCAGTATCGAATCAAAAAAGCAGAAAGAATACTTCTTGATCCAACAAAAGAAAACTTAACTATCCAACAAATTATGTATGACGTTGGGTTTAATTCTAAATCTTCTTTCTATACAGCTTTTAAAAAACAAACAGGCGTCACTCCCAAAGAGTATCGAAAAAGAAAGTCCATCGAGTAACCTTTCATTGAAAAAAGGGTTCGACTTCACAAAGTCAAACTTTTTTTAAACCTTCAATGTTTTCATTTGTGTCGAATTTAAATCGTCACTTTATGAAAACCCTATATGTTGTGTTGCTAACATCACTGATCTGTTTAAGCTGTGCATCTCAAAACAGAAAATCATCTCATCATAAATCCGTAGAGATTTACAGTAGTCGTCTTGGAAAAGAAATCAAGCACATTGTTGACAAACATGCAAAAAAAGCACTGGAAGATTCTTTGATCAACTCTTTATCGATAGGACTGTATGTATACAATGTATCGCTCTCATTTAATTATGGCGCACTCACTCAAGGAGGAAAAGATACCCCCACAAACAAGACCATCTATGAAATTGCTTCTGTTACAAAAACCTTTACAGGGACATTAGCTGCAAAGGCTGTTCTTGAAGGAAAACTACGTTTAGAAGATGATATTAGAAGGTATTTGCCGAAGCGATATCCGAATTTGGAATACAAGGGAAAACCGATTAGAATTAAGCATTTATTGACGCATACGAGCGGGTTGCCTTCGGGGATATTGGGAATGGATCAAAAGGAGTTTAGCAAAGACCTCAGTGAAATTGAATTCAATCAACGCTATACCGAATTCGAAAAGCTACAAACGAAATCAACTTTTTTTAGAGAATTATCAAAACTTAAAATCACCCAAGAGCCCGGAACAAAATTTGAATATTCAAATCCAGGTTCAAACTTGATGGGCTATATTTTGGAAGTAGTTTATAATATGGAGTTTCAGCAGTTGGTGATGGATAAAATTGTCAGGAAAATTCAGATGGAGGACACTCATTTTAATACGTCCGACGATTCAAAAAATCGCCTAGCCAAGGGCTATTTACTCCAAAATGAAATGCCTGAAACTCCTTTGGCAAAGACACTTTGGGGCGCTGAAGGGGCTATGAAATCAACTGTGTCTGATATGTTGAAGTATATGCATTATCATTTGGGAAATAATGAGGTCGTAAAAGAGTCGCACAGAAGACTCTATGAAATTGATACCGATTACTGGATCGGGTATTTTTGGTGGAACATACAGAATCAAAACCATGACTTGCATTACCGACATGATGGTGGTATTTCAAGAGCAAAAAGCAGATTAATTTTGTACCCCAAGCAAAAAATAGGAATCATTCTTTTTGCAAATCAGTCTTCCGTAAGAATAAATCAAAGGCTTGATGATTTAATTTATGGCATTTACAATGAATTAACAGAATAACAAGTTTTTCACGTTGATACATCATCAAATATTTCGTTCCTTTGCACCAGAAATTGAACCGAATGAATTACGCGAAAAATATACTTGAAACCATTGGAAATACCCCGTTGGTAAAATTGAATTCTGTAACCTCTGAAGTGGATGCTTTGGTACTAGCTAAAGTTGAGACTTTCAACCCAGGAAACTCGGTAAAGGATCGCATGGCTTTGAAGATGGTTGAAGATGCAGAAGCAGATGGAAGATTGCAACCTGGAGGGACCATTGTTGAAGGAACTTCTGGAAATACAGGAATGGGATTGGCTTTGGCGGCTATCGTGAAAGGATACAAGTGTATTTTCGTAACCACTGATAAGCAGTCCAAAGAAAAAGTAGATATCCTTAGAGCAGTAGGAGCGGAGGTGATTGTGTGTCCAACAAATGTGGAGCCAGACGATGAGAGATCTTATTATTCAGTTTCAAAAAGATTGGGAGATGAGATTCCAAACTCTTGGTACGTGAATCAGTATGACAATCCAAGTAATGCGGTTGCGCATTATGAACAAACAGGGCCTGAAATCTGGGAACAGACTGAAGGGAAAATAACACACTTTGTGGTAGGTGTTGGAACTGGAGGAACCATTTCAGGAACCGCTAAATATTTAAAAGAGCAAAATCCAAATGTAAAAGTTTGGGGTATTGATACCTATGGATCCGTTTTCAAAAAGTACCATGAGACTGGAATTTTTGATGAAAACGAAGTGTATCCGTACATTACTGAAGGAATTGGAGAAGACATTTTACCAGAGAACGTAGACTTCAGTATGATTGATGGATTTACGAAGGTTACCGATAAAGATGCAGCGGTATACACGAGAAAGATTGCCAAAGAGGAAGGAATCTTTGTAGGGAACTCTGCTGGAGCTGCCATCAAAGGATTACTACAATTAAAAGATCAATTCAAAAAAGACGATGTGGTTGTGGTATTGTTCCATGATCATGGAAGTCGATATGTTGGAAAAATGTTCAATGACGATTGGATGCGTGATCGTGGATTTTTAGACGAGGAGATTACGACTGCTGCCGATTTAATCAAAGATCACTCTGACAAACCTTTAATGACTGTGAGAACTGAGGAATTGGTTTCTCATGCGATTGAAAGAATGCGTGAATACAAGATTTCTCAGATTCCAGTGGAAGACTTAGATGGTTTTGTGGGATCTGTGGATGAAGCAACTTTACTACATCACTATATTGCCGACAAAGATATTGCCGACAAACCAATCAAAGAGGTGATGGGAGCTGCATACCCTATTGTTGCAGCAGATGCATCTATCGATAAGGTTTCCAAACTGATCACGAAAGACAATCAAGCAGTGTTGGTGGATTTAGGCCAAGGCAAGCATCACATCATCACGAAGTATGATATTATCAGCGCTATTTAAATTATAGAACAGTCATTCTGTCCCGAAACTTCGGGAGTTTCAGAATCTTTCGTACGCCTTATGAGAACCTAAAACGAGTTCAAGTTGACAAGATTAGAGATTGATCAACTCCCACACCAAGTTTCAATAGTAACATTCTTATCGGAAGGCAGTATCTTATAATAGCAGCCTGCTTCTTCGCTCTCAGGGCCATATTCATTTTCGCCTTTGTACCAGACATTTTTAATGTCCATAGGGTAAATACTGTTGATGTTCTCAATCCATTTTTGGAGTCGACTTTTCTCAACCATTGGTAAGATGATGACTTCTTCTACAGGTTTTGCTTCACCGCAGTTTCGATAGGTGTATTCAATGTCATGTTCAAATTTCATGGTAAATCCGCATTCCTCGTTATCAAAATCGGGATCCAATTGAATATCGAGTTTTTCTGAGGTGGCTTTGTAGTTTTCTTTCAAATAGGTCAGAATAATGTTCATTTGATAATCACTCTTTTCAAACTGCTGCTTGAGCTTTTGAGTATTGACTTCTTTTAATACAAAGGATTCTTGTGCATCTATTTGAAATGGCAATAAGGCGAATATGATGAAAATGAATGGTTTCATAGTTTTAAAAGTACAAAAAAGGAATCGTTCAAGATTTGTATTTTTAAACTCAAGAATCAAAGAAAGTTGATGACCTATTCCAAAGAAGTATTAGCCAAAGCCAAAGAAATCCATCATCGAGTCCTAACACTCGATAGTCATATCGATATCCAACTCCACAATTTCACAAGGGAGAAAAACTACACACAAGTGTTAAATACTCAGGTAAACCTTCCTTTTATGGATGCAGGAGATCTGAATGTAGTTTGGTTGGTGGTGTATACGCGGCAAGGCGAGTTAAATGAAGAAGGGTATCAAAACGCTTATGAAGATGCGATTGCTAAGTTTGATGCTATTCACCGACTTTGTAATGAATTCGCTCCAGATCGTTTGGGATTGGCAACCAATGGTCGAGAAGCAAGAGAACTTCACCAACAGGGAAAACGAGTGGTGATGATTGCGATAGAGAACGGCTATCCCATTGGGACCGATATTTCTAGAGTGAAAGAGTTTTATGATCGCGGAGGAAGATATATGTCGTTTTCTCATAATGGACATAGTCATTTGTGCGATTCTCACACAGGTGAGGAAGAGGGTATTTGGTTGCACAATGGTTTGAGTGAATTAGGA
>CAZTFN010000157.1:1941-9344 GCA_964612905.1 uncultured Flavobacterium sp. | reverse complement strand
GAGCAACATTTGACCACTCGATTTTTGGTGATTGACACGGGATCCGTAGAAGAAAGCAATGTCAGTTGGTCTGAAATTAACACGTATGCAGTTCCCGTTTTGATCTCCAATTTCTTAGCGCAATTTGACTACAAATCGCATCAAAAAAATTAGTACATTTGATAGTATAATTACACGCGAGTTATGTCTGGAACAATCAACAAAGTTATTTTAATAGGTCATTTAGGTGATGAGGTAAAGATGAATTATTTTGAAGGAGGAAACTCCCTAGGAAGATTCCCTATTGCCACCAATGAAACGTACACAAATAGACAAACAGGAGAGAGAGTAACGACTACAGAATGGCACAACATTGTTGTAAGAAACAAGCTTGCAGAGACATGCGAAAAGTACTTATCCAAAGGAGATAAGGTGTATTGCGAGGGAAGAATTAAAACTCGTCAATGGGAACAAGACGGTCAGAAGCGTTACACTACAGAAATTCATGTAAACAATATGACCTTTTTATCTACCAAAAGTGAACCAGGTGCTCCGCCTGCAGCATCGAATACGGCAAGTCAGACCAAAGCACCACAGACAAAATCTGTGATGCAAGAGGAAGATGACGATTTGCCATTTTAAGTCGAACTAAACCCTAGAATTTGGATCCTGATCCTGAATCTTTGCTTTTATTTATTACTGCTTTTGGAACCGTTGAGGTTGCAGAAATTATCGCACTTGGAGTGCTGCTAATTTGTTCTGCTTTGATCTCAGGGACAGAGGTTGCTTTTTTCTCATTGTCCAAAACAGATATGGATGACTTAGAAGAGGAGTCCAAAGAGGAAAGTTTGGTGGTTCAATTGGTAAAAAGACCTCGAAAATTATTGGCGACCATTTTGATCGCGAATAACTTCATCAATATTTTAATTGTACTACTCTTTGCAGATCTAGATTTCTTTGGAGGGATTACAGAGCCTTTTTATGACATCCCAGCAAAATATGTTCGCTTTAGTTTGGAAGTAGGTTTCGTAACCACATTAATCCTCATATTTGGTGAAGTATTGCCAAAAGTTTACGCTTCAAGAAGAGCAAAACGATTTTCTGACTTCATGTCTCGCCCCATCAAAGCATTGAGCTTTCTCCTATCACCATTAAGTTTTGTTTTAAGACGATTAACTGGATTAATCGAAGGACGATTGGGAAATAGTAGTAGCAATTTTTCCGTTGAAACCCTGTCGCAAGCTCTGGAATTAACCTCTGAAGATGCAACCACCAAAGACGAACAAAAAATCTTAGAAGGAATTGTCACCTTTGGAAGCACAGAGACGGTTCAAATCATGAAACCTCGTACCGATGTGTTTGCGCTTTCTGATGATGAAACATTCCAAGACGTGATGGATAAAATCTTGAAGAATGGGTATTCAAGAAATCCCGTTTATCATGAATCTATAGACAACATCATTGGTGTTTTATATGCGAAGGATCTGCTGGCGCATTTGAATAAGAAAAGCTTCAAATGGACAAAGATCATACGAGAGCCTTTCTTCGTACCCGAAAACAAAAAGCTAGACGATTTATTGGATGATTTTAGAGAGCGTAAAAACCACCTAGCGATCGTGGTAGATGAATATGGTGGAACAAGCGGAATTGTAACTTTAGAAGATGTCATTGAAGAGATTGTTGGGGATATTAATGACGAATTCGATGACGATGATTTGGCCTACTCAAAGATTGATGTTAACAACTACATTTTTGATGGGAAGATTACCATTAAGGACTTTTGTAAAATTCTAGGTGATGAAGATGAAGAGAAATTTGAAGATGAAAAAGGGGAGTCGGAAACCATTGCAGGGTTCATTTTAGAGATTTCAGGAAGATTTCCAAAGATCGGTGAGAAAATAAACTTCGCTCAATATACGTTTACCATAGAAGCTTTGGATAGAAAGCGAATCAAACAATTAAAAGTGACCAGAAAGCCTGTCAATGCGTAAACTATATTTTCTATTAACGATACTCCTGTTTAGTTCTTGTGGACCTGAACCTTTTCCGAAGCCAAAAGCATTTTTGAACTTGGAATACGAAGATCAGCAATACACACCGTTGTTGCTTGAAAGGCCCTATGGTTTTGAAGTTCCTCAAAGTTCCATTGTTGAAGACGAACCCAAGAAATGGCTGAAGATTCATTATCCTCAATTGAAAGCCTCTTTAGATATCACCTATAGAAATGTTGATGGTAATTTAAGAGAGCTCCTAGTAGAGTCGGAAAAGCTGGTTTTTAAACACACGGTGAAAGCCGAACAGATTTCGTCAAACGACTACACGAATGATGAGCGAAAAGTATACGGAACGCTCTATGAAATCACTGGAAATACAGCTTCACAAATTCAGTTTCACATCACAGACAGTACACGAAACTTTATCAAGGGAGCTTTGTTCTTCAACATCAAACCTAACTTCGATTCCGTTCTGCCTGCCGTAGCTCACATCAAGAAAGATGTGCTACACATCATGGAAACTTTTGAGTGGAAGAATTAGATTTATCAGTTATCAGTTATCAGTTATCAGTTATCAGTCTCAGTTGACAGTTTGTTGGGGTGTGAAAAATATTTTTACGTTTAGTAAATATATTTGAGAAATTCCAACAGCCAACAGCGCAGTACGAAGCTCAAAGGGCGGAATACTGAAAATTCAGGTATTTCTACGCTGCTCTATTTCTTGATATTCCTATAATTTAGTGGAACGTTCTAACCAACGTTATCGAATACTGAAAAAGAAATAAGTACGTTTATATTCCCGGTAGCAGAGTCTGAATCTTTTGAGATAATGGCTCTGTTGCTTATTTAAGAGGTAACCACTTTCCTACTTTGCAACCATAAATAAAACTGAAGACCAAATAGCAAGGCTCCTGAGAGTAAATGAACCGCCTGCGTTCCAATAGGAATCTCTGCATAGTACATCAATATTCCTGTGATGGTTTCTAAGAACAACATTAAAATGACCCAGTTAATCAACTTGTATCCGAGGTCATGAAGTCTATTTAGGTAATACATTCCAAAGTTCACCAAGACAATCGCAATGGTAAACGATCTGTGAAAGTAAAACTTCCAGTTAGGATCCATCAAACTGTACTGTTTGTTGTCAAACCCATACAGTTTTACCTGTTCATCAATAAACTGACGCACCTGAGTTCCCATGGCAATCTGAACGAGCGAAAAGATGACCGATACGATCAATAACTTGTTGAAAAGAGCATGGTATTTGTAGGATGTTTTCTTTTCTGCAATGATGAATCGTAGTCGTAGAACCAATCCAATAATGATCAAACCAACCACCATATGGATGGTAATCATCGTGGGTTTCAAATTGGTATCGACTACAATTTTCCCTAAAATGGCTTCAACTAGAATTAGGAATAAGGTTGCTGCCGCTAGCGGGAATATCCACTTGTTTTCTCTTCTATTCAAATAGGCACTCACGAGTAAGAACAACGCTACGAATCCTAAAACAACTGTAGTGAGTCGGTTGATATACTCAATCCAAGTATGGTATTTATTGAATTTTGCATAATCATGCTTGGTGTACTTTTCCCAATTTTCAATATTGAAAGTCTCTCCAGTTGTAACTTCATGTTCTGCTACATACAAAGCTTCATCTTTGACAATGATCATCCCTTCTTCAAAGGATGTATTGGGTTTCCAAGTAATTTGTTCTTCGGAAGTTGGAGGAATCAAATATCCAAAACATTTGGGCCAATCAGGGCAACCCATTCCAGATCCTGTCATTCTTACAAAGGACCCTGCAAGAAAGACCAGATACAGATTAATGAGTGTAATTTTTACGATTAAGGGCAATCGTTTTTTCATCCCTAAAAGTTTGTGCAAAGATAACCCAAAAACATAAAAAAAACCTCCGTCGCCAAGGCTAAGGAGGATTGTTTATAATGAGTTCAAATAGTTGTTATTTGTCAGTGGCTTCAAGTTCTGAAGCAGTATACAGATCACCACCTGCAATTCCATTGATAAAGGTGATCAAATCTTCAGAAGAGGTTTTATTGGCATCAAACTCAACAGTAGCAATGCTGTCCGAGAAGATTACTTTCGCTTCAGCGACACCATCTTTTTTTGATAGCTTCGATTGAATTGTTTTCGCACAACCAATCTCACAGCTCATTCCTGAAATGTTCAGTGAAACTGTTTCTAATTTTGCCTCAGCAATTTCCTTAGGTGCTTCTTGCTTTTCTACTTTTTCCACTTCCTTTTTACACGAAGAAAATGTGAATGCTGCGAACAATGCTAGGATCAATAAATAACGTAGTTTCATAATTACCTTTTGTAATGGTTTGATTGTACAAATTTATACAATCCTTCCTCGATATCGGAATAATTGTCGGATTTTTGAACTGATTTTAACAGTTAATATGAACGATCAATATAAAAAATGGTTTTACCTAAGTATTCTTGCCTTTGTTTGGGGAAGTTCATTCATATTAATGAAGAAAGCACTCATCGGATTAACACCCGTTCAACTAGGTGCTTTGCGCATCTTGATCGCAGGAGTTTTTCTTTTGACTGTTGGTTTTAAAACGGTTCGATCCATTCAAAAAAAACATTGGAAGCATATTGTAACGACTGCGATTTTAGGAACCTTTATGCCTGTGTTTTTGTTTGCTTATGCGGTGCAACACATAGATAGTTCCATTGTTTCTATTTTAAACTCGCTAACACCCTTCAATACATTAATTTTCGGATCTATTGTTTTCGGAGTCGCCTTTAAAAAACGTCAACTACTTGGGGTTTTTATCGGGCTTATAGGAACTACCATATTGATTTTGCAAGGAGCTCATTTAAACCCAAATCAAGATTACTGGTTTGCACCATTGATTTTGGTGGCTTCGGTGGGCTATGCCTTCAATGTAAATATTGTCAAAAAATATTTACACGATTTAAGTGCTTTTAGCATTGTAGCTGGAAACTTCTTGCTACTCATGATTCCAGCATTTATTGTATTGTATAGTACCGAGTTTTTCTCCACTTTTGAAACTACAGAAACCAATTTACATGCGCTTGGATATATTACCTTATTGGCAGTTATTGGTACAGGATTGGCCAAAGTATTGTACAATAAAATGGTGCATATAGCAACTCCAGTTTTCGCTTCTTCTGTCACTTATCTTATTCCTATTGTGGCTGTGTCATGGGGAATTTTCGATGGCGAAAAACTAAGTTTCTTGCAATTGTTATCTGGAGCAATTATTCTATTTGGAGTTTATTTGGTTAACAAGGCAAAGTAGTTTTAAACCCTCACCAGTACAAAACCTCTCGAAGTCTTTCTGTAATATTCCCCCCCCAAGTATAGTATCGCTTCTTTTTGATCACAACAACTCTGTGGTTTCTAGGAGCTTTTTTCACCACCACTACATCTGCTCTATTTCTCTCTACAACTCGTACAGCACAAGATTGAAATGTAAATGCTGTGAACAATAGTATCATCATTAGTCTTTTCATAATCTCTACATTTTGTTTGATGTTAAGACTATGCACAATCAAAAAGGTTTAGTGCAAAAAAAACCCTGACAGAATCGTCAGGGTCTATATTTTACGTAAGAATGTTGAACAGATTATTCAAAATCCTTGTCTTCAACTCCTTCATTGATCTTCACCTCTTGAAGAACAAAGTTCAAAGTAAATCTACCCATTCCTTGATCCAATTTGTGAGGAATTAAGATTCCATTCACTGCTTTGTAATCTGAGAAATCGGTTGGGATTTTGATTTCTCCCTGGGCACCATTTGCTTTACGAATCGATTTAACTTTCAATCCTGATGCAACATCATAAAAGATCTCTGTATCATCAACAATCACTACATAGGCGTTTTTACCTTCAAGCGGTTCAATTCTGTCTAATTTTCCAGTTACATAAGCCATGTCTTCAAATGGAAGCATTTTCTTTTGTGCTGTTTCCAATTCTTTACCGGCAAGATCTGTTTTTCTTCCTTGTTGAACAGCATATCCTTTTTCTCCATCAAAAACTTGCTGTTGGAATACTTGCCCTCCAAATGTGATAACATTGGACTCTTTGTTCGGAGCAGAAATTTTTCTAGTCAATTCCAATTCGTTTCCTTGAATGGAAGCTTTGTAGATAAACTTCATCGTTTTTACAGCACCTACTTGTTCTTTACCACCAATTGCTTTCACGTAGTTGTCAATCACCATCTGAGTTGTCATTCCTTCAGGAACTGGAATTGTCATTTCAGGTTTCTCAGTAGGTTCACCATATGCATCGAAATACTTGATTACATAATTATCATTCTTTTCAAGGTTCTTTAAAACTTCAATTCCCTTTCCTGTAATGATAATTCTTGCTTTGTCACCTCTGAAATACTTGATAGCAGCTTCCTGAACATCATCCACGGTTACTGCATTGATTTTTGCCAAATAAGTTTCGTAGTAATCATCAGAGAGGTCGTATAACTCTTTGTTGAGAGCAAATCTTGCTGCGGTAGCTGGTCTTTGCGCACTAATTACAAAACTTCCGATGTATTGCTCTTTTGCATCTTTCAATTCTTGTTCAGAAACTTTCTTGTAACGTACGGTATTGATCTCTTTCATAATCTCCACCACTGAACTATCTGTAACCATGTTACGAACACTGGCTGAAGCTCCAAAACGACCTACATATCTGTTTTGAGAAAGTCTTGAGTAAGAACCATAGGTATATCCTTTGTCTTCTCTCAAATTCATGAACAGTCTTGCTGTAGCTCCACCACCAAGGATTTGGTTCGCTAGAAGTGCTGCAAAATAATCTTCATCACCCAATTTAAGATCCAATGTGTTTACTACGGCAATTTCTGATTGAACTGCATTCGGCATATTGATGAAGTTAATCTCGGTAGTTTCTACATTTTTTACCTCAGGCATTGTATATGCTGGAATGTTTCCTGCTTTCCAATCGCCAAAGAGCTTTTTCACCTTTTTCTTCATCTTTCTTGGATTGAAATCTCCAATAATGACTAAGTAGGCGTTGTTCGGCTTGTAATAGGTATTGTATTCGTTCTTTACATCGTCTAACGTAATTCTTTCCACACTTTCTTTGGTAACAAACTCACCGTAAGGGTGATTTTTTCCATAAGTCAAAGCACCTTCAACACGTCTTGCAATATCGGTAACACTCTTTTCTTCACTTTTGATGTTGTCCAAAGTGATTTTTACCTCTTTGTCAAATTCTTCTTGTGTAAAGACTGGGTTTTTAGCACCATCGGCCATTAACCCCAAAATCTCATCAAAATAGCGAGATAAAGAAGAAGCAAACCCTCCACGACTTGATAAAGAAACATTCGCTCCTAAATATTCAACTCGTTCGTTAAAATCATCTTTTGAGATGTTTTTCCCTCTTACCTTCTGCCCTCTGCCTCCTGCCTTCTGCCTT
>CAZTFN010000157.1:0-1931 GCA_964612905.1 uncultured Flavobacterium sp. | reverse complement strand
GTAGACTTCCCATCATAGAAGTAACACCCGCTTTCTCTCCTTCAAATCTTGGAAGATTGTCAATAGTCAAATTGGCGGAAACTCTAGGTAACTTATGGTTTTCAACCATGATTACGGTCAAACCATTCTTTAATTTGAACTTTTTTGCCTTCCCTAATTTTACTTGTGGAGGAGGTCCTGGTTCAGGCATTTTAGATCTGTCAATCTGTGCGCTTACAGCAAAAGACACTGCAAAAATCGCAACAATAGATAAAATTTTTGTTTTCATATTTTGGGTCTTTTACTTATTCTTTTGTGATTCTGGTAAATATTCTAAAATCAATCTTTGATTAGCACCTAAATACTTCTTAGCTACTTCTCTAATTTCTTCTCTTGTAATAGATCTGAAAATATCAATCTCAGTATTGATCAAGTTTGTGTCTCCATACAATCTATGATATCTCGCCAAGGAGTTTGCAATTCCTTCAACACTTGCGTTGGAGCTTACGAATCTATTTTCAAATTGATTCTGTAATTTTTGATATGCTTTTTCAGAAATTAACTCAGTCTGCATTTTTACTACTTCTTCATCAATTTCTTTGATGATATCAGCAAGCTTGGTTTCACCTTGAGGAAGACCATATAAAATATAAGTTCCATAGTCTTCTTGGCTCAAGTTGATCGCTCCAACTTGAAGTGCCATTTTCTTCTCATCAACTAGTTTCTTATATAAGATAGAGCTTCTACCACCACTCAAATAAGATGAAATCATGTCCAATACTCTCGAATCTCTTGTCTTCATTGAAGGTGTTCTGTAAGCAGCCATAATCGCTGGAATCTGAATGTTTGGATCGTATGCCTTGGCAGTGATTGGTTCTGTAATTGGATCTTCTTGTGGGAAGCTTCTTACAATATCTTTTCCTCTTGGAATGGGACCGAAATAGTCTTGGATCATTTTCTTCACACTCTTCTTATCGATATCACCCGCAACAACCAAAGTAGCATTATTGGGTACATAAAACTTCTTATTGAATGCAATAAATTCTTCCAAAGTAGCCGCATCTAAATGCTCCATTTTTCCAATGGTAGTCCCTTTGTACGGGTGCTTTTTAAACATGTGAAGTTTTACATTTTCCAAGAAACGTCCATAAGGCTGGTTGTCTACACGCAATCTTTTTTCTTCTTTTACCACTTCATTTTGAGTATCAACTCCAATCTGCTCGATAATAGGGTGAAGCAATCTTTCGGATTCTAACCACAATCCTAATTCTACCTTGTTTGAAGGGAAAACTTCATAATAATAAGTTCTGTCGTCGGTTGTGTTGGCGTTGTTATTTCCTCCATTGGAAGAAACAATTTTGAAAAATTCCCCTCTTTTAATGTTCTTTGAACCTTCAAATAATAGGTGCTCAAAGAAGTGAGCCATTCCAGTTCTGTCTGGCTGCTCATCTTTTGCACCCACATGATACATTACAGATGTAATTACCACTGGGGCGGAATTATCTTGATGCAAAATTACATGCATCCCATTGTCTAGATCGTATTCTTCGAACTCAACTTTTTGAGCATTCAAAGAAAACGCTAGCAAAAACACCGATACCAGTGTTACAATACTTCTTTTCATTTGATTCGTTTTAATATTGATAATTAATTCTGAAATTCATTCAGAAATTGTCTGTGGTTTGACGTACCTACATAGATTTCATTACGAAAAAGAGATGGAGGGGTTCAAAAAACAGTTGTGCAAAAATACAAAGGAAACCATATACTATTCAAGCTGCAAATCAAAAGGATTTCATAAATCAAGTAAAGCCCTGTATTTTTGGCTAGTAAGTATTGCTGTCTTTTAAAAAAAGATTATATTTGCACCCGCATTTTCGGCAACGAGATGCTTATTTAAAACGTAAAAGCTAATATAAACATAGACTATGTACGCAATTGTAGAGATAGCA
>CAZTFN010000156.1:0-9355 GCA_964612905.1 uncultured Flavobacterium sp. | reverse complement strand
CACTTTTTTGCCTTTTGAATTATAAATAACATAGGGTTTTTTCTGACTAAAAACGGAACTGGTCAGCACCAAAAAACAGAGGGTTAAAATGGTTGTTTTCATCTATATCTATTTGCTAAAAGATGGGTTCGAAGATAATTTTTATGGAACGAATCAATCTGTTTAAAGTTAGTACTTTTCTTTGGGTTATGTAAGATTGGTAAGGATTGATCAAACATTTGAGTCAGGTCGCGGTTAGAACTTTGTTGGAAAGTTTCTAAAGTTGTCGCTCCATCTCCAACTGCTCCAGATAATTCTCCAATCCAATTGAATTGAAAAATTGGAGCACATGATTTGCTTTCTTATCAATATTAATGATAGAAATATTGTCACCATAATTATCAACCAAGTTACTGACTAGCGTCGATCCAATTCCCTGTTGTCTGAAATCTTGATGAACCGAAATCTGCTGAATTCGTTTGCTTTGAGGATTGAAAATTACATAGCCAACCAAACGATCTTTAAGATATGCTGCTAAGGAAATATTGGTTGTGATGAGTTCATCAGTCACGTTTTTCGAGTTTTGCCAAGTGGGTTGGATGTCCCAAAAAGATTGCATTTTTAGCCAGTCATAACTTTCCAATGATCTGATTTGAATGACTGAATTAGTTTTGGAAATACTTACCGTTCCTTTGAAGCAAGCCAATCTTCTAACGATTTCAAAACCTGATTTTTCGTAAGATTTAATCGCCTGAATGTTCTCTGAAATTACCTCTAGAACAATAGAGTCGATTCCTTTTTCCTTTAACATAGGTAAGATGAATTGGTAGAGCTGCTTGGTCAATCCAGATCCTCTTTTGCTGGGAATTACGCCTGTTCCTCCGTTGTAAATAAGTCTACGATTGTCGATGGTATCATATCCATGCAAAATAAAGCCCACCAGCTTTTGTTCGTCAAACACTCCCACTGATAGTGAAAGGTCTGTTTTATCGGCTTTCATTTTGTTGACTAGTTGCTCTTCAGTCAATTGAAGAGGGACAAAATAATCTGAGAACGCTTCATTAAAAGCACTGAGAATTTCATTCAGATCAGTTCCTTGTAAGGTTTTAATTTCCATGATGTTCTCTTTTCCATTTTCGCACTCGGGTTCGAGCATTCTTGTAGGGTGAGGAGGTATTCAATTGAATCATTTTTCCTTGAGGCCATTTGTCGTACCAAGGCTTTTCATACAAATCGTGGTTGCTCGTCTTTTGAATGATTTCCAGAATATCAACTTTGGTCTTGTCCAATTTGACTAAGAGCGATGGATAATCCAAGTTCTCATAATCTGCATAAAATTTTTGTGCCAGTTTCCCCAATTCGTTCCATTTGTATCCCGTTTCTGGAAAATCGATGGTTTCATCATTTACTTTCTTCTGATGCCATTTCAAAACCAATTCTCCCCATCCAACCAAATAAGCAACGAGATCAGAGATGCTCATTAGAGTGCCTTTGGCGTGCCCCTCAAGTTCTTTCGCTCGAGTCAATTCCGCAGGAATGGTTTCTAAGTCCTTTATCAGCTTGGCATAGTTGGTTTCGATTTCAAAAATCAGTTCTGCTTTGTTTTTTGGAACTGCCATGGAACCTTAGCTATTTACGCTTTGAAATCGCAATCAATTGTTTTCCTAAGATGGCACTGAGTCCAGCAGCAAGCCCACCAATAATCCCAGTGACTAAAATCAATAGATATGGATTTCCACCAATCATTAATAGTTCAGATATCTTTTTGGCTAATGTAAAGTCATTGGCACTACTCAATATATACGTGTAGATAGCCCAAAATACCAGTATTGCTAAAAATGGAATAAAGAATACTGCTGCTTTTTTTAAAGGTACCAGCATCGCACTTAGGGTTCCAGCAATCATTATGGACCACCAAGGTAAAAACAAGGATAAGATGTATGCCAAGACAATTGTTACAATAAAGTTGGTGATATTCTTACTCATTTGTCGCAGGTTTTAAGGTTTGTGTTCCGATGATCTGATCCGTGGCTTCGTTGGATTGTAAAAATTGAAGACTGTGGTATTTTCCAGCCGCCCAATCGTCAATGAAATTGTCGTAGTATTTACTTCCGGGGTTTCCAGACTGTCCACCGGGATAAATACCCAAGGCAGTAGGAGGTGAGGTCATCTCAACAATCATACGCCAAGAAGGTCCATGGTTTTCTGAAGTTGCATTTACAATACTTCGATCTCCGCCAATGGGAATGTTAAATCGTGAAAAGGCAGGCAAAGCTTGCAATAGATGACCCGCATAAGTCCCTTTGTAATTCACCCACTTGTAATCGCCTTTTTCTTCCTTAATTTCCTTCAATCGCTTAGCGGCTTTTTTGAAAGCTACCAAGAACAAGTCTTTTGAGGTTTCAACTTTATCTTTGGTTTCTACAATGTCCATCAACTTGTGGTCTCCATTGTTCTTTAAAAGGTGAATGGTTTGGTAGGTGTACGGCAATGCCAAGGACACAGAATCATTGTCAAATTCGTCCCAAAGTGTCCAGAATAGTTTTCCATACCATTGACGCCAAATACTTGGCCCTACTTCATCTACATCGTTGTTAAACTTCCAGGCTTTCATTTCTTCATAAACGACTTTTTCATCCTCTGACAAAGACGAGGCATCCATATGTTCCAACATGTATGGGACCAATTCCGATGCCTTCAAATTATAGTTGTTGTTATGCAAGTCCTTGAAATCATCTACACTGAATTTTTCTTTGGAATTGAAATAGTCATTGATGACTCTATTCCGATAGGTTTCGTACCCATCGTTGAAGACGTAATACGGATATTGTTCGTCTACAGGATGTTGGTTCGCCGAACTCACAAATCCGCGTTCTGGATTTTTTGTGTGTGCGTTGAATTCCTGAGGAATAAAGGATTGCCAATCATTTTCTGGTTTGCTACCATCCATGATGAACTTTCCTTGTCCTTCCCATTTGTTGGCGAATTTCCCTTGAATCCAAAGTGCGATATCACCCTCTGTGGATGCAAAGACAAAGTTTTGAGCTGGTGCCGTCCAGTGCTGTAAAGCATTTGCATAATCATCATAATTTTTGGCTTTGTTCAAACTGATGAACGCCTTTTGATGATTCCCACCGTCATGACCAATCCATCTCATGGCGTAACCAGCCCGACCATTATTTGATTTGAAGTTTTCATCGTATACAACAGGTCCATGATGTGTATAGAGAACAGAATCTAGATAGGCTTCTTTGCCCTTAATTTTAATTTCTTCTACTCGAAGGGTGACATCTTTCCAAGTACCATCGTATTTGTATTTAGAGCGGTCTTCATTGAATTCAATTTTATACCAATCGATGACATCTCGAGTGGCATTGGTTTCTCCCCAAGCAATGTGTTGATTGAATCCAGAAATCACAGCCAATGCACCCGGAATGGTAGCTCCAAAAGCATTGTGATCAGGAGTACTTAATTGCATGACAAACCAAATGGAAGGAAGGTTCAACCCTAAGTGAGGGTCGTTTGCTAAGATCGGATTTCCAGAAGCCGATTTTGCTCCAGAAACCGCCCAGTTATTACTTCCGTTGTCGGGATGAGGTTTTGCAATGATGTCTTTGATTTCATCCAAGACCACTTCATTGGAAGGTGTTTCTGTTTGTGGAACATCAATAAAACTCCAATCGGTTTCTTTGGGAATCACAGGATCGGTAATATCAAAAAACTCAGGAAATAGTAAGTCGAAGTTCTCCTTACCAAGCATTTTCAGCACATTGGTACGTTCCAAATCACCATCACGTCCAGCAAGCATTTTAGTCATATACATGAGCAGCAATGCTGTTTTTTTTGGAGACCAAGCTTTGGGCTTGTAATCCAACAGTTTGTATTCAACAGGATAATCTTTCGGTTCCAATTGATTGATGTAAGCATTCACTCCATCTGCATAATCTTGAACCAATCGCAAGGTTTCAGGATCGTTTTTCTCCATGTAAGCAACACTTTGTTCGGCACCATACACCATACCTCGTCTTCGTTCAGTTCTGTCGTAGGTTAGTGCTCCGTCACCCACAATTTCAGAGAGTCGACCTGAAGCGGCGTAGGTTTGAAATTCTAGTTGCCATAAACGATGTTTTGCAGTCAGATATCCTTGTGCTTTGTACAAATCGTGTTCGTTTTGCGCAAACACATGTGGAATCATTTGCTCGTCGTAATGAACCGTGACTTTGTCTGTTAATCCAGGAATGTTGACTTCTCCAGTGATGGTTTCATCATGTTCATTTTGCCATATTCCAGAATGTGGATTTAAAAATTTTCCTAAGGGTGGAAGTGGACCTAACTTTGTGTTTAATGCATAGAAAATTCCAATGGTGAGTACCAAAGAAATGAGGAGTTTGAAATATTTCATTAAGAAGTTACTATTGATGTGAGATAAAGGTAGGGAATTTTGGTTTTTTATTGACGAGGTCACCATTTAGAATGGAAAGGACTTATTCTTTTTACCTAAATCTAACTAAGACATGGTTCAAGAGTTATTTCTCAAAGGAATTTCCGTCATGTTTAATTGTGTGGCTAAGTCAATCACTTTCTTTGGAGTGTCCAACGAGTTCTCTAAATCCGCTATTTGAAGTCTTCCTGAATTTGCTTTGAAGATAAAACCGCTGTATGGAAGCTTGGCTACTTCACGGTGAAAATCGGTCGAGTGTTTTGTTTTTAACTCATGTGTTAATTGATCACACTTATCTTTCAGCAGAGGAATGGTATCGCATACCTTCGTGATCCAAAGAAGCAAGTCCTGAAGGAACTCAACAATTTCAGGTTCTTTCTTATAGCCAAGTTTTTGAATCTGTTTGAAGATTTGATCGATTTTCATTCGCTCCCAATCCTTAGCATTCAACACGGGTACTTGCCATTTGGATTGTTCTTTTTTCCAGTAGTCTTCTTGTACTTTTATTTGATGTATTTGAAAACTGGGCAACTCTAAAATGGTCAAATAGCCCGCATGACAGGCGCCTGTATCTATGCCGTAGGTATTGTTTTTGATTTTGGGAACATCGCCTACCACATGATGTCCGTAGATAATGGGTTTCTCACCAGTGTAATAGTCTGACCAATAGGTTCCTTCTGTGTACTTTTTTTCTAAGTATCGAGAGCCCGCTGTTGTACCCGCGAGAACTTCTTCTTTTTGTTGATAAAGATTCACATCATGTTCGAAAAAAGCATGTACAATAATAGCATCCTCTGTTTCATAGAAATAAGGTAGCGACGGCAGCCATTCGAGAAATTCTTGATAAGCGTCACCAAACTGAACCTTGACAATCTCTTGGGAATAGCTCAAAATTCGCCTTAGATGCTTGCGTTCGTGGTTTCCCATGAGAACTACAGCATTCTCTCTGTTCTTGAAGTATTCATAAAGCTCTACTGACTTATTACCGCGATCCACAATGTCGCCGAGTGAAATTACCAAGTCTTGATCGGTAATTCCAATTTGATTCGACAAAGCTATGAACTCATCATAACAACCATGTATATCTCCAACAACAAAGGTTCTAGCGTCCATTTTATTAATCTAAAGGAAAGGTAACTCCAATAGCAACTGCACCTGCAAATTGCCGAACAGTTGGCTGGATATAATAGGTAAACCCGAAATCAAAATTGTTGTTTCTTCCCAACTCTAAACCTAAAGAAAAAGGAATGTGGTAGATGACTCCATTTTGGGTAATATTATCAAAAGCGGTCAAGGTCTCAAACTTACCAATGGATGTCCCAATTCCGATTTCAAAATAGGGAGCCACCCAACGAATAGGAGCTCGTACCCTTGCTTTTCCTCCCAATAAGAAGGCGTTGGTTGTAGCAGTTTCGGTTGTAGGGTTTCCATTCAAATCTTCTCCATCTGAATTGGTGAAAACAAAACCTGCGTAGGGTCTTAAATCCAACCAAGAAGCCACTTCCAAAATCAGTTCTCCTTGTGCATAGAATCCTCCATCTACGAAGTCATCGGTGCTGTCAAATGTTGAACTCAAACCATATCCAATTTGAGCACTGATGGATTTGTTTTGGACAAATTGAGCATTGATCACATTTGCAATTAATGCGATGGCTAGAAATAGTAAAATCTTTTTCATGGTGTGTTTATGGTTTTAGACGAATTGTTATGGGTCATGATTTTATCAAGAATCAAATATGCAACAATTCCCAGACTGATTAAAGTTAAAGCAATCACTCCAATTTTTACTCCTAAATTATAGTTGTCGTAGAATTGCTCATTGAACATTGCTGCGCCAGCAACAAATATTCTTGTGGGTGCGAAGGACAAACTGATGAGAATAGCCAAGTATTTTGGATTGGAATATTTGGTTAATATGGCGTGTATGATTGGTGCAATTTGAATTTCCGAGATGGCTAAAAAAAGTAATGAAGCCAAAAAGGCTATTGCATGACTTTCCTCAGGAATTTCAGGAATGAATAGTATGAGACCTAATGCCATAACTCCAAATACAAATCCAATTAATAATTTAAAGAATTGCGAGTAATAAAAAAAGGAGGTTATAAGAATAACAACAACACATACTGGTATCGTAAAAAAAGAACTCAAAGAATGCCACATACTTTTTGTGATGCCTAGTGCTGAAACCTCACTTAGTTGCATCTGTATGTCATAAATTCGAGTACTGGACATTTCATAGATTCCCCAGAAAATTCCGACCAGTAAAATAGCCAAGATAATATTGATCACCCTTCTTGTGATGGAAGCTTTTTGAAGTACTGGTGCTTGTATTTTTTTTGTAAAAATTATGGGAAGGATAGAAAGTAGCATGAATACTCCCGCCATAGCAAAACCAAAACTATACCCTAGTTCTTCTCCTATAAAGCTAATGAGAAATACACCTAAGAACGCTCCAATATTGATAGCTAAGTATAAAATGGTAAACCCAGCATCTAATAATTTTGTTTTGCTTAAATAGGATTTGCCAAAATTAGCGAAGAGATTGGGTGTAAATAATCCATTTCCAAGAACAATAAAAAACAAACCTCCGTATAAACCATAAGTTGATGGAATACAAAGAATAAAAGCCCCCAGTGCTTGTAATACTGAACCAATTAAAATGGAATTTTTATTTCCAATGAGCAAATCACCTAACGAAGCCCCAACAATTTGTGAAAGGACAATAGACGCTGTTAAGATACTATACACAGTGATTGCTTCCGAAGCTTCCATTTTTATTGTTTCTCCCATCATGTATAGCACAAGCAAAGCTCGAAAACCATAATAGGCACCTCTTTCAAGCGTTGTTGCGGCACTATACAAAAGAGTCTCTAAGGAGTGTTTTTGATGTTTACTATGGTCCATAGACTTTTGGTTATGATAAATGATTGGGTCTAGCGCTTTTTTTGATCGGGAACAATTTTTTATAGGTCAGACATCGCCAAACCCATTCTAATGGACCAAATGTATAATAAGTCAGCCAAATTCTACTCATAATCACTTGAAAAATAAACACCAAAATTGCTGTCATAAATGTTTGTGGCGGACTCATTGTTTCATACAGACTAAATCCGACAGACGAAAATAAGAACAATCCAATGATGCTTTGTAGGATGTAGTTGGTGAGTGCCATTCGACCTGCATATTTGAGTGGAGATAAGATTTTTCTCCAGTTTGTGTGATACCAAATCCATCCAATCAACCATAAGTAGAACAATCCCATTAGGGTATCGGAAATAACCATCAACTTGATCAATATGGTTCTTCCTAATTCGAGTTTGAAAATATCAAGTTTGGTCAACACAAATAGGAATAAAATTCGGTAGATATTTGTCAAAATTGCCAACCCAATCATTGGTTTTTTGATGCGGTTTATAAACTGATCCAACGACAAATAAATTTTATTTTTTCCTAAATAAAGTCCTACAAAAAACATAGACAAAGCTACGGGTGCCAAGAATCCAATTAGCATGGGGATGTTGGATAGATATTCCAACAGTCTCAATTTAATACCTTCTACATAACTTCCATTTTTGATGACTTGGTTCACCGTTTCACCGGTATAATCACTTAAGTAGATTTCAGGTTGATAACCGATCCATTGAAAGACTTGCTCGAAGAGTTGATCATAAAATGGAAAGAGCAGAAAAATTGCTGCTAGTGCGAGAATCAACTTGTCTGACTTCTTGATGAATATGGTCACCAAAAGCCCCAATAGCGCATAAATATTCAAGACATCTCCCGACCAAAAGAAGACAATGTGTATAGCGCCAAACAAAAACAAAAAGAACATTCTTCTGGCGAAAAATGAGAACGATAGTTTCCCTTTTTCTAAGAGTTTCAAAGCTTGCATCGAAATTCCCAATCCAAAGAGCAATGAAAAAATGGGGAAGAATTTTGTGTAGAAAAAAAGCTGTAGGATTCTCTGTGTGAGTTGGTCAATATTGGAGGTCCATTGTTTGGCGAATTCGTCCTGATTTAAGAAGGTTGAATTCATAATCACAATGTTTACGACAAAGATTCCAAGAATGGCAAAACCTCTGTAGACATCTAAGAGGTCAATACGGTTGGTTGTTTGTGTGGGTTGGTTGTTCAATGTTAGATGTTATTCAATAAGAATTTGAATCTTTTCAGTAGCTATGAAATTATCAAATCGACTGGAAATAGGTAGATTGGATTTCTTTACTTTCAAATTAGTCGGATTGATAAATTCGACTTCATAAGTTCCTGATTTTTGAATGTCAAATTTAGCGATCTTTTTTGCTCTTTTCCCAAATGCAAATGATTGGATTTTCCAAAAAACTTCAACAGGTTTAACCTCAATTTGATTGTTCTTTTCTCGAAGAACGATCCAAAAACCATTTGTAATAACCTTCTATCCCCCTAGAATAAATATACTGTAATGACCAGTAGGAAGATCTATTTGTTGATTGTTGTGCAATATGCTTATAGTTTTCCTCATTTTGATTAAAGCCCTAACTTTTTCATTTTTGGAATCTCATACCGACTATCTTCTGCGGGATATCTTAACTTACCTTCATAGTTTCCAGATTCTTTTGCCAACGACCAAATCAAACTTTCTCCAGCAGGATTTACGTTTGGATTATTCTTAAAGATGTCATCCTCAAACGCCCTATCGGCGCTCATCACTTCCCAACCTTCCTCTTTAAATTTTTGAATCAAATCATCTAAAAATAGTGCAGAACTGAGATTGTGATGTAGCAATAAGGTATGTGGAATATGTCGATTGTTGAGTTGGTATGATAGGTCTTCATAGTAATTTGCACGTTCTAGAATGTGTTGTAAATAGAATTCTTTATATAGGTTCACTTTCGGGTGATCCTTGCCGTTCTTTCTGATGAATTTGATCAGTTCACTATTGACGTACCAGTCGGA
>CAZTFN010000155.1:0-9355 GCA_964612905.1 uncultured Flavobacterium sp. | reverse complement strand
TATCAGAAAAAAATGGTCGGATTTTTATCGGGTGTCATCAATCAAAATCAATTGGATGCGCATTTTGTGGGAATCGATTACAAACTGAATACATTTTTAGGAATTTATCAACGAATGCTATATGATTATATCAGTATCGCTATTGATAACAAACTCAGCACCATCAATTTTGGAAGAACGGCGAGCGAAATTAAAAGCTCGGTGGGAGCAGTTCCAGAACATCTGACGATTTACATTCGACATAAAAAAACGATCACGAACAAATTTTTAAAGTTATTTTTGTTGAGAATTCAACCTACTGAGTTCAATCAGAAATTTCCGTTTAAAAAGCACCCCAATGAAACACGTTGATGATCTTGTACAGCATTTGAATCTCAAAGAAATCGATTCTCATAATTATTCAGGAACCAGTCAACCTATTGGCGGTCCAAATGTTTTCGGCGGACAAGTTCTAGCTCAAGCACTCAATGCAGCTTACAAAACCATTCCTGAGGAGCGCACGGTTCATTCGTTGCATTCCTATTTCTTGCTTCCCGGAAATCTAAATATTCCGATTACTTACAATGTGAGTGAAATGCGAAATGGGGGAAGCTTTTCAACACGAAGGGTGACAGCAACTCAAGAAGACAGAACCATCTTTATCTTAGCCGCTTCCTTTCATAAAAAGGAAAATGGTTACGATCATCAAGAGGCAATGGAATTGGATTTAAAACAACCTGAAGAGTTGTTAAGTTGGAATCAAATGGCGGAACAGTTTGGTGATTTCATCCCTTCCAAGCTAAAGGCATTTTTAGGAATGGAGCGTCCCATCGATTTCAAACCCGTAGAGATTCCCAACCCTATGGTACAAGAAGATTTACCCGCTGTAGAAGATGTTTGGTTCAAAGTAAAAGGAGATGCAAGTAAGTTGAGTTTACCAATGAAACAACAAATCTTGACTTATATTTCCGATTATAATATCCTTCGCCCCACGATCAAACCTCATATGGGTAAGGCTGCACATGGCACAGTACAAATGGCAAGTTTAGATCATTCAATGTGGTTCTTTAGAGACTTTGATTTTGACGATTGGCTATTATTCTCATCTCGATCGCCAAGCACTTCAGGAGCTCGTGGATTTGCTACTGCAAATATATTTACGAGAGATGGAAAGTTGGTAGCGTCTTTGGCTCAGGAAGGTTTGTTGCGTCCGAAGACGCGGTAGTAATAATGAAACGAATCCATTCTTTTTACATGATAACTTTTGAAAAGTTGTCCCTATAAAACTTGATCTTTGTCAATATCAAGAATACTACAGATGGTCTCTTTGAGATAAAATGGTGTGTGTACAATTTTCGCTGCTCTTAATTTCATATTACAGTGATTATAAATACCTAGAAAATTTTGAATATAATTCTCCTCAAAAAGCTCATTATCCGAAATGAATTGAAAAATATATCTTTCGCAACGTGACTTAAAATCATATCCTTTAGAATTACCTTGGAAGTATTTAGATTCTTCTAGCCCATTGTTTACGGCAAGAGTCCTAGTATACTCATATATTCTTTTAAGCATTGTCTCAGAATTAATTTGCTTTTCAGGATCAAAGTTAATCTCATGCTCTTCCAATATAACGCCAATCCTTTTATTGAATTCCTTCCAATGGATATTGAACATTGTGTCTAACATTGATTCAGGTATTTTTTTTTCTCCTAAATTTTCATTTAAAGAGAGTACCAATTTTCTTATTTCTTGTTCGGAAAAATTAATTGCTTGAAAAGTTCCCAATGGACCAGTTAATTCAGCTTTATTTACATCTATAAGAATTGGAATTAGAATACATTGATCGCTACTGCTCTTATGAAAGATTGCTCCTGCCTCATAGTTTATCCATGGGCTTTGCAAGTTATCTTGAGTGATTATTGAAATACCATACCTAACATCTTCTAAAGCCTTGTTTAGACCATCAATCCATTGTCGCCCAACTTCTAATGATTCTTTAGAATAAAACACATCAATATGCGGTACAACAGTAGGTATCCAAATCTCAAATTCTCGAGCAATTTGCTTACTTAATTTTCCTGACCAACTTAAAAATATCTTCATCTTTTTTCCAATTGAAGGGTGTATATATCTAATTCTTGATAGTAACAAAGGTATTCCCAATCAGATTCAATCAGCAATCCATTTATACTATTTTCAAAATCACTAAAAAATTGAACTTCATTCCATTTACTTCTATCCATTATAGAGTTGAAATATTTAAAAAACTTATACTCGTCCGTCAACATCTTTATGATTCCCCCTGTTTTAACAATAGAATATGCGTTTTTAACGAATTTTCTATTGTTAATATTTGAAATAAATCTATCACGACGACGAATATTATTTGGTGATGGAAAATATATATGTATTTCATTTATCGATTCATTTGGAAAATATCCTTCATCGAAAAGCTGATTTGCATCACCATTAACTACAATTGCATTTTTTATTCTTTTAGCAATTATTCTTCCAGCTGTAATTTGGGCAAACCTATTTCTAAGCTCTATTCCTATTATTAAAGAATTCCTGTATTTATTTGCCATTTTAACCAGCACGTCACCATCCGAAGAACCAATTTCTATAATTACTGATTTATACCTTTTAGCAATAATACTATCCCAAAAATTCAATTTATTAATTGTTTCAACTTTGTAATAAACATTTTTCATTTCCTTTTACACTCAATGAAGTTATGAGATATTTACTCGATCCAATCCAAAGGCACCTCAAACTTTGTAAATTTTTCCCTATTCATAAAATCTCTATGAACTTACGTTAATTTTAGAATCGAGGCAATTTAAATCTCAAAAACCTCCGTATCCGTAAACGCATAATTCAAACATCCTTCTGGCATGTTGCGGGTATTCAATCCTGTGAACTTGCTGAAGGCGGGTAAAATCAATTGTTGCGAAGTCACTTGATAACATGGTAACTTAATATGTTGTCTTCCTTTTCCACTGATCAAAACACCAGGATGGGTATGACCTGAGATCGTAAAGAATTCATCAGAAGGTGAAACCTCATCATGAACAAATCGGATGCTGTGACTGATCTTTTCTTTGGCATACACTATAAAATTCATTGCTTCATAAACTCGTATGGATTGTCGATCATGATTTCCTACAATCAGCTCAATATGTATATCGAGATTCTTGATCCAATCTCTGAAATAGTGAATCTCCGAATTGTATTCGGCGTGAAAGAGATCGCCGACAATGATGAGTTTTTCTGCCTCAAAATGTTCCATGAGTTGTTGGAGTCGATCTAAATCATCTTCCAAGACTTTCTTAGAAATTGGGATGCCGTGTTTCCGAAATGTGGCGGCTTTTCCCACATGCAAATCTGAAAGCACGAGTGCTTTCTCTGTTTCCCAGAATAAGGCTCGTTGGTTTGTTAAAATAAACGATTGTTGATGATGATTAATTTCTTTGGTAGCGATCATTAATTTTTGACAACTTCATTGTTATTGAGAGAAAATGGTTCCGATTTGCTTGGCTAAATTAAGGAGACCTACGAGGTTTCCAAAGCCTCGTAGGTCTC
The DNA here is from genome assembly GCA_964612905.1 of uncultured Flavobacterium sp. Lineage (GTDB taxonomy): Bacteria > Bacteroidota > Bacteroidia > Flavobacteriales > Flavobacteriaceae > Polaribacter. The sequence continues at coordinate 5,791 of CAZTFN010000155.1, read as the reverse complement.
CTTAATTTATAATCTATTTTTGAATGATTTTATACGATTGTTTCTGCATCCGCTCAATACGTTTTGCCAAGTCTTCGTTGCTCATGGAGTTTCGTAGGCTGTCCACTTTGATGGGGAAACTCAATGGCGTAAATGCACTGGTTGTTTTAATAATGATGTTACTTTCATTGATACGCTCAAAAGCAGCTTGCATTCTAGCTTCGTCTAATTCGTGATTGAACACTTCTGTATAAGCTTGTCGCAATAATAAATTGTCAGGTTCGTATTCGTCCAAAACTCTGAAAATTAATCCTGATGACGATTGTAGACTCTTATTTGTTTTTCGCTTTCCTGGATGTGTTTGTACCACCAATCCAGCAATCACAGCAATATCTCTAAACTTTCTGGATGCCATTTCGGAAGCATTCACACTGGCGACCACATCTTTCATCAAGTTTTCTTTGGATAGGATTTGATGAATCTTCTCCTCATCCAAATCCATTTCTTGATCGCTTAGTAATTCAAACCCATAATCATTCGTAGCAATAGTGAATGTCAACGGTTTAAATTGACTGATACGATAGGCAATCAATGTAGCCAAAATCTCATTGACAATCTTCCCTTCAAACGGATACATGAATAAGTGAAATCCTTCTTTGGTATTGATCAATTCTACCAAAAACTCATCACTTCTAGGAATGTGTGAATATTCATCTTGTCTTGCCACCAAAGGATGCAGAAACTTCAGTTCTCGCTCTCGACTATTGGGTTGTAATGAGTCGTTCAACTTTAACCGAAGGAAATGCGATAAGTAGGAAGTGAGTGGCAAACGTCCGCCTTTCCATGACGGTGTGATTCCTTTTTTCTTCTTGCTTCGCTTTACCAAGACTGTCATGTCTTTGATTTGCATGTATTCCAAGACTCGACCTGAAAGAATAAAAGCATCGCCTTTCTTCAACTTACTAATGAAGTACTCTTCTACCATGCCAACATAACCGCCAGAAAAGAATTTGACCATCAACATCGCATCGCTCACAATGGTTCCAATATTCATTCGGTGTAGCATGCTAATTCGTCGACTTTTCACTTGATAAACTCCATCTTCTTCCAAGACCACCTTGTGAAACTCCTCATAGGATTGTAGTGTTTTTCCTCCTTGGGTGATAAACTGAATGGCCCAATTAAATTCTTCTTCTGTCAAATAAGAAAATACATGTGTCTTTTGTAGCAACTCAAAAGCTTCATTGGGCTTGAAGCCTTCTCCTATTGCTAATGTTACTAGAAATTGAACCAAAACATCGTAGGTTAATACCATCGGTGTTCTGTCTTCTATCTGTTGTTGTTTGACCGCTTCTTTCAAAGCTGCAACTTCAATCAATTGCAAAGAATGTGTAGGAACAAAGTAAATCTTCGATCGTTCATAAGGCGAATGACCACTTCTCCCCGCTCGTTGAATGAACCGAGCAATTCCTTTGGCAGACCCAATCTGAATTACGCAATCCACAGGTTTGAAATCGACTCCCAAATCCAAAGACGATGTACAAATCACAGCTTTCAACCAATTGTTAGTGATGGCATCTTCAATCCACAAACGTTGTTTCTTGGCAATCGATCCATGATGAATAGCAATCTGTCCAGCTAAATCAGGCTCCTCTTCCAAGATGATTTGATACCAAAGCTCACTTTGATTTCGAGTGTTTGTAAATATTAAAGTAGTGTTGTTTTCATAGATGATGGGGATGATTTTGGAGCTAAGCTTCTTTCCCAAGTGTCCTGCCCATGGAAGCAATTCTACATCATCTGGCAAGACCGAAATAATGTCAATCTTCTTCTTCTCTTTCGCTTTTATCTTGACAACCTTCAAATCTTTGTAGGGAATCAAAACTTCTTGTGCCTCTTCCAAGTTCCCAATGGTTGCCGTGATTCCCCAGATTTTCAAATTGGGTGATAAATCTTTAACTCGAGTGATTGCTAATTCAGTCAGAACTCCGCGTTTCGTCCCTAAGAGTTCATGCCATTCGTCAACTGCGAAACACTGTACATTCTTGAACCAACGTGAATTCTTCTTTTGAGAGAACATCAAGTGCAAAGTCTCTGGAGTCGTCAACAAAACATCAGGCATTAAGCGTTCTTGTTGTCGGCGTTGCTTTTGTGGTGTATCTCCATTTCGAACCTCAATGGTCCAATCCAATCCGATTTCTTCTACAACCTCATTCATAGCTTTAGCCAAATCTTTCGCCAAGGATCTTAATGGACTCAACCAGATTAACTTCAAACCTTTTTTGTAGCGTTCTGGGTGATTCATATAATCAATCAACACTCCAATGAATACCGAAAATGTCTTTCCAAAACCTGTGGGTGCGATGACCATTCCCGAATAGCCTCGACTGTATTTTTCCCATGTTCTATATTGAAAGGAAAACGGCTCGTTTCCTTTTTCTGCCATCCAATGTTGAATGACTTGGTATCCTGCTGACTCCTTAAACGCACTCATCTCACGAAGCCGTAATTAGAGATTTAACGGATTCTATCGTATCGATATCTTCAACAGTTTTATCACGACGCCAACGTTTCATTCTGGGAAAACGTAAGGCAACTCCGCTCTTATGTCGGTTGCTCAAGGCAATTCCTTCAAAGGCAATTTCGAAGACCAATTCAGGTTTTACCGTTCTTACGGGACCAAACTTTTCAGTAGCATTTTTATTCACCCATCGGGAGATCTCGGTAATCTCTTTGTCTGTGAGTCCTGAATAGGCTTTAGCAACAGTGACCAAAGCATCGTCTTTTTTTACGGCGAATGTATAATCGGTGTATTTGGAACTTCGTCGTCCGCTTCCTTTTTGCGCATAGATCATAACAGCATCAATGGTTAATGGATCAACTTTCCATTTCCACCAATCGCCTTTTTTTCGACCTACGTGATAGACAGAATTTTTCTTTTTCAGCATTAAACCTTCGCTATTGAATTGTCTCGCTGCATTTCGAATCTCATTCAAATCTTCCCATTTTGGGGTCTGAATCACTTTTGATAATTGTAATAACTCCGATTCGATATCATTGTCTGCAAACAACTTCTCCAGCAACCTTCTTCGACTTTCCATAGAAGTCTCTCTCAAATCTTTGCCATTCAGTTCCAATAAATCATAGACATATAATCCCACCGGAACTTCTTCCAGCAGACGTTTGGTAACGTTCTTACGATTGAGTCGCTTTTGCAAATCATTGAACAACAACACAGCATTGTCTTTCATGGCTAGAATCTCACCGTCGATAACAAAATCACCTTTCAGTTGTTCAATTTGTTCCACCAACTCAGGAAACTGTTGCGTGACCAACTCCTCTCCCCTAGACCAGATGTAGACCTCATTATTTCGTTTGATCACTTGACCTCTAATTCCATCCCATTTGTATTCGATTTGCCAATCCTGGATGTCACCTAATTCATCGAGTTCTTTCTCTAAAGCATAGGCCAAGCAAAATGGATACGGTTTGGAATTGTCGTAATTGATGTGATCTCCTGCAATCAATGCTTCAAATGTGATGTCGTTGACCGTCCAATTTCCAATGATGCTATGCATGAGTTGATTGGCTTCAATCCCTGTGAGTTTTGCCAGGGCATTGATCAATGTTTTTTTGGAAACACCGATGCGGAAACTTCCTCCAATAAGTTTGTTGAAAATCAATCGCTCTTGGGTATTCAACCCTTTCCAAGCTTCTAGGACGTATTCTTTTTTAGCCTCATCATCTTTGGGTTTCAAGGCAATTAATTCCTCCATCCAAACATGCAAAGGTTTTTCTATTTCTGAAGTATTGTTGGGTAAGAGTAAGGACAAGGTTTCACCCAAATCACCTACCGTGCTATAACTCTCCAAGAAGAGCCATTCAGGCAATTGCGTGACTTCCATACACCATTCTTTGAGTAAGGTAGTCTTCACGGGTCTAGAAGGTCGTTTTCCTGTGAAAAGTGCTATCAACCAGAGTTTATCTTTTTCGGGAGCTGTTTGAAAATACCGAACCAAAGCATCGATCTTCGCATTGGTTTTGTTGGTAATTTCTACCGCGCTTATGAGTTCTGAGAATTTCCTCATGACGCAGTAACTTCTTTTTGGGGTTCTTCAGAAGCATTTAATTGCTCTTCTCCGTATTCGGTTTTGAGTTCGTGTGCTTCAATTCCAATCTCGTTTAAGTACTTTGAAAAGGTCGCTTGTGAACCATGTGTTACATAGACTTTCTCTGCTTCCGTTTCTTTGACAGCAGTAAGTAACCCGTTCCAATCTGCATGATCACTTACAACAAATCCTGCGTCAACTCCTTTCCAGCGTCGATTTCCTCGAATTTGCATCCATCCCGAACAAATAGCGGTGGCTGCATTGGGAATTCGCTTCAACATTTTAGAATCTAATAAAGATGGTGGTAGAATCACAATCTTATTTTCTAAAGCTTTTTTATCGAATGTTGGCAATAATAAGGACGTCTCTGGCAATTCAATTCCCGAGCTACTAATCGCATTATTCAAATGATTGATCGCGGAATGCACGAATACTTGGTCCACTCCTTCGACCAGCTTCATGATTCGCTGTGCTTTTCCCAAGGAATATCCAATGAAAACACTCGTTCTATTGTTCTCCTGATTTTGAAGAATCCAATTTTGCAATTCTTCACGCAGTTGGTGTTCGGTTTTCCAATGGTAAATAGGCAAACCAAAGGTACTTTCGGTAATGAATTCGTGGCATTTTACAGGTTCGTATGGAACTGAGATAAAGTCAGGTTGTGTCTTGTAGTCACCCGAAAAAACAATCACATAACCTTTGTATTCCAATCGGATTTGCGCCGAACCAATGATATGTCCAGCGGGATGAAAGCTCACCTTGACTTCGTTGATGGTTTTGGTTTGGTTGTACCCTAAACTATCAATGGAGATGTCTTTCCCTATTCGATGTTGTAAAATGGCTTTGGAATCGTGATGACAGAGGTAGTGTTTGTTTCCCCAACGTGCGTGATCGGCGTGACCGTGAGAAATGATGGCGTAATCTACAGGGTACCAAGGATCCAAATAGAATTTCCCTGGAATGCAATAAATGCCCTTTTTTGTGAACTTCAATAACTTCAATCGCCGTCTTTTACCTCTCTAGCAAATTTACGAAGTTCTTCGCACTTTGTTAGCTGTTAGCTGTTAGCTGTTAGCTGTTAGCTGTTAGCGAGATTAAAAAAACATTCCGAACAATTTCTTTATCCTAGCTTATTTTGTACTTCAAACTTTTTATGATTGATATCAAGTGGTTGGTGAATTGGCACATTGGTAAATTAGCACTTAGGTATTAGAGATGCTTTATGCTTAAAGAGATATAGTTGAACGGTATTTGATCTGGATTGGTATACTCAGAAAAATCTAAAATCCTTGACGAAATGGTTTCCCCAACTTGCGGATATTCATGAAACTCCAAACCCGGTTTATCACTGATATGAGGAGCTAGTACAATTCCGTAGAAATCTTTACCAATATCCACATAAGAACCATAGGCTTCTACTTGGAAAACAGTTCCTGTAACAACATCACCTATTTTGAGTTCTTGTTGTAGTTGATGCCATGATTCTAGTGTTCTTTTATTCATGAGTAACTGAGTTCTATTTGTACAGTTCGTTTGTACTTACATCTAGTAATTCGCCATTCTTCATTCTTACAAAAGTCCTTGAAGTGTCCTCAAGAAAAGTCTTTACATAGAGGGTGTCGGATCGTTCTTCATACTTACCCATTTCTTCTAATATAAGTTTACCCCCTTCTCCAAAGTCTTTAAAAAAGTAAACTCCATTG
>CAZTFN010000154.1:0-9402 GCA_964612905.1 uncultured Flavobacterium sp. | reverse complement strand
GATGACTCAAGTTTGTAAAAAATAGACCTTCTTCATTTTTTAACTTTTATATTTGGCTAAAATAAACAGAATTCATGAAGACACAATTCGACATTCTCAGAAAAGTACGAGAACTTATTTTACGATTGACAGACGGTTTAACCATAGAGCAATTACACACCATTCCAGAAGGGTTTAAAAACAATATTGCTTGGAACGTGGTTCACCTCGTGGTTACGCAACAATTACTGCATTATAGATTGTCTGGAAATAAATGTTTGATCTCGGATGAATTGATCGATTTGTACAGAAAAGGAACCACACCTACCAAGGTAATGACGCAAGAAGAATATGATGAAGCTTTAGAATTGTTTAAATCTTTACCTAATAGGTTGGAAGAAGATTACAACAAGGGAGTGTTTACTCAATACAAAGAATACCCAACAAGCACTGGTTTTGTGCTGGATTCTATCGATACTGCCATTCAATTTAATACCATGCACGAATCGCTTCATTTAGGGGTAATCATGGCACTGAGAAAATTGGTATAATCATGGATTACTATTCAATTGCTACCATTTTAATCGTACTATCCGCAATCTTCGGATTTATCAATAGTAGATTTTTGAAATTGCCAAATACCATTGGATTGATGTTGGTGACCATTCTTTTTACACTAAGTGTTTTAGGGTTGAGTTACTTTGATAATACCTTGTTGTTGAAGGAAAAAGAACTCATTACAAGCATCGATTTTAAAACAGTACTGTTGGATATTATGCTAAGTTTTTTGCTATTTGCTGGAGCTTTGCATACCAATTTTAAGGAACTCACCACTCATAGAAAACCTATTGTTGCTTTTGCAACCTTAGGAACATTGGTGTCAACATTCTTGTCAGGGACCATTGTGTACTATTTATTGCAATTGGTAGGTTTTGATGTAGCTTTCATTTATTGTCTTTTGTTTGGAGCTTTGATTTCACCTACAGATCCTATTGCTGTTTTGGGAATCATGAAGAAAGTAGGGGCACCCAAAAAATTGGAAATCAAAATTGTGGGTGAATCTCTCTTTAACGATGGAGTAGGAGTTGTCATCTTTTTAACGATATATCAAATTGCCAAAGGCGGTGCTGACATTTCTGCTTTGGACATTACCAAACTCTTTTTGATTGAAGTTGCTGGAGGTTTGGGATTGGGATTGCTCTTAGGGTGGATCACTTTTAGACTATTGAAAAGTATCGATGACTATCCAACGGAAGTCATCCTCACACTAGCTGCAGTCATGGGAGGAACCTTGCTGGCTCAGAAACTGCACGTATCTGCTCCTCTGGCCATGGTTGCCGCGGGTCTACTAATTGGTACAGACGCGATAAGAGCAAAATCTATGAGTGAGATGACTGAACTCTATTTGGATAAGTTTTGGGAACTGATTGACGTATTATTGAATGCAGTATTATTTGTGATGATTGGAATGGAGCTATTGGTGCTCACCTTTAATCAGTCTTATATTGTTGCAGGATTTATTGCAATACCACTGTTGTTACTTGCTCGCTATATTTCTTTATTAGTGCCAACACAGTTTTATGCAAAGAAGCTCGACTTTGTACCTCGAACCAATTTAATCATGACTTGGGGAGGTTTAAGAGGTGGAATTTCCATCGCATTAGCCTTGACTTTAACACAAGAAATGGAACGAGAGTTATTTTTGGTGATGACCTACATTATTGTTGTTTTTTCCATTTTAGTTCAGGGACTTACAGTAGGAAATTTGATTAAGAAAAATACAATCAAGAGTTCCTAAGCTTTCAAATAGATGATTAAAACGAATACATGAAGTTTAATACAAAAACCATACATGGAGGACAAGAACATGAGGAGGTTACAGGATCTGTAATGCCACCTGTTTTTTTTACCTCAACTTATGCTCAATCTAGCCCAGGAAGCCATAAAGGATATGTGTATTCAAGAGCTGCAAATCCTACTAGAACAGCCTTAGAAAAGAACTTTGCTGCGATTGAAAACGGAACACATGGTTTTGCATTTTCGTCTGGACTCTCTGCTATTGACTGTGTTCTGAAACTATTGAGCCCTGGAGATGAAGTCATTGCTGGTGATGATCTTTATGGTGGGTCTTACCGAATGTTCACAAGAATGTTTCAAAAATACGGATTGAAGTTTCAGTATGTGGATATGAACCAAGTCTCCAATGTTGCCAATGCTATTTCAGAAGCTACAAAATTGGTTTGGATAGAAACACCTACCAATCCGTTAATGAAGATTGCAGACATTGAAGAAATATCAAGGGCTGTCAAAGCTGAAAATTCAGGTATTTTAGTAGGCGTTGACAATACGTTTGCTACCCCTTATTTGCAGCAACCCTTAGATTTGGGTGCAGACATTGTGATGCACTCGGCAACCAAGTATTTAGGAGGTCATTCTGATTTGGTGATGGGAGCTTTGATGGTGAAGGATCAGAAATTGGCTGAAGAACTACACTTCATTCAGTTTGCTGGAGGAGCTGTTGCTGGACCTATGGACTCATTCTTAGCCTTAAGAGGAATCAAAACATTGCATGTTAGAATGCAACGTCACTGTGAGAATGGAAGAACGGTTGCAGAGTTTTTGAAGAACCATGACAAAGTAGGTGAAGTATATTGGCCAGGTTTTAAAGATCATCCAAATCATGACATCGCCAAGAAACAAATGAAAGACTTTGGAGGAATGGTTTCTTTCCGATTGAAAGACGAAAGTAGAGAAGCTGCTTTTCAACTTTTAGAGAATACCAAAGTATTCACCTTAGCAGAATCTTTGGGAGGAGTAGAGAGCTTGGTAAACCACCCAGCAACAATGACACATGCATCGATTCCAGAACCTGAACGATTGAAGATCGGAATTACGGATTCTCTCATTCGATTGAGTGTTGGAATAGAAGATATTGACGACTTACTCGGAGATTTAGAACGAGTATTAAATCTATAAAAAGAAAAACAAAATAAATCAATGAGAACCTCCTGAGCTTTGGCGAAGGGGGTTTTTATTTGAATAAGAACAAAGGCTTGTCGAAGTTCAAGTGGTAAATGATTCCAAATTGTAAGTTTAATAACCACTCAGTGTTTTTGTTTTCAATCACATCCGCTTGTAAACCATCTACAGCATCCGAGAAGAAAAATTGCCAGTTAAATTGCAAGTTGAAATCAATTTTTGGACTGAACTTGTATCGTAAACCAGCTCCAAAGGTACCTGCAAACGTAGTTCCTGGTCCTATATCTAAAGCCCCTGGAGTTCTCCATTTCACAGGAAGTACTGTGATGTCTTGTCTCCAATCTCCAAGAGTGGAGTTCATGTCGTTGTTGAACGAACTAAATTGTAATCCAGCCAATACATATGGATTCCATTTAAGGTCAGACCATGGATAAATGAACTCCTTTAAACACCTTAGGTAATATTCTAACTGAAATCCGATACTCGTCACACTTGTAGAACCCGTCATGGCTCTTAATTGTCTGGCTAAATCTGTATTTCCCTCAGTAAAGGGACCATAGTGTTGAAAATTAGCATTGGTAATAAAGTTTACTTCACTACGTAATGCCAAATAACTCCATATCTTATGATCTGAGTTCCATCTTGGGTCCTTATTAAAGAAATGCAATGTATGAGTGAAACTAATTGAAATGGCACTATTCCCATAACTACTTAGAAAGTCATTACGGATTCCATAATCCGTTTGCATGGTTGCAGTACCAGCATGAAATCCTATGTCATGAGTGAAATGTTGGGCGCTAACAGCAGTGTGCACAAGCGTTACCAGAAGTAAAGATGTGAGAAAATTTCTCAAAAGGGGTTCATTTTGAATAACAAATATATTAAAATTGATTATATAATGTAACTCAAATTTTAAGGCTTTATTGTAATCACTGCGTTTAGGCTCCAATTAGGCCTAACGGGCTGTATCTCTTCGAAGTACTCTACAAGCTCTGGTTGCCTCCTATCAAGGAAATCTCCAGTATCCCACTTCCCATTCTTATTATCATCATAGATAATTCGCACCTTGTAACTATCAGGTTTTAAATAACCGAAAGTGATGTTAGTGGTACTGTTGACCAATTGTTCTTTGATAGTTTCGTCTCTGTTGTTTGTGATTTGAATGATCACACTACGCGAACTTGGGTTCTCAATGGAAAGCTTAATATCACCATAATCTTCCAGCGCTTTGGTTCTAAAATTCAATTGAATGGTGTCATTCTTCTGATTGAAAATATCCTCTACAGCCTCTGGCAACATTGTAAAGGAGTATTTCCCCTTATATTTTTTCTCAAACAGAAATCCTATTTTACTATCGGTCTTAGAAATAAAATGTTCGTAAGGTACCTTGAGGGTGTCTTTGTCAAAGAAGATCACCTTGGAGGTGTCAACTTTTACAATTGGATTGTTACTGTTAAAGAATAATGTGTCAGAAAATTCTAGTGTGCTTCTCACTTCGGTAGTCACAGAAAGAGAGTCAAATTTCTTTTTTCGGAGTCTCACTACAGCAGTATCTAAATATTGCCCTTTGTAGATATGAAAAACCAAAGAGTCATTTTCAATAGGTGAATGCCAATAGCTCAAAGTGTCTTTGCCTTTTTCAGGTAAAATGATGCTTTTAAAATCGTCAGGGACCTCAGAAATCAACCGAATATCAATACCTTCTGGATTTCCCTCATAACCAAAAATAAGCTTCCCTTTGCGTTCCTCTTTCCCTCTTCTAAACGCATAAGGCAATATTTCCTTAAAGAGTGAAATCTCACCATCAATAATGGTGTCTCTTGGAAGTACAATCGTATCCTTGTAGAATCCAATTTCATCAGACTTTGGATCAAACTGGTAGTCGCTCGCTTGGTCCTTTAAAGCCAATAATAAGTACTTGCCTTTCTTCATATTGGTGAATTCAAATCGGGAAGTATCCAAAGTACTGGCTACATAACTTGGCTTTTTATTATACACTGCGGAATCTGTATAAGAACTGTCCAATCGATACAAAAGCATTTTGATGTCCTTGATATTGTCCGAAGAATACGAATTCTTCACTCCTCCTTTAAGCTTTAAAGAATCGATATAACTTCCCGTAGAAAACACATATTTGAAACCTTCTAGTGTATTGGATTCGTTGTTGTCTTCCACACTATTTCCAAAATTGAAAATATAAGTAGTATTCTCTTTGAGTGTATCCAAAAGCTTAATGCTGATGAATTCACTCGGACTTCCTTGCGGAGTAATTAAAGAAGGATTTTCAGGATTTAAAGGTGGAGAAATGATCAATTGTTTGTTGAGATCTTTCAACTTAATATACTCATTGAAGAAAATTCGAATTTCATCTTTATCAAAATTGATGGTGCCATACGGAGGATTTGCCACTACAAAGACTGGTGGATCTTCATCCTTTGGACCACCCGAAGGTCTTCCTTTTTTAGCACATTGAGATAAGGTAAAAACAAGAACAAGTAGTAAAAGATTGAGTACTCTCTTCAATTGTATGATTTTACTGCAAATAAACAATATATTTTTCGGAATGCTGTGTGAGAGTTTTGTTAATTATGAGTGAAACTCTTGAACGAACTCGCCACTCTTAATTGATGTGATATGTTTTTCTCTTATTCCGTTACCGCCATGGTGAGAATACTAATTCTAATGTCATCAGCTTTTTGAAGCTCTCTACAACAGGCTTCCAAAGTTGCTCCTGTTGTTACTACATCATCAATTAATAAAACGTGCATGCCATTGAGTTGATTCCCTTCTGATAGCAGGAATTTAGAATCTGTATTTTGAAAGCGATCCATACGTCTTTTTTTGGTCTGTGTTTTGGTGAAAGAAACTCGTTTCAGTATTCCATCTAAGTAGGGAACATTGATGAGTTGACCCAATTGTTTTCCAAATTCGGTAAGTTGATTGTAACCACGTTTTTTTAATTTCTTTTCATGAAGTGGTACTGGAATGATACAATCAAAGGAGCGATCTTTCAAAGATTCCTTTAGTTGAGCACCCAACCAGTCGGCCAACAAAATACCAACCTCTTGATTTCCTTGATATTTTAACTGATGAATAAGCTGTTTGACTTTTCCAGTATCGTGATAATTCAATAAAGATGCTCCAAATGTAATAGGAATTCTCCCTTCAAAAACTTTGGTAATTGCATTGGAGGTAAAGTTACCATTGTCAACAAATGGTAGATCAAATCGACATGTTAAACAGATTAATTTTTCCTGATCTAATAAAGATTCTGAGCAACAGACGCAGGTTCTCGGGTAAAATAAGTCAATAGTATTTTGACATAATTGAGTAATTTTTTTCATTTTTCTTTTTCATAGGTTAAATTTTTTAGCGTTTCCGAGGATTGTATTCGTCGGAACGTCGACGCTGATATTGCTTGGGTGAAGTATTGAATAATTTTACAACTCCAACAATAATGAGAATTAAGACCACAAGTCCAAATGCTAATTTACCCGCAAGACTACCAAAACTATCGGGTTTAAGATCTCCAAAAATCTTTCCTGATTTTGGATAAATTAAGGAGTAGCTAATATTTTTATTCATTTTGTCCATCGCTGCATAAAACTCAGGAAACTCACCAGCATCAACATAATCGCTTAAAGTTCTCATGTTGTATTTCAATGTCAATACTCGACCGCTTCGATCATAACTACTTACCAGTGAATACTCCATAGCAGATGAATTGGCACTGATAAATTCTTCTTCGATGTTCCACCTTGTTGGTAATTGCAATTTGATTGTATGGTTTTTGGTGGAAGGGTAGTACAAATAAAAAGGGTTATTGCGTTCTGCCTTGCTGGGCATGAGTGAACCATCAATAATAATATAGGGATGAAAAGAAGCAAACACATTTTTATCGTCTACGGGACTGTCTACCCAGAGACTATCAATGGTGTATTGTTCTTTGATAATGAATACATTGTCCTCTACAATGTCTTCATAAGTTGGATTTTGAGTTGATTTTATACTTGGATAATAATTTGCCAAGTAAGTTTCATAATCTCGTTTGATGTTTTTTAAACTATTGTTTTTGTAAAAATTTCTAATGGCATCTGCCTCGGTGTCGTAATAAGTGCTTGTCACATTTAAGGTAGCTCCCTTACCAACCTCATCCAGAATAAATTCATCCACCACGTCAACATTATTGGTAATTTCTCCCAAAGAAATTTCATCGAAGGTTTGATTATTTCGTTTCAAAACAAAGCCAATCTTGTAGTTTGGAATGCTGGTATTTCTGAAATCTCCTCCTTGGTTTGAAATGGTAGGATCATACCAACGGCTTTTGTTGTTTTTATCGACAACCTTTACGATGCAATGATCAAAGTATTTTGGACTGGGTAAATAATCTTTGACTGTGTTTAGCAAGTTGGTACTCACCAATGCAGGATAGGCTTCAATATCCATTCTATTCAACATATGAGCCATAAGTAAGCTTTTGTCTTTACAATCGCCAAAGCGCTGGTCAAAGACTTTGTTGGGCTGGAAAGGTTTATAAGATCCAATGCCAGATTCTAAACCTAAATATCGAATCTCATCCTGAACAAAATTTAAGGTTGCAGTGATGCGGTCACCTTCGTTTTTGTGAGCTCTTTTAATTTCATCAATTTTGACTTGAAGTGCTTTGCTTGGAGCTTGTTTTACCTTGAATATTTTGGCACCCCAATTAGCAACCTCTTTCCATGATTTGTAATCACTCATAAAAACCATGGCATTGGCGAATGCCCACTGAGGAATATTTTCTTCAAACTCTACAGCATCAATATTGCTTTTATCATATCGATAGACATACCATCCATTTTCCTTTGATTCACGAAATCTTTCGTCAGTGTTTATATATTGAAATTGCAATGGTCTTTTGTGATGAAAGGCAAAATTCAATTTTCCAAAGGGAACATAGTTGTTAAGAACAACCGATGTTGAGATCTTGTTATCATGAATAGGGTTCATTCCTTTGATGGTGAAACTGTAATCTATAATATCACCATTGCGCACATCAGAGAGATTGTTAATGGCAGTCATGGTTCCGTCATAGATGTAATTTTCTGAATTGGATTCTTTACGAATTAGTTGAAAGTCAGCAGGCTTCAACTTAGGAATTGCATTCCCATCACGGATGACCGAGATTTTATGGAAAGCCAGTGATTGATAACTTGGGTCGTAAGGAACATTGATGGTAGATGCAGCTTGAATTCCTACGTTTTCAACAATCTTGATCACGAATCTGTAATAGATTTCCTCTGTAACACAATTTACTTGATTGTCATAAAGAAGTTCAATAGTACCTTGAGAGTTTTCATCTGAGTAGATTTCGGGATTTATATCATAGTCGCTTATACGAACCCAATTCGGTGTTTTTTTTAGCTGAACTTGTCCAAAAAGTATACAAGAGAAACCAAAGAAAAACCCCAGAAGAAGCGCAATTTTTTTTATCATCTTTTGTTTGGTTTTGTCAATTGTAACAAATGTAAGGATTAAGAATAAATATTTGGATAAATCGTTTATTTTTGCCGAATGGCAAAGCAAGAAGATCAGTTTAAGAAAGTGATATCGCATGCAAAAGAGTATGGATACATCTTTCAGTCCAGCGAGATTTATGATGGATTGAGTGCGGTATATGATTACGGACAGAACGGAGCAGAATTAAAAAAGAACATTCGCGACTATTGGTGGAAAGCCATGGTGCAAATGCATGAAAATATTGTAGGAATTGATGCATCTATTTTGATGCATCCAACCACTTGGAAAGCGTCTGGTCACGTAGATGCTTTTAACGATCCTTTGATTGATAACAAAGATTCAAAAAAGAGATATCGTGCCGATGTTTTGATTGAGGATTACTGTGCGAAGATTGAAGCGAAGATCAACAAAGAAGTGACCAAGGCAGCAAAACGTTTTGGCGATAGTTTTGATAAAGAACAATTCTTAGCAACCAACCCACGAGTTTTAGGATATCAGGAAAAGATCAGCACCATTTTATCGAGAATGGGAAAATCTTTGGAGAAGGAAGACTTGGCAGATGTAAAGGCATTGATTGAAGAATTGGGAATTGCAGACCCTATGACAGGTTCTAAAAACTGGACCGATGTAAAGCAGTTCAATTTAATGTTTGGAACGCAATTGGGAGCTTCTGCAGACAGTTCTATGAAAGTATATTTACGTCCAGAAACGGCACAAGGGATTTTTGTGAATTTCTTGAATGTTCAAAAAACTGGACGCATGAAGATTCCTTTCGGGATTGCGCAGACTGGAAAGGCATTTAGAAATGAGATTGTAGCAAGACAGTTCATCTTTAGAATGCGTGAGTTTGAACAAATGGAGATGCAGTTCTTTGTAAAACCTGGAACACAAAGAGAGTGGTACGAAAAATGGAAGGAAACCCGAGGGAAATGGCACTTAAGCCTT
>CAZTFN010000153.1:4523-9422 GCA_964612905.1 uncultured Flavobacterium sp. | reverse complement strand
TTAGGACTAGGCTAATTCCATTTTCTTTGGATAACAGATAAAATGCTTTGTGACGGGCTTAGATAAGGCTTGTAAATTCAGTTGATCGGAGGCTTTTGCGATGTCTTTTAGCTTTCCTTTTCTCGTAAGAATTTTAATCGGTTTCTTTTTGTTGTATGCTTGATTGGAAATTTCACCTGTAAAAACAAAGTAAACAGCATCTTTTTTATAGAGTCCTGTTGCGGTCATAAAATCGATCATCATGTTCATTCGATGCTCTTCACGAACTTTGGTGTCATAAATTTCAATTCGCAACAATTCTCTATTGACAATCATTCTTGCCAAATTCCGTAAAATGATATCAGAATGTGTTGACCATTGTTTCACAGCCGACATGATATCATAATCGTCCAATTTCGAGAAAGTGTCCAATACTTTGTCATCAAAGTTTTTCTCATCGATTTTGTTATAAAGGAAGAAACGCAAGGATTCACTGCAAGGTACCTCAACTCCTTCTTGCGCCAATACTTTTGCTCTTTTCAAAATATTAACAAGCATGTGTTCTGCAACCAATCCAGTTTTATGCAGATATACTTGCCAGTACATCAATCTTCTTGCGATCAAAAAATTCTCTACAGAGTAAATTGCCTTTTTCTCAATGACCAATTCATCATCCACGACATTCATCATGGCAATCAATCGATCGGAACTGATATTTCCTTCTGCTACTCCAGTGAAGAAACTATCACGTTTCAAATAATCCAATCGGTCAATATCCAATTGACTTGAAATTAGCTGATGAAAGAACTTACGATCATAGGCTCCTGTAAAAATATCAATCGCTAAGGTTAATTTCCCTTTGAACTCTTTGTTGAGTTTGTGCATGAACTTCCCAGAAATATCTTCATGCGTCACTTCATTTACAATACTATGTTCTAAAGCATGAGAAAACGGTCCATGACCTATATCATGGAGTAAGATCGCTATGTAAAGTGCGTTTTCCTCCTTCTTCGAAATTTGAATTCCTTTCACCCTCAATACACGCACTGCTTTTTGCATCAATTCTAAACACCCGATCGCGTGATGAAATCTTGTATGGTTGGCTCCTGGATAGACTAAATTAGACAGTCCCATTTGTGAGATTCTTCGCAACCTTTGGAAATAAGGGTGTTCAATAATATCGAAAATTAGGCTGTTTGGAATTAAAATGAATCCGTAGATAGGATCATTCAAGACTTTTAATTTGTTGGTAGGTCCTTTTTTCAAATTCAAAGTATATTTTTCAGAAGTACAAAGATAATTCTTTTTTATTGGGAATATTTTATCATTTTCGGTTGGATGGAACCATAACAAATGAATACTTTTAGCGTTTAGTACTATAGGTTTTATGTTATTGGGTAAAGGTTGAAAGTAGAGTTTGTAAATATATTTACGTCCAGCTAATATAATTACGTTTACTACTCCTTACTAGAGTCTCTCGAAGCTTTGCCACTTTGAAACTTTGCACCTTTGAGACTAACAAAACAATAGCCAAAATAAAAAAGAGAACCGAGATATATGAACGAAATACAAATCCTGTGGGTTGATGATGAAATCGATCTTTTGAAACCGCACATCATCTTTTTAGAGCAAAAGAATTATCAAGTAACTAAATGTACCAACGGTACGGATGCAATTGATTTGGTAGAAGAAGAGAACTTCGATATTGTATTTCTCGATGAGAATATGCCTGGGATTACGGGACTTGAAACCTTGTCCGAGATCAAGCAAAAAAGACCCAACCTTCCAGTGGTAATGATCACCAAAAGTGAGGAAGAGTATATCATGGAAGAAGCCATTGGTTCTAAGATCTCAGATTATTTGATTAAGCCAGTGAATCCTAATCAAATTCTATTGAGTTTGAAAAAGAACTTGGATCATTCTCGATTGGTATCAGAAAAAACTACTTCAAGTTATCAGCAAGAGTTTCGCAAAATCTCCATGGATCTTGCCATGGTCAACTCCTACGATGAATGGGTAGATTTATACAAGAAGCTTGTGCATTGGGAATTGGAATTGGAAGATATCAACGATTCGGGAATGCTAGAGATTCTGGAAAGTCAGAAATCGGAAGCGAATAGTCTGTTTTTCAAGTTTATCAAGAAGAATTATGAAGATTCCTTAACGGATCACGACAGACCTACTTTTTCTCATACACTGTTTCAAGACTATGTGGTGCCCAACTTAAGTTCTGATCAAGGTTTATTGTGGGTGGTGATTGACAACCTTAGATATGATCAATACAGAGTATTAGAACCTCTCATCAACAACCATTATAAAAAAGACGAAGAACACTCCTATTTCAGCATTCTTCCGACAGCGACTCAGTATGCACGAAATGCTATTTTTTCAGGTTTGATGCCCTTAGAAATGGAAAAGAGATATCCTAATTATTGGAAAAATGACACAGATGAAGGTGGAAAGAATTTGTTTGAAAATGAGTTCCTCACTAGTCAAATTAGTAGACTTCGACTGAACATTCAGCATGAGTACTATAAAATAGTGTCTTTGAAAGACGGTAAAGACTTGGCCAATAATTACAACGGAACCCGACAGAACGATTTGACCGTTGTTGTCTATAATTTCGTGGACATGCTATCGCATTCCAAAACAGAAATGGAAGTGATCAAAGAATTGGCTGGTGATGACAAAGCTTACAGGTCGCTTACCTTGAGTTGGTTTAAAAATTCGCCATTGTATGACATCATTCAAAAGGCGCAGCAATTGGGGCAAAAACTCATCATCACAACAGATCACGGAACCATCAACTGTAAGCATCCATCCAAAGTGATTGGTGACAAGAATATTAGCTCCAATCTTCGATACAAAACAGGTCGTAGTTTGAGCTATGAAAACAAAGATGTATATGCCGTGAGAAATCCAAAAGATATTTTCTTACCAAGCATTACATTTAATAGCCCATTTGTCTTTGCGAAAGAAGATTTATTCTTCGCATATCCGAACAACTACAATCATTTCGTGAAATACTACAAAAATACGTATCAACACGGAGGTGTTTCACTAGAAGAAATGATCATTCCTTGTTCCATTTATAGTCCAAAATAGATAGCTTTGTTGCATGAACAAAGATTATGCATTAGCAGACTTACATCAGATTGCCAAAGAAGTCATTTCTACTGCTGAGAATAAGACCTTACTGTTTTACGGTCAAATGGGTGTTGGAAAAACTACTTTGATCAAAGAACTCTGTAAAGAATTGGGAACAAAGGATGTGACCAGCTCGCCAACATTCTCCATTGTGAACGAATATCACACTGCAGATGGGCAAATTGTATATCATTTTGATTTCTATCGTATAGAGGATGAAAATGAGGCTTATGACATTGGTATAGAGGATTACTTTTATTCAGATGCTTGGTGTTTGATTGAATGGCCTGAGAATATTCAAAATTTATTACCTTTAAAGACAACCGAGGTACATTTGACGCAGTTAGAAGACGGTCGTCGTAACATTCAACTAAAACCATCTTTATGAGTTCATTCTCCCCTTTTAGCAAAGAAGAACTACTTCCACAGGCAGAAATGCTGGAAATCAAAAAACAGAAAGGCGAATTATTCATTGGTTTACCCAAAGAAACGCATCATGAAGAAAAGCGTGTTTGCTTAACGCCAGATGCCGTTGCTGCATTGACAGCTCACGGACATCGAATTGTTGTGGAAAGTGGTGCTGGTGAGGGTTCGAACTATTCGGATAACGAATACTCTGAAGCTGGTGCGAAAGTATCCTACGACGTGAAAGAAGCTTTTGGGTGCAATATTGTTCTCAAAGTAGAACCACCTTCCGTCAAAGAGGTGGAAATGATCAATCCGCAAAGTATTCTAATTTCTGCCTTGCAATTAAAAA
The DNA here is from genome assembly GCA_964612905.1 of uncultured Flavobacterium sp. Taxonomy (GTDB): domain Bacteria; phylum Bacteroidota; class Bacteroidia; order Flavobacteriales; family Flavobacteriaceae; genus Polaribacter. Next base: position 5,539 of record CAZTFN010000153.1, on the reverse strand, counting down.
CGCAAAGCAAAAGTTACTTTGAAGCCTTAGCCAAGAAAAGAATTACTGCCGTTGCTTTTGATTATATCAAAGATGAGCACGGAGTTTATCCAGTGGTGAAGTCTCTAAGTGAAATTGCTGGAACGGCTTCAGTATTGGTGGCTGCTGAGTTAATGAGTAGTGTGAATCAAGGAAACGGATTGCTGTTAGGAAACATCAGTGGTGTCCCTCCTACTTCCGTTGTCATTTTAGGAGCGGGTACAGTAGCTGAATTTGCTGCGAAATCAGCATTGGGACTGGGAGCTCGTGTCAAAGTATTTGACAACTCAATCACAAAACTTAGAAAGTTGCAGCATTGCTTGAATGCTCCTATTTATACCTCAACCATGCAACCTAAAACACTCTCAAAAGCATTGAGACGATGTGATATTGCCATTGGAGCCATTAGGGGAAAGAACCGTTCGCCTGTCGTAGTATCAGAGACTATGGTTGAGCAGATGAAAGAAGGTTCTATTATTGTGGACGTAAGTATTGATCGTGGAGGCTGTTTTGAAACGTCACGCGTAACAACGCATTCAAAACCTACGTTTGAACATCATGGTGTAATTCACTATTGCGTGCCGAATATTCCAGCGCGTTATGCCAGAACTGCATCCTTCTCTATTAGCAATATTTTCACTCCATATCTTCTGGATATAGCCGAAGAAGGTGGATTTGAAAATGCTGCGAGGTTTGACAAAAGTCTCAGAAACGGAATGTATTTCTATCATGGAATTTTAACGAACAAAGCAGTTGCTGACTGGTTTGATCTTCCTTTTAGAGATATAAATTTATTGATATTGTAAAACGAAAACAAGTACATACTCAGCCCCGACCCCACTTGTTGTTAACATTTTAAAAGAACTTAAATTTTGAAAAGTATCCCCCAGATCTTCTCAAAGAAAATAGGATTTCTCTTCGCGCTATTGTGGATAGGAACAATGATGAGTGCACAAACAATTTCTGTTGATGATTCAGGATTCACACCTCAACAATTG
>CAZTFN010000153.1:0-4501 GCA_964612905.1 uncultured Flavobacterium sp. | reverse complement strand
TCTCTTATTATCAACCTCCTGTGCAACCAACTCAAATATTGGCATTTCTTCCAATCAATCCGTAGCTTATTTCAATGGAAATGGTTCCTCCTTTCCAATTGCTGAGGGAATTATCATTCGAAGTGGAATCGCCGCCAACAGTGCTGGTTTGTATACAGGAAATGATTTGGACAGTCAGGCAAACACGAATGGAGATTCCGACCTCCAAGCGATTAGCGATGCAATTGGGCAAGATGCAACCATCACCGATGTGGCTTTTTTGGAGTTTGATTTTACACCAGCTTCAACCAACTTTTCCTTCAACTTTCTATTTGCGTCAAATGAATACGGACAATGGCAATGCCAGTTTAGTGATGTATTTGCATTTATCTTAACGGATTTGAACACAGGAGTGTCTTCAAACTTGGCAATTGTTCCCGGTACAACCAACCCTATTTCCGTACGAAATATTAGAGACAATCAGTTTAACCCAGGTTGTAATTCAGAAAACCCTGAACTTTTTAGCACCTACAATGTAAACGATCCAGCGAACTCTACGCTCAATATGAGAGGACATACGGTCGTACTAAACGCATCTTCTGATGTGACACCAAACAATCCATATCGTATCAAACTGGTTATTGGTGATTACAACGATTCTAGTTTTGATTCTGCCGTATTCATAGAAGCAGGAAGTTTTGATACTACGCTAGACATCGGACCCGATCAAGAATTGTGTGATGGGGATAGTACTGTATTGGATTCTGGATATACAGATTTGGTGAATTTTAGTTATCAATGGCAATTGAATGGTATTGATATTCCTACAGAAACAAACCCAACCATTACGGTAAGTCAAGCAGGAACTTATGACTTGATCATTACAACTCTGAGTACCGGTTGTCAATTAACGGATCAAGCCATTATCTCAGAACTCATGACCAATGAGCCCAATGATTTGTTGGAATGCGATACAGGAGCAACATCCGTCATCTTTAACTTGACTTTGAACGATCAGACAGTTTTAGGAGTTGATCCTGCTTTTTACAATGTTTTTTATTATGCTTCATTGGACGATGCAAACAACAACATCCCGATTCCAAATGGACAAACATCCTCCTATGTCGGATCCAACGGTGACACAGTTTATATACGAGTTCAAAACATCAATTCTGGAAACTTTTGTAGTGCCATTCTGGAATTTGATTTGTTGATTACCCAAATAACGGCAACAATGCCTAACGATTTCGAGGTATGTGAATCCGAAACAGAAGTAGATTTGGTAACGCAGGTAGAAGCTCAGATTTTGAATGGGTTGCCTCCAACCGAATACACAGTTTCCTATCATTTAAGTGAAGACGATGCTTTGAATAACTTAGGAGCTATTGCAGATCCAACGATGTTTTCATTGCCGGGAACATTGGATCCTATTACAATTTGGGCGCGCTTGTCAGACAACGATAGCCCTATTTGTATTGATGTGACCAATTTTACAATCAATGTGAACCCTTCGCCCCCTGTAGATGAACTTCCAAACGTTTTTAACTGTACGGACTATACCTTACCAGCTTTGACGAATGGAAACTACTTTACAGGACCTGACGGAACAGGCACACCTCTTTTTGCTGGTGATGTGGTAGGTGCAGAATCCACCATTTTTATTTACAGTGAGAATACACAAGGCTGTTCCAATCAATCTAGTTTTACCATTTTTATGGCGGACCAATTCTCTATGCCAACGGAGTATTGTGAACAGTTTGTGGTGCCCGCATATCCCAACGCCCAATTTTTCTCTCAGCCCGGCGGAGTTGTGGGAACGGAGATTCCAACAGGAACCATATTTACAAATGATGTCACCATCTACTTCTATGCAACGGATGCCACGGATGGTTCATTTTGTGCGGAATTCCAGTTTGACATACAAGTAATTCCACTTCCAACGGTAGAGCAAAGAGACAATGTAATCACCTGTGATTCATATATGTTCCCAGCAGTTCTAAATGGAGAACGTTATTTTTCAGAGTCAAATGGTGCAGGGACTGAATATTTTCCTGGTGACATGATTACGACATCTCAGACCATCTATCTTTTTGGCGAAACAACAATTCCGATTACCTGTACCAACGAAACTTCATATACAGTGGATATTATTGATACTTCGGTTTACGTTGACGTGGAGTCTTGTGGTGAATACATCATTCCAAATGAACAATTTGGTGGATATTTTACAGGTCCTATGGGTACTGGTGATCCGATTGCCTCTGGAACATCTATTACCACGGATCAAACGATTTATTATTATGCTCCTGAAGTTACTACAGCTCCCAATTGTACAGATAATGTAGAGATTAATGTAGTGATAAGACCTCTCCCTCCTGTAGATTCACAAGATGACATTCTGCGTTGCTTTGGAGACTTTCCAACGTTGCAGCCTTTGGTCAATGGAAATTATTTTACAGGTCCAGGAGGAACTGGTGATCCTTTATTTGCAGGGCAAGATGTTTTGACCTCACAAACGATTTATATCTACAACACCAATGCTTTCTGTGATGCAGAAACGAGTTTTACGGTAGAAATTCGACCGCTACCTCCAGTGGATAATTTCTTAGATATTGCGGAATGTGAACCTTATACACTTCCCAACTTGAACAATGGGCGCTATTTCGACGGTCCTGGCGGGCCAGACAATGCAACCGAAATTCCCGAAGGAACTCAGATCTTTGAAACACAAACCATATATATTTTTAGTGAATATGCGGATCTTCCTGGCTGTTTGAGTGAAACAGTATTTACCGTCGAAATTCTAGGTATTGAAGTCGATGAACCCGACGATGTAACCGTTTGTTTTAGTTACGAACTTCCGCCATTGACAGTGGGAGATTATTTCACAGCTTCTGGAGGTCTTGAAGGAGGGGGAACCCAATTGTTTGCAGGCGATGTCATTACGGCTACGCAAACCTTGTATGTATATGCCGAAAATGGAGATCGTATTTTATGTACAGACGAGCATGAATTTACCGTGAATGTATTCCAAGAACCTGCGCTACCTCCTCTACCCGATTTAGAAGGATGTGAAAGTGTAGATCTTCCTTTACTGGATATTCCAGGTGTGGCTGTGGAATATTACCTAAGACCCAATCAAGTCGATTTAATTGATCCTGCAAACTATACGATTACAGACCTTGGTTCGAGGATTATTTACGTATACTCTTATCCATTAGGAAACCCAGATTGCTCTATTGAAACGCTCTTCCAAGTAACGGTGCATCCGCTGCTAAATCTTGAAATTGAAGGTGGAACCATCTGTGTAGATGCAGAAACGGGTGAAGCACGTGATCCTTTGTTGTTAGAATCTGGTTTGGATCCTGCTGAATTTACAGTGAATTGGTATCTAAACGGTGATTTAGTTGGCACAGGTCCTGATTATTTGGCGGAAGCTGCTGGGACTTATCTTGTAGAAACGACCAAACTAACTCCTGATGTAGGTCCCGACTGTAATTACAATCCGACTGAGGTTGAAGTAAGAGCCTCCATTCCTCAATTTGAGATTAACTTTTTAACCGAGGTTTTTGACAACAGCGCCACAGTGGAAATCGTCACTTTAGATCCTGGTCTTGGTTTCTATCGATTCTCATTAGACAATGGCCCGTTTCAAGAATTCAACAGGTTTTACAATGTTGGCCCTGGAACACATACCATTACCGTAAGAGACATCTCTGGACGATGTGGTGATTTTGTCTTTACCTTCGTTGCCATTGATTATCCGAACTTCTTTACACCCAATGACGATGGCGTTAATGATACATGGAACATTCCTGACTTACAAAATGACTTGAATGCTACCATTAAGATTTTCAATCGACTAGGAAGATTGATTGCGGAAATAAAGCCTAGTGGTCTGGGTTGGAACGGGTTTAACGATTCAGGTAAAAAAGAGCCTTCTACAGATTACTGGTTTGAGGTACAATTTACCAACAACGGGATCCCTACAACCTTTAGAGGACACTTCGCATTATTGAGAAAATAAATGGGCAAGCTTTTCAGAAAATAGAACTACTTTTGTGGTCAAATTGAGAACATGAAATTCTTAAAACGATTTGGTTATTATTTGATTGGTCTGTCTTTAGGATCCTTATTAGTACTGTTTATCTGGAAAGGGAAAGACGTTGCGTTTCCCTATGGGCCAGATGCTAGAACTTTGAGTTCTATCAGAAAAAAGCAAATCGAATATTCAGAGAACGCAAAAAGTACGATGTTGGAAAGGCAAGTTGATTCCACAGCTATTTGGGCAATTCTCAACACAGGTGATGTTGACTTCGGAAAGAGTCAGCCTCGCTTAAAGCCTTGTGCAGAATACCACATCACTGGTAGTTATAATGAAAGAAACATTGGATTTTACATCCAACGATGCGACTCGATTGCTACAATTCAGAAGGTTTGGGTTAGTACATCTCAGTAATAATCAATTATCAATGATCAGTCTCAGTAGGCAGTCTTCAGTTGCGGTGTACAGTTACTCGTC
>CAZTFN010000152.1:0-9447 GCA_964612905.1 uncultured Flavobacterium sp. | reverse complement strand
TGTAGTGAAAGGAGATAATGACACACCAAGAGTGGATATTGATGGACGCTTATATACGCCACAAGAAATATCTGCAATGGTGTTGCAAAAAATGAAAAAAACTGCTGAAGACTATTTAGGTCAGGATGTTTCTGAAGCGGTAGTAACTGTTCCTGCATATTTTAATGATTCACAAAGACAAGCTACCAAAGAAGCTGGAGAAATTGCCGGATTAAAAGTAAGCAGAATCATCAATGAGCCTACAGCTGCGGCTTTGGCTTATGGATTGGATAAATCTAATGACGACAAGAAGATCGTGGTATTCGACTTTGGTGGTGGAACACACGATGTTTCTATCCTAGAACTAGGAGACGGAGTATTTGAAGTATTGTCTAAAGATGGTGATACTCACTTAGGAGGAGATGATGTAGATGAAAAGATCATCACTTGGTTGGCTGACGAGTTCAAAGCTGAAGAAAACATGGATCTAAGAAAAGACCCAATGGCTTTGCAACGTTTGAAAGAAGCTGCTGAAAAAGCAAAAATCGAGTTATCAAGTACTACTTCAACAGAAATTAACTTACCATATATCACTGCTACTGCAAGTGGACCAAAACACTTGGTAAGAAGTTTGTCAAGAGCGAAATTCGAGCAATTGATCGATGATTTGGTAAAAAGAACCATCGAGCCATGTAGAACTGCTTTAAAGAATGCAGATCTTTCAACCTCTGATATCAATGAGATCATCTTAGTAGGAGGTTCAACTCGTATTCCAGCTATTCAAGAAGCTGTTGAAAAGTTCTTTGGAAAAGCGCCTAGTAAAGGTGTAAACCCTGACGAAGTAGTTTCTTTAGGAGCTGCCATTCAAGGTGGAGTATTGACAGGAGATGTAAAAGACGTTCTTTTATTAGACGTAACTCCATTGTCATTAGGAATTGAAACGATGGGGAACGTATTCACCAAATTAATTGATGCGAATACAACCATTCCAACCAAGAAATCACAAGTATTCTCAACAGCTGTTGACAATCAACCTTCTGTAGAGATTCACGTATTGCAAGGTGAAAGAGCGATGGCTGCCGATAACAAGACAATCGGTCGTTTCCACCTAGATGGTATTCCACCTGCAGGAAGAGGAATTCCTCAGATTGAAGTAACTTTTGATATCGATGCAAACGGAATCATCAAAGTATCTGCTTTAGACAAAGGAACCAACAAAACTCAAGAGATCAGAATTGAAGCTTCTTCTGGATTGTCAGACGAAGAAATCGAAAAGATGAAGCGCGATGCTGAGGCAAATGCTGAAGCTGATAAGCAAGCGAAAGAAGTTGCTGATAAGATCAATGGTGCAGACTCTATGATTTTCCAAACTGAAAAGCAATTGAAAGAATTTGGAGATAAATTATCTGCTGATAAGAAGGAGCCTATTGAGGCTGCTTTGGAAGACTTGAAGAAAGCTCACGAATCTAAAGACATTGCACAGATTGATGCTGCCATGGAAAAGATCAACGAAGCTTGGAAAGTTGCTTCTGAAGAAATGTACAAAGCCCAACAAGAAGCACAAGGCGCCGCTACGGGAGCTGACCAAGGTCAACCTCAGGGTGGAGAAAACACCGAAGGTGATAACGTTGAAGATGTAGACTTCGAAGAAGTTAAGTAATTATATTGCCTACTGAAAGGTTCACTGTAGTGAACCTTTCAGTATAGTTAAAACCCCGAACCTTAGGTTCGGGGTTTTTCATTTCTAAAATCTACGTAGTACCACGTACAGTATTTCGAGAAGTTATGACGAAATTTGAATTTGTCAACATGACGATTATCCCCCCCATTATCACATACTTTGTAAAAAGTTAAGAAGCCCTGATGCATGTCAGGGCTTTTATTTTTCGTAAATTTGTAGTACTTCTTTTAAATAAGAAATAGACATGAACATTCCTCAAACTAGCTTTCCTCGTGTCGTTGTTATCGGAGGAGGATTTGCTGGACTCGCAGTCGTAAAAGGTTTACAAAAACAAGAGCTACAAGTTGTATTACTAGACAAGCATAACTATCATACATTTCAACCTTTATTGTACCAAGTGGCCACAGGAGGATTGGAACCTGACAGCATTGCTTTTCCACTAAGAAAGACCCTCAAAAATCTCGAAAATTACTTTTTTAGGTTGACGGAGGTCACCAACATCCTTCCCGAAAAAAACATTGTTGAGACCTCTATTGGTAATCTAGAATACGATTATCTGGTGATCGCTACAGGTTCCAAGACAAATTTCTTTGGCAATCAGAACATCGAGAAGTACGCGATGGGAATGAAATCGGTTCCACAATCGCTGAACATCCGAAGTTTGATCATTGAGAATTTCGAAGAAGCTCTCCTCACCTCCGATCTAGATGAAAGATTGGCACTGATGAATTTTGTGATTGTTGGTGGTGGACCTACAGGAGTTGAGTTGGCGGGTGCCTTGGCGGAGATGAAAAAAGGAATCTTGCCTAAAGATTATCCCGATTTGGATATCCGACAAATGCAGATCAATTTAATTCAAGGCTCTGACCGATTGTTGGATGCCATGAGTCCACAATCTTCAAAAAAGTCAGAAGATTTTTTAATCAAGCTGGGTGTGAATATTTGGAAGGAAACCTATGTAAAGGATTATGACGGACTGAATGTGATTACCAATACAGATCAAACGTTCAAAGCTTCTACGGTCATCTGGGCTGCCGGAGTAACTGGAGACACCATCAACGGATTAAACGAAGAAGCGATCATCCAAAGAGGAACTCGATTCAAAGTAGACACTTTCAACCGTGTCAATGGATATGAAAACATCTTTGCTATTGGAGATGTTGCTTCCATGTCTTCAGAAAAGTACAAACACGGTCACCCTATGATGGCACAACCTGCCATTCAGCAAGGAAAATTATTAGCAAAAAATATTCTCGCACTTGAAAAAGGGAAAAAGCTAAAACCTTTTTCTTACCATGATAAAGGTTCTATGGCTACCATCGGAAGGAACAAAGCTGTGGTAGATCTTCCTAAATGGAAATTTCAAGGAATCTTTGCGTGGTTCGTTTGGATGTTTGTACATCTTTTCTCATTGATTGGTTTTCGAAATAAGGTGGTTGTTTTTATGAATTGGGTCTACAATTACATTCGTTTTGATAGAGAAACACGTTTAATCATCCGTCCATTTAAAAAGAAAGATCAATATTCAATTTAGGAACTCAGGCATGTCTTCAATTATCAAATGTTCCAAATGCGGTACCTTCAATACAAACAGAGATTACTGTGAGCATTGTGGTGAACTGATTTCATTTCAAGTAAAGACGGATATTCGAGAGATGCAAGAGAAAGAAAAGCGGGTTGCTGAAGTTCAATGGAGATTGGAAAACCCTAATTGGGTGGAACGCATGAAAAAGCACGCTTTTATTCCGTATCGAATTGTGGGGTGGATTCTATACTCTGCATTTCTAGTTGTTAGTGCCATTGGAGGTGTTATCGCTTGGATTGTTGCAATGGCAGCTGCTGGATAGCCATGAAAAAGCCAGTAGATTTTTACTTTATGTGCTCCTTAGTTCTTGGAACAACTATCTATCTTTTTCAAAGGTTTGACATTGCACTACCAGAGATCATCAACAATTACCTGAATGATTTTTTAATTATTCCTATTATTCTTACTTCCTGTTTGCACCTCCTTCGATGGAGTAAAAATGACAAGAACTATCAAATCTCTTTACCGGTAATTCTTTATCTATGCACGTTATACAGTGTACTATTTGAATATTATTTCCCAAAGGTGATGGAGCGATATACTGCAGATATCATTGATGTTGGCCTGTACTTTACAAGTGGTATCTTATTTTACTATTTACAAAAAAGAACAAAATGAAATCTCAGGAGGTTGCAAAAGAGAACATTGCGCGTATTAATAGAGCCATCTATTATATTGATCGCAACCTTCACAATCCATTAATATTGGAGGATATTGCCAAAGAAGCCTATTTCTCTACTTTCTATTTCCATCGGCTTTTTTCTGTAGTAATGGGAGAAACTCCTAATAAATACATTTTAAGAAAACGAATTGAAAAGGCAGCCTCTCATTTTTTAAATAAAAAGAACATTTCCGTAACAGAAGTATCTGATAAAACGGGTTTCTCAAGTATTTCGGTCTTCTCAAGAACATTTAAAAATTTCTATGGACTAAGTCCTCAAGAATTTAAAGAACAAAGTCCAGAAAAGTTTAGCAAGATTTGCAAAACGGAGCGCAAGAACGGTCAAATAGAAGTTACTTTTGAGCAATACATTCGCAGTATTCAAAAATCATTAAACTGGATACATATGAATGGCAACACAGAAGCTAAAACAATAGGAAAAATGAATTTAGCCTACATGAGTCATGTAGGAAACATGTATGAGATTGGGAAGACCTTTTCTCAATTAATTCAATGGGCAACTCCCAAAGGATTGATGGCACAGGAGAATTTAAAGTTATTGACTATCTATCATGACAGTCCAAAAATCACAGACCCAAATCATTTGCGATTAAGCGCCTGCATCGCATTAAATTATCCTGTAAAGGTAGATGGAGCCGTAAGTCTCAGAACCATTGAACCTGTAAAATGTATTGTTTCTAGATTTGAAATCACTCCCTATGAATTTCAACAAGCTTGGGAATCTAATTTTGTTTGGATGACTGAAAACGGTTATCAAAGAGGCGGGACCGATCCTTTTGAAATATATTACAACAATGCAGAAGAACACCCCGAAGGAAAGTTCATTGTAGATCTTTGTATTCCCATACAATAAAAAAAGCACTGAAAATTCAGTGCTTTTTTTACCCGATTATTAATTCAAATTTTATGGTGCTGCTACCGTGTTTACATTAGCAATTGGCCAAACACCTGGGTTCGGTACGCTCACACCTTTATTATCTCCTCGCACTGTATCTTGTCCGAAGTAATACAATGGCCACCCTTTGTATGTCAATTGATTTCTTCCGAACACATCAATCACACCAAAGTCGGCACTGTCTAAAATACTTGGAATTTCATCTGCTCCAATTTCTACTATAGGCCATGCTCCGTTGTTAGAGAAATCAGCAGCTGTGAAGTTGTTGGTTCCATCCGTATCATTGATAAATGTATACATGGTTCTTCCTGCAAAGCTTACAATATAACTTGTTGCCCCATCACCTACGGTATAATCTTCCAAGTAGTTGTTTCCATCGTTTCCAACCAACTGTGCATTGGCATACATTACTGAATAATCTTTGGCAATAAACCAAACTCCGCCGACTCCGTCTCCATTGGTATCACCTGCCGCTGCATCATTGGCAAAGTAGTACAACGGCCATCCTTTATAAGTCGTCTGCATCGTTCCATCTGTTCTTGTGATGGTCGCGAAGTCATTGGAGTCTAGCCCAGCCCCCACTGAAATATCATCGTTGTGATATGCTGGCCAAGAACCGGCACACCCATCAACACACACCGAGTTATCTTTGGTGTCTTTTGAGAAGAAGTATAAGGAGTTTCCATCTCCATCCGTTAAAATACTTCCAAACGTGGCATTAGCAGCTAATCTAATATTACTTGTATCTGTTACAGGTGTATCTATAACAATATCATCATCATTATCGCTACAACTTACCAGTACTAACGCAATGATTGCTACCCATCCATAAACTAAACTGTTCTTTAAATTTTTCATCTTGATTCAATTATAATTATTTGATGAGGCAAAGTAACGGCGACAAATCAGGGTCTATATACGAAACATGCATGAGCAAGGAAATCCCAAGGCTTAAAATGAATTTTTTGACTTGACTTCACTGGTTTCCCTCAAAAACAAACCTTAAAACGGAAAAATCGAACTCTGAAACGGATCAGCTCCATTTTTTGACAACTCGGTCATTCTTTTTAGAATAGGATGTGTTCTTATTTCACCTTTGTCCTATAAAATTTGAACAATGAAAACCGCAACATTCTTATTAAGTCTATTATTCACAGTGAGCTTTTATGCTCAGCAAACAGTTTCAGGAAAAGTAACCGATTCAAAAGGAGAACCCATTTTTGGCGCCAACGTCTATTTAGACGGAACCTATGATGGAACTTCAACCAATGAAAAAGGGGAATTCTCATTTACCTCTTCTGAAACTGGATTGCAAACGTTGATCGTTTCTTTTATCTCTTTTGAAGAGTTTTCATTGACAGATGATGTTAAGAACATGAAAAAGCTCACGGTCAAACTTCGAGAAGATGTGAATACCTTGGATGCTGTGATTATCAATGCAGGAACCTTTGAAGCTGGTGACAATGCGAAAGTAACTGCATTAAAACCTTTGGATGTTGTGACTACAGCAAGTGCTTTAGGTGATTTTGTAGGAGCTTTACAAACCTTACCTGGAACCTCTACAGTGGCAGAAGATGGTCGATTGTTCGTACGTGGTGGAGACGCAGAGGAGACACAAATCTTTATTGATGGAATGAGAGTATTTGCGCCGTTCACACCTTCAGCAAATAATATTCCTAGTAGAGGTAGATTCTCTCCTTTCTTGTTCAAAGGAATTTCTTTTTCTACAGGTGGATATTCCGCCGAATACGGACAGGCATTGTCAAGTGTGTTGTCTTTAACCACTATCGATGAACCCGATCAAGAAAAAACTGAAATTGCAGCAATGACTGTTGGCGTTGGAGTTGGAAACACTCAGAAATGGGAAAAAGGATCGTTTAGTATTAATACCTCTTATGTGAATTTAGCTCCATATTTGGTGGCCATTCCTGATAGAAACAACTGGAACAAACCCATTCAATCTGCTACGGGTGAAATGGTATACAGATACAAACTTCCTAATGATCAGCTGATCAAATTATATGGAGCTTTTAGCTATACCGATTTTGATTTGATTCAACAGGACATCAACTTCGTAGATGGATTCAGATTTGCTTTGGAAAATAGAAACTTGTACTTCAATGGATCCTACAAAGGAATCTACCATAACGGATGGACTCTAAATGCTGGGTTCTCTATTGCAAATGACAATACAAATGTGAATGTTGGCGAAGACTTAATTGGTGATAATGATAATTCAGCACACATAAAAGTAAAAGTGAGAAAGCGATTCAGCAATCGATTTAAACTGAACTTCGGTGCAGAATATTTCTTGACCGATTTTGATGAAGACTTTTCCAGTGCAAGTTTTGGAAATTTTGAATATGGATTTCAAAATAATATCTCAGGAGTTTTTGCTGAAGCAGATATTTTCTTCTCCAAGCAGTTGGCTTCAAAAGTTGGAGTCAGAGCTGAGCATTCAGAATTGCTGAATCAAACCACAGTATCGCCAAGAGCATCTATAGCATACAAAGTGGGACAACATTCTCAGTTTTCTTTGGCTTACGGACAGTTTTACCAAAACCCTAAAAGCGAGTTTTTAAAATTCACAGATGACTTCGTGGCAGAGAGCACAACGCAATTAATTGCCAATTTTCAATATGTAAAGGAAAAGCAAATCTTAAGAATTGAAGCCTATTATAAAGACTACAATGATTTGGTAAAATTTGACACTCAGTTTTTAGATCCATTTAGCACGTTCAATAACGAGGGCTTTGGATACGCCAAAGGAGTTGATGTTTTCTGGAGAGACAATCAATCGATCAAGAATACCGACTATTGGATTTCTTATTCCTATCTGGATACAGAAAGAGATTTTAGGAACTATCCTGTGACGGCAACTCCAAACTTTGCTTCGGATCACAATGTATCCATAGTTACCAAACACTGGATTGAGAACTGGAAGAGTCAACTTGGATTTAGTTATAGCTTTGCTACAGGTAGGACTTATACAGACCCAAATCAAGGTGGGTTCTTGAATCGAGAGACCAAAAGCTACAACTCCGTCAGTTTGAACTGGGCCTATTTAATTAGTCAGCAACAAATCTTGTATTTCTCTGTAAACAATGTACTAGGAACTAGAAATGTCTTTGGGTACAACTATGCGAATCAACCAGACATGAACGGAGTCTTTCAACGACAAGCCATCATCCCAAATGCAGATCAGTTCTTCTTTGTAGGATTTTTCTGGACCATTAGCGACGATGGAAAATCAAACAACTTGAACAATCTTTAATAATGAATAATTGATGATTAGCAATTAGTGATAATTGATAATTGGTAATTGATATAAACATTTCGGTACGATATATGTTATTAAAAAGGAAAAACATCAGATATTTGAATTGTCATAACAACATCATGAGAAATTTACTTTTAGCTACTTTATTCATATTACTGGGAACAGAATCTATTTTCGGTCAAGAAACTGTAAATCTCACCGTTGAAATTACCATCACAAAGCACAACAAAGGAAGCATTATGTTGGCTTTATACAATTCTTCTGACAACTATATGAAGAAGACCTACAAGGCAGCAAAACAAGCTGTAGTGGGCAATAAGGCAGTGATTACCTTTCAGAATATTGAAAAAGGAACCTACGCATTTTCCATGTTTCATGATGTGAACGACAACAAAAAAATGGACAAGAATTTTATGGGTATTCCCAAAGAACCCTATGCTTTCTCAAACAATAAGAAAGGGAAATTTGGTCCTCCAGATTTTGAAAAAGTCCAGTTTGCTGTCAACGAGGATTTGACCGTTCAAGTCTCTATTAAATAAGATATACTTCCCGTTTTACAATTCGGTATTGAATTTCTACAGTTGGGTGAAAACTTTTATTAAAACCCTTCGGTTCGGTGGATATTTGTTTCAATATTAATTCATACATCATTTAAAACAACATTGAAAAACCAATCATCATGAAAAAAATAGTTTTATTCATCGCTCTTATATTTTCACTAGGCATATCTGCACAATCACAATACGAGAAAGGAATGATGAAAGCATTTGAGCTTTGGGGACAAGGAAAAACTACGGAAGCCGCAAATCTTTTTGAACGCATTGCAAAGGCAGAAAAAGAAAACTGGATTCCTGCTTATTACGCAGGTTATATTAATATCATGAGTTCTTTCGGGATCAAAGATGAAGCTCAATTGAACGCCAAACTTGACAAAGCTTCAGAACATTTAGACAATGCCATGTTACTCTCACCCAAGAATCCAGAGATCATGATCATTCAGGCCTTAAGGAACACAGCATTGATTGCTTTTGACGGACAGAAATATGGAATGTCTTTATCCGCGAAAAATGCTGCTATTTATGAAAAGGCGTTAAAACTAGCTCCAAATAATCCTAGGGTCATGTTAGGGAAAGCAGAATGGGATATGGGAGCGGCGCGATTCTTTGGAAAATCCACAGAACCTTATTGCAAGGACATCGCGAAAGCTTTGGAAATATTTAAAACAGAGGGAAAATCTGAAGAAAAGTTCGCACCTTCTTGGGGGCAAGAACGAGCTGAAGAGGTTTTGAAACAGTGCGGACAATAGTAGTGGACAGTCTCAATTATCAGTTATCAGTTATCAGTT
>CAZTFN010000151.1:636-9455 GCA_964612905.1 uncultured Flavobacterium sp. | reverse complement strand
GTTTCCATTCTTGGTCCATCATCAAAGAAGTCTTCAGCAATTCCCTCTTTCACCTGAATGGTCACTTTTCTGTATAAAGCAGCAAAATAGCCCAAAGGAACTTGATTGTCTTTGCACTCTTGAATGATCTCATCCAAAGCTTCAATAACATCGTCAATGGTGTTGATAGTTTCCATAGTTGATTGATTGCGACTTAAAATTACAAAGAATTTTACAGCCTTTGAAAGTAGAAATACCTGTTTTATATCGATAAATAAAAACCCTAAACGAATAATAACCTCTGTTCTTACTTCGTATCATAATTTTCATTATTTTTGGTAAACCAAACTGGTTAACCAATTTAAATGATGATGCATCGTATGAAAAAAGAGACGAAATCGAGACTTAACCAACTAGTTCCAACCATATTTAACGTATGTGCCTTGATTATAATAATGGTCTTCATATGCTGCGATGAAGGTTCTGAGGAGGACGTCATGGAAGAAGTCGTCATAGAAGAAGAGACCGTTGAAGAAGAACCTAGTGTAATTTTTCCTTTTGATGTGGGTTTGACCAGTTGGAAAATTACCTTACCTCGAAATTTTAGTGGTCGTACAAGGGATGGTGTTTTGGTTGCTGATGAAGTGTTTTTAGATGCTTCAAGAAATCATTATGACCAAGATCCTAGTTTTGAAGTCTATCAAGATGCCTATTTTTATTTGACTGACGAAGACTATGTTCGATTTGAATGCCCAGCGACGGATGAGATCCCCACAACAAGCATCAATACCACCAATACACGTACAGAATTAAGGGAAATGCCATCCAATGGCGGTAGTGAAGCTGGTTGGGATGCCACCAACGCTACTATTAAGACCTTAGAATTCCGTGTTCGAATTCTTCAAACGCCTACTTCTAAAAAACTTGCTTTTGCACAAATCCACGACTTCCAACAACCTATTTGGGATGATCTCATTAGAGTTCAAGTAGAAAGTGAACAGAGCAATGCAACTATTGGTGCTTCTGGAAGAATCTATATCATGGGAGATATGGTCGAAGGAGAGATCGAAGATGGTTTTGACATCGACTTTAGAGACCTGAATTATGCAAATCGGGTCATTAAAGACAACTATGTTCTTGGTGATTGGTTGCATGTAAAAATTACGGTTCAAAATAGTACCATTGCAATCTTTTTAGATGACATGCAAAATTCAATTCGCGTGTATGAAAATGCTACTTGTATTAGCAATTACTTTAAGGCTGGTGTGTACAATCAATCCATTAGCAGTAATTATGGAGGAGTTGGAATTGCCGAATTCAGTGAAATTATCGTTTCTGACAACTTCTGAGGCGTCCAAGTAATGCACTAAAATCACGCAGTTTTACCTATTTACTTCTTAAGCTTGGCAGGTTATATTTAGAATTCATTTATAATCCTAAATATATTGTTATGCCACATATTTTTAATCCCAATCGAAATAATCCTGATGCCATCTTACCCGGAGAAGTTGATATTCCCGCAATTATGAATGAACTCAGATGGACCTATGTAAAGAGAGGTATTTCTGATGAAGATTTATACACCTATTTTGACTTTTTAGACAAGGGCGTTGTCATTCGTTCTGGAGCCGAAGGAATTCCAATGATGACTACTACAGGAATTTATGGGCCTATTTTTCCGGGTGAATATGTATCACTTCAACAAGGAGTTCACAAAGTCGTGAATCGTCTTCTGGGCGAATCTCATGAAGGTGAAACCTTATTAGAAGAATTAAAGGTGCGGAGAGCGGAAGCAGAAGTCCCAGGAGACGGTTATTCTATTATCGTTCAAGCAAAATGGGTCAGTGGAAAAGATGGTGGTGGATTGCCCAAAGTTGGAAGCTCATCCAATGTATTTGGAGCTACAGGATCTTTATTGGTGAATGAAACAGACCTTGATTTTCCAGTCATAGAATGGGTTGACCCGAACTTTGACAAGACCTTGGCTTTTTATGGAGCGAAACTTTTACAGCCCGGAGAAGCCTTTAACATTGGATACGACAAACCCATCTTCGGAATGGAATATGATACGCGCCTACCGGGATACATTCAAGATTATGTGATGCAAGATTGGGGTGGCGGTGGATTGTTTGTAGAGCATCATCCATTTCCACACATTTGGTTTCCAAATCCAACAGAAGAAGAAAAAGCAACCAATATTTGTCGCATTTTGTTAGGAAGAATTGTAGAGTCTGAAATTGGTCAGATTGTAGATGATCTTGAAAGCGCGGTTGATGTAGATGTTTGTCCAGACAGACTTCCGAAAGACCCAAAGAAACCAGAATATCATTTCACAGTATTTAGATTTCCTTCTGACAAAGGATACGCGCTTGCTGTGGATGAGTGCTGCATTCACAATGATAGTTTCTGCAATGGAAAACAAGTGGTATTCTTAGCCGATACAGATGCGAATACCGTGGCATTGAGAGAAACAGCTCCATTCAAAAACTTACGAATTTCAGAAAAAGAGATTCCTTATTTAAAGAAAGATCAACAGGGGTAAAAAAAGAAGGTCCAATTCTTTAATCACAACTTGTGTTCAATTCAAGAACAGAATTGATGCGTATAACTTATGCGCTTACAATTCTGTTCTTGCAATAGTATTCCAATCAAACTTCATCTTCTTTACTAAAATAATGAGATGGAGATGTCCCCATTAACTTTTTAAAGGATTTATTAAAGGTAGTTTTTGAGTTGAATCCTGCTTCTTGTGCTACCCCGAAAAAAGTCAATTGCTTGACGCGTTCGGTTTTCACCAAATGAACAAACTCTCGAATTCGATAATAATTCACATATTCAAAGAAGTTCATTCCAATATTCTCATTCAGCAATCTTGCTAACTCAGGATTGCTCACACCCAACATTTCAGCCAATTCAGCCTTCAATAATTTCTTATTCAAATAGGGCTTTTTCTCGAGCATCAAACTATCCAGCTTTTCTTTCAGTCGATCCATATCTGCTATGGTCAACTTAGACTTGTTGTACTTTTTGAGCACTTTATCGGGAAGTATCCGAAAAACTTGTGGAGATACAATGCCCGCATAGGTTATGAAAAGAATGACAAGAGTGAGTACAATCCAGATATAAGGCCTGACTTTTCTTTCCAACAACGGATCACCGAATAAAGTCATCATAAAGATTACTACCCAAAACACCAAGCAAGCTGCGATAATCCACAAAAAGTTAAGGATGAACCGTGTATGAACTTCATACGACACTTCATCTTTAATCGTTTTAGAGAAATTCTGGTACGTTTTAAATGCCAAAAACAAATAGGAAATGTTGAAGACCAAACCAATCGTATTGCAGACATACACTACATGCATCAACTCTCCAGTTTTAATTCTTTCTGAAATAACAGCATCAGAAGGAATCACAAAGTAAACAGCGATAAAAACAGAATAAATCAACGCAGGAATATAATGTATTAGTTCTTGGTTGGAATAGCTCTTTCTCTCCAGAACAGATCTTGTGAAAAGATATACGGTAGGACCAAAAAGTAATGCCGACAGTTCAGAAAGAGAAATCAAGCGAAAGTTTCCTCCCCAAACACCCAAACCATGAAGCACTTTTCCTGACAATCCTATAAATAGAATTCCCACAAAAAAAGTCATGTATCCATTGATCTGCCTCCTCTTTTTCGGAGAAAATAGGTAAATCAACAACAGAAAAAGGCTTTGAAAAAAACCGAAATAAACTAACTGATTTAAGAGTGTTTGCATACACGACTTTTAAGTAAGCGATTTGTTAATCGATGGCAAATTGATGAATATTTTTCAAAGTGTCATAGGTTGACAAAGGATTTTGTTTTGAGAAGGCTTCAAAATCTTGTTGACTATCCCAGGCTACAATGCAAAAGACTGTTGGATTGTAATAATACCCTAAAGGAGATGTTCCATTTTCTAGTTCGATAATCAGCTTCCCTCCTGACTTCGTGATATCCTTTTTCCATTTCTTGAAAAACTTGGTAAAATCACCAGAATTTCCCTTCCAAAAAGATGTGGCTACATGATACTTTTTTCTATTGATAGAAAAACTCATGTCCCGATTCATCTCGTAATAAGTCAAATCGAAATGAGGAAAAAGACCTCTACGCAATGAATGAAAATCAGGAACTCTTTCAGCTATATTGTCCAAAAATCCTTCTCTCTTTTCTTTGTTGGTCCACTTTCCAAAAATAATGGACTTGGGAAAATGAGTTCCTAAAGTCAATTTGGAAATCTTAAATCCAGATTGAGGCTGATATCCATATTCGAAAGCAACAGGAAATGCCGTCTTTCTGTATTTGTCATATAATTTTTCGGAATTCGGAGCTGTTGTAATTAACATGACATCCATCACTTCTCCTTTTTTAAAAGAGTAAGAGATCACTTCTTTTTTCTGAGCGTGCAGGTTCACTGCCAGAGATAAAAAAGCTAAACATACTAGAGTTGATAATTTCATAAGTGAAAATTTTAAAATATTTCCCACAAATGAAAAACAGCTCAAGTGCGCTCACAAGTTTTTACATCTTCAAAGAGTACGTTTACCGTATATGCACTAAAAACATGCTAAAATGGACTACCTAACGAAGCGATACGTTACTTTTATTAAGAAGGTATTCTCTTTCTTTCGATCCAAGATTTGATTCTGCAATGCATCACCCAAGGTATTTCTTGGATCGTCCAATCCTGTGACTCCTTGCGACCAAACCAAAAAGATTTCCGATCCAGGAATGTATTCCCAACGCGCCACCAAATTAGATCGAAACTGAACAAAGGAAAAGTCAGGATCGCCAAAGGAATAGTCGGTGCTTCCATCTCTGTCTTCGTCGATTAAATAGGAACCATTATCCAAAGAAATCTGATTGTTGTCAAATAAGGTAATACGTTCATTTAAATTCTCAGCAATGGAATTGTTCACAATGTTGAAATCATTGTATCGACCTCTAGAGATGAACGGTTGACCGTAATATTGAATGGATAAATTCGGATTGATACTATAGTTCAATCGCATGGTAATGCTCAAGGTTTGCTGATCAATATTTCCTAAAATGTATCGAGGTGTTCCATTGAAACTAGACTGGGTTACCCACTGTGTCTTGTTTGGATTCTTTTCAAATTCGGTACTCAATGAAAGATTCAAGGCATTGATCGGTTGATAGTTCATCCTAACCACATAACGTCTAAAAGAGAAATTATCTTGCTGTGCTTGACTGTATACATGACCCAAAGTAAAGTTGAATCGCTTACGCTGATCTGATCCGAAGAACAAGTAAACAAAATTCTCATCGTTAAATCGCCATCTCGGTCCACCACGCAAGAAAGTATTGATAAAGATTCTTGGCTTGTGTCCTGCTCCTAACTCGGTCCACCAGTTGTTGATCCAATTGACAAAGCCTTCAAAATTATACTGAATTCGGTTGTAATTCCCTTCAAAGTCGAAGGTGCTAAACTGTGAAAATCTAAGGTTCATTCTTCGATACACCTTTGTGGGTTTTTGCCATAAATAACGCACATTGGCAAACTGACGAATCTCATCTGCCTGACGTAAAAACCCAATATCATTCAATTCTAATTCTGGCGATCTCCATATGAATCCACCATTATAGCGCCAGTTTCCACCACCTGATTTTCCTCCTTCAATTCGACCTCCAGTTCCTGTCAAAGAAGTTCGTGTTGGATCTACATCCACATGACCTGCATCTACTCGTTGGAATAAGTGTGTTAATGAGTTTTGAGTTTCTTCAATGGCTTCTGGACTACCTGTCACATGACTTCCGACGATATTTCCTTCTACAAAGTAATTTCTGTTCTTCCAGTTATGTCGAAAATCGATTCCTCCTGTGTAGGCTGCTTTTCGTAAATAGTTGAAGTTTCCATTTAGGTTACGATTGGTTGAAGTGAAAATTCCTCCAACATAGGAATTTCGATTGTTAAAATCCTTCTGAGCTCTTGCAACAATATAGTTTGTTAAGGGTTCTACGATCTCTTCACGTCTATTTCCGTTGTTATCAATCTCAGCATATTCATTAGCAGTGATACTTTCCAATATTCCTATAGACCAACCGTTTTTGGTCTTTCCAGAGAATTTTGCTGCTCCTAGGATGGTGGTGTTCACAGGAACATCAACGTTTTCCCCAGCATTTAAAGACAGTCTTCCTTGTGGGCTTCTTCCAATTCTTCTACTGTAGAAAACATTATCCTGACCATCAGCAAATTGAAAGTCGAAAATATTTTTATTCTCTACGAAGAAAGGTCGTTGTTCTCGAAAGAAAATCTGAAATCCATCCAAAGCTATGGCTCCTGGATCTGCTTCCACTTGACCGAAGTCAGGGTTTACCGTTAGATCGACCGTCAAGTCATTGGTGATTCCAATTTTGGCATCCAATCCACCATTTAGTTTAAATCGATCTCCATCTCGAAATGGATTTCCGGGTTCTGCCTCGAATGTATCATATTGATTCACAATAAAAGGCTGAATCTCCAACTGCTTTTGTGGTTGAATATTGATCAATCCTTTTAAGATTCCAAATTCACTCACCCAACCCGGAGCATCTTGCGGAATTCGTTGCCAAGTAGAACGTTCTTCATTTCTGAAAAAACGTCGGTTCACTTGCAGTCCCCATTCTTGCTCTTCACTTTCTCCAAACTTTAACTGACTAAAAGGAATCTTCATTTCAGCAGTCCATCCTTTTTCATCAATATTGGTTGCAGTATACCAAATTGGGTTCCAGCTTCCATCCCAATTATTTCCATTCTCAGAAATGAACTCATCTCCTTTTACTCCTGCCGCTGTGAGTGTGAATGAAAAACCTGTTCGATCATCGTTATAACTATCAATATTAATTTCCACCCAATCACCAGCAAAACCGTCACGTCGTGACAATCGATCTTCAATCTTATCAGGTTCACCATCAAAAGCGCGAATTCCTACATAGAGGAACTTAGCATCATATACAATCTTGAACTGGGTCTGATAACTTGGAGGGGTATTTTCATCGGGTTCGTTCTCGATAAAGTCGGAAGTCCATTCCACAGCATTCCAACTTTCATCATTTAAAAGTCCGTCAATAGTAGGAGGATTGGTCACTGCCTTCGTAGTGTACACCCGTTTAGGAACGGTGGTTCCAGTTTTCTTTTCTTGTGCTTGCAAACAAAAGCAAGCGAGCAGTGAAAGCAGCAATAGCTTTGATTGGTTGATTTTCATAGTTGATTGTTGTCTTGCGAAACTATAAAGACCGATTATTTTTGAAAAAACGAATGCCTTGAATTGTCATTTTTTTGCATTCAAATGTTCCTATTGACTTTATAATTTACGCTATAAAGACGCCGCTTTTTTGGAAACGTGTCAAAAATATGACCACAATGTATTGGATATATTTTGGATGGATTATTCTTACCCCTGTTAATTGGGGATATTTTAACTTTTAAGCCACTGAAAATAAAAGCTTTTCATAGTTTGCCAATCAAATAATTAGTGGTACATTTGCACTCCTTTTTGAAGGGAAAAATTATTATTAATTCGAACAAAAACTAAAAGTGTAATTATGAGCACATTAAGTTACAAAACAGTATCAGCAAACAAAGCTACCGTAAACAAGGAGTGGGTTTTGGTTGATGCGGACGGGCAAACGTTGGGTCGTCTAGCTTCTAAAGTTGCAAAACTTATTAGAGGTAAATACAAGCCAAATTATACTCCTCACGTAGATTGTGGAGATAACGTGGTAATTATCAACGCAGAGAAAATTAACTTATCAGGAAAGAAATGGACTGATAAATCGTACATCCGTTACACTGGATATCCAGGTGGACAGAGATCGTTAACTGCAACAGAAATGTTTGAGAAAGATCCTACAAGATTGATCGAAAAAGCAGTAAAAGGAATGTTACCAAAGAACAAACTAGGTAGCGCTCTATTCAGAAACTTATATGTATATGCTGGAAGCGAGCACAAGCAAACTGCTCAAGCGCCTAAAGCTATTAACTTAAACGATCTTAAATAATGGAAACTGTACACAAAATAGGTAGAAGAAAAACAGCCGTAGCGCGTGTTTATGTTTCTGGAGGAAAAGGAAACATTACCATCAATAAAAGAGAGTTGAACAACTACTTTACAACTCCAACTTTACAATACAAAGTTCAACAACCTTTGCAATTAACAGAGAACTTGACGTCTTACGACATCAAAGTGAATGTTTATGGAGGTGGAGTAACAGGTCAGGCAGAAGCAATTCGTTTGGCAATTACCAGAGCTTTGGTAGAAATCAATGAAGAAAACAAAGCAGTCTTAAAACCACATGGATTATTGACTCGTGACCCAAGAATGGTTGAGCGTAAGAAATTTGGTCAGAAGAAAGCTCGTAAGAAATTCCAGTTCTCGAAACGTTAACCCTTCGACTTCGCTCAGGGCGAGAAGAGTTCGTTTCTGGAATTGTTATCAATTAATATATAACAGTTTAGCATCTAAATATGTGAGATCTCATCAAATCGAGCTACTTACATATTGCTAGTAACAGAAAGTAAACACATTTTTAAAATGGCAAACGTAAACATTCAAGAATTATTAGAAAATGGAGTACACTTCGGTCACTTGACAAGAAAGTGGAATCCAAACATGGCTCCTTACATTTATACAGAGCGTAATGGTGTACACATCATCGATTTGTATAAAACAGCTGCAAAAATTGATGAAGCTTCTAAGGCATTGCAAAAAATTGCAAACTCTGGAAGAAAAATCTTATTCGTAGCAACAAAAAAGCAAGCCAAAGACATAGTAGCTGAAAAAGCAAGCTCGGTAAACATGCCTTACATCACAGAAAG
>CAZTFN010000151.1:0-614 GCA_964612905.1 uncultured Flavobacterium sp. | reverse complement strand
GATGGCCAGGTGGTATGTTAACCAACTTCGTAACGATCAGAAAAGCAGTAAAGAAGATGACTTCTATTGACAGAATGAAGCAAGATGGATCGTTTGATGCTTTGTCTAAAAGAGAAAAATTACAGATCAACCGTCAAAGAGAGAAGTTAGACAAGAACTTAGGTTCTATTGCTGACATGACACGTCTTCCTGGTGCGATCTTCATCGTTGATATCAAAAAAGAACACATTGCAATTGCAGAAGCTCAAAAATTGAACATTCCAATCTTTGCAATGGTAGATACCAACTCTGATCCAAGACCTGTTGATTTTGTAATCCCTTCTAATGATGATGCTTCTAAATCAATCGATAAAGTATTAGGTTATGTAACCAATGCGATTGCTGAAGGATTGGCTGACAGAAAGGCTGACAAAGAAAAGGCGAAAGTAGAAGCTGAAAAAGCAACTGCTGCAGAGTCAAAAGCTGAAAAAGCTACAGAAGAAAAATAATCAATAAATTATCAAAAAAACGAACATGGAAGGTGTAAAAATAAGTGCTGCTGACGTTAAAAAACTAAGAGTTGCAACAGGTGCTGGAATGATGGACTGCAAGAAAGCATTGGTTGAAGCTGAAGG
>CAZTFN010000150.1:0-9480 GCA_964612905.1 uncultured Flavobacterium sp. | reverse complement strand
CAAACACATCTTTTACCCCTTTTCGGTATGAATTTTTAATGGTATACTTTCCTGTATATTGATCATTAAAACTAATATGTACAGAAGTGTCATAATTAAACGGATCTTTCTCAGCTTTTACAAAGGAAGAAGAACCCGCTTTAATCTGATCTCCGTTGAACATCCCTTCAACTCCTTTCCCTGTAAATTCATGGAAATGTTCCAGTTCTAGAACTTCCACTTCGTTCAAGTCGTCATAAATTTTACGACTCAAAGGATGATTAGAGTTTCGAAGCAAACTCTTCAACGCCAATTCTTGTTGCGCGGTCAACTGCTCTCCTTCATAGGTTAGCTCACTTTGTTGAGTCGTTGTAATCGTTCCCGTTTTATCGAAAACAGCCTTGTTAATCTTTGCCAATTTCTCAATGACCTGAGCGTTTTTTAGATAGAGTTTATGTCGACCAAAAATCCGAAGCATGTTCCCTAAAGTAAACGGAGCAGCTAAAGCGATCGCACAAGGACAAGCAATTATCAATACCGCCGTAAAAACGGAAAGCGCTTTGCTAGCATCATACACCAACCAAACACCTGTCGCGACAAATGCAATACTCAAAACCACCAAGGTAAAATATTTGCTGATGCTATCAGTGAATGATTGAAAGGAAGAGGTCTTGTCTTTGTTAAATACATCATTGGTCCACAATTGAGTCAAGTAACTTTGAGAAACGGAAGTGAGTACTTCCATTTCAATCACACCTTCCAACTGCTTTCCTCCCGCAAATAGTTTGTCGCCAGATCTCTTTGTGATTGATTTGGATTCTCCAGTAACAAAGCTGTAGTCGATTTGCGCAGATGGACTCATCAACACACCATCTACAGGAATTAACTCTTGATTCCTAATGAGTAACCGATCTCCTTTTTTCACATCGTAAATCTCTACGTTCTCTTCTTTCCCCTCCTTAATTCTTGTGACCGCAATGGGAAAGTAGGATTTGTAATCTCTTTCAAAAGACAGGAAATTATAGGTTTTCTGTTGAAAGAACTTTCCAAGCAAAAGAAAGAACACCAAACCCGCGAGGCTATCAAAGAATCCGGTTCCTACATCGAAAATCACCTCAACAGAGCTTCTCACAAAGAGTACCGTGATTCCCAAGGCAATCGGAACATCAATATTTAACAGCTTAGATCGAAGTCCTTTGAAAGCTGAAATAAAATAACCACTCGCTGCATAAAATACGACTGGCAAAGAGAATAACAGCATCAACCAACGGAAGACGTATTTATATTTCTCTAACCAATATTCCGATACTTCAAAATACTCAGGAAATGAGAGGAACATGATATTTCCGAAAGCGAAACCAGCAATTCCTAATTTATAGATCAAAGAACGATCTACTTTTTTGGTGGTTCCAGAAGTATCCTCCAAACTGATATAAGGTTCATACCCAATAGAACTTAATAAAACCACCACATCTTTCAATGAGGTTTCTTGGGTGCTATAATGAACTCTTACGGTCTTTTTTGGAAAGTTTACCTGTGATGAAACAATACCTGTATTCAATCTCTGAAGGTTCTCTAAGACCCAAATACATGAGCTACAATGAATGTGAGGAATGTACAAGGTTGCAATCTGGAAAGTATCATCTTCAAATTCCACCAATTTCGTCACAATGCTTTCATTGGACAAGTAATCATACTTCCCTTTGATCTCTTGAGGTATGGCTCCTGGGTTGTTCTGAAAATCGTAGTAGCAGGACATTTCATTCTCGGACAACAACTCATAAACGGTCTTACAACCATTGCAACAAAAAGACTTTTCTTCAATATGAATTGAAGTATTTTCGCAGGAAATTCCACAGTGAAAACAATTTTGAGAACTCATAAATATATCTGCTCTATGCCTCGTACAAAATTGGGGTATCTTTTGATGAGAAAATATGATAATTGTCAGCTTTTTTGATTAATTTGGAGTGCCAATTACAACTACTATGAGCAGCAGATGTGAGCAATGTATCATCCGACAATTGAACTCTTTAAACGAATTATCACGAGAAGAGTTGGTGCGAATATCTGCCTGTAAAACATCACAGTTTGTCAAGAAAGGAGATGTCCTTTTTGATGAAGGTCAATACATCAATGGTGTTTTTTGTATCAAAGATGGTGTGTGCAAAGTGACCAAAATGAGCACCAATGGTCGAGATCAAATTGTAAAGTTGATCAAAAAAGGAGATTTGATTGGTGAACGCAGTTTGATTAGTGAAGAAGCCTCAAATCTAAAGGCTACTGCCATTAACGATATGGAGGTATGCTTCATTCCGAAAGAAGAAATTGTTCGCGACTTAAAGAAGAACAATAACTTCACCATGAGTATTTTGAAGGAATTAGCATCCTCTTTGAAAGAAGCAGATAACGTGATCGTAGATATGGCGCAGAAGACGGTAAAACAGCGCTTAGCTGAAACGCTATTGCATTTGCAAAAAAATCATAGTTCTTCAGAAGATGGACCTCTAGACATTCAGCTATCACGAGAGGATATTGCGAATATCATCGGTACCGCTACCGAATCTGCGATTCGATTGCTGTCATCGTTCAAAAAAGAAAAATTAATTCGCCTAAAAGGAAAAGAGATTTATATTTTAGACCCGAAATCGCTGCATAGAATTGCAGAAGGATTCTAAACAACAACTGTCTTGAAAACACTCTGGTGGTATTTCATAAAATACTGGGTTAAAACTTCCTTATTTTTTTATTCCAAAAAGATTCGAGTTGAAGGGAAAGAGCACATTCCTAAAAAAGGTGCCGTACTTTTCATGGTAAATCACCCGAATGGATTGTTAGACCCGCTAGTAGTAGCAGTGAACAATCCTAGGATTCTGCACTTTTTAGTTCAAGCCGCTGTATTTAAGAATCCATTGGTTCGAAAAGTTTTAGGGACGCTGAACTTGATGCCGATTTATAGAATTCGAGATGGCATTCGAGGATTGGATAGAAATCAAGAAATATTCGAAAACTGTTTTTCCATTTTTCATACTAAAGGAGCCATTATGATTTTCCCTGAGGGAAGTCATGACAAAAGACGCACAGTACGACCTCTGAGCAAAGGCTTTACTCGGATTTTATATGGAGCCTTGGAACGTAATCCTGAAACTCAAATTCAAATTGTTCCTGTAGGGCTTACCTACCAGAACCCTTCTGTATTTCCGTCTAATGTTGTTGTGAGGTATGGCGAACCCATCTTAGCTAATTCTTATTACGATAATGAAAATCAAGTTGCCAAAACCAACGAATTAAAAGAGTTGATTTCTAATAATCTGAAACAACTTTCTGTGCACATCACAGCGGACGAGAATTATGATTCAAAACTTTTGGAACTCAACAAAGCAAATGTAGATTTCACCAAAGTTGGGGAAGTCAATAAAATGCTTGCTACGGGAAAAGTCGAGGGAAGAAAAAGGTCAATTCATCTATTCGCCTTCTTAAAACCATTCATCATTTTGAACTCTTTGATCCCATGGTTGATTTGGAAATACGTGGATAGAAAGAATGAAGAGTTTGAATTTATCGATACATTCAGATTTGGTTTCAATACTTTTTTGATCCCTATATTTTATCTTATTCAAACCAGCCTCGTTTCTTATTTCTTCGATTGGAAAACCGCTGGGATTTATTTGGGAAGTTCGTTGTTGTTGGTGTTTCTGTATTCTAAAACTTATCCTACCTCTACGATCTCAATAAATTAATGTAACAAATTACCAATGTATCAATGGCGATGAGGAAGCTTATTCGATAATCGCTTCTTGAATGAGACGTTGGGTTTCTGTTCGGATGTCTTCTTTGACCAGCCCTCTATTTTCCATGGTTGGATACACTCTATTGGATAAGAACACGTATACCAAACCACTTTCAGGATCGGCCCAAGTATAAGTTCCTGTAAATCCGCTATGCCCAAAGCTTTCTTGTGATACACATCCACAGGTAGCCATAATATCTGGATTCAATTGCGGCTTATCGAAACCTAGACCTCTTCGCACTTCTTTGTCTTCAAAGTAGCGCTTATTAAACTTGTCAAAAGTAGAAGCTTTGAAATATCTAGTTCCACCGTAATAGCCTTTCTGCAAGTACATTTGCATCATCTTTGCTACATCGTTAGCATTGGCAAACAATCCTGCATGTCCACCTACTCCACCTTGCATGGCGGCTCCCATGTCATGAACATATCCGTGTAACAATTGGTTTCTAAAATAGGTATCCTTTTCTGTTGGAACGATCTCTTTCTTGTCGAATTTTTCCAGAGGCAAATAGGTCATTCTCGTTGCTCCTAAAGACGCATAGAATTCATTATCTACAAGTTCGTTTAATGGCTTTTTATATTTTCTTTCTAAAGCTTCTTTGAATAAATAATACCCTAAGTCACTATACTTATACCCTTCTCTTTCTCGTTGATCAGCTTCTTTGATATACTTGTAAATAGAATCTTTATAACTCTTGTTCAAATACAAATCTTCAGCAACCTGAATAGAATACTTTTTGCTCTTCTTCTTACTATAAAACTTACTCAAATTCTTTTTGGTAACGCTGTCTTGAGTCAATGTATAAAAGGGAATCCAAGCTTGGAGTCGGCCGTTGTGCGATAGAATCTCTTTGACTGTAACGGTATCTTTATTTGACTTTTTAAACTTGGGAAGGATATCTCTCAAGCTTGCACTCAACTTAATTTTCTTGTCTTCCTCTGCCTTGATCAATAAGGGAAGTGATGCTAGGATTTTCGTCAGAGAAGCCACATCATAGAGGTCAGAGCTCTTTACTGAATCTTTCTTTTGATCTGTATGAAATCCGAAACTCTTCTCATAGATCACATTCCCATTTCTAGCGACCAATACTTGCAGTCCTGGCGCCATCTTTTCTTTTACTACCAATTCGGCAACAGAATCTACTTTTTTTAATTTTTCAGAGGACATTCCCACAGCTTCTGGAATAGTATACTGCAAACGCATCAAGTTTTTTGTAGTGATCCCAGTTCCTACAGGAAACTCGTCTTTAATTGAAACCGGAAGTTTTCCATTCGCAGCTCCTGCTCCAAAGATCGTTTGAGCAGCGATTTGCTGTCCGTTTTTGCTATTTTGGTAAGCTACCAAAACACCTTCAATATCTTTGAAAGATTGTACATCCAACAAACTGTATGGACTCGCAAAAATGGATAAAATCACTTTATTCTTTCTCGCAATCTGCTCCAACCAATTCAATTCTCTTGAACTGAACTTAAAAGGTTTCCAAGCATGCTTATTGGATTTGTGATATCCAATGATGACCAAGTCGTATTCTTTCAAAGCCTTATTCACTGGAGTAATGCTATCGCCAGTCACTTTGGTTACTTCTGTATACTTTCTCAGCATTTCTAAGAAGTCTTTTCCTGAATCATCACCCAACGGAACGTAAGCGATTTTTTGGTTCTTTTTCAAATCCTGTATAGGAAGAATACTCTTCTTATTCTTGACTACAGTCATAGAGGCTTTCACCAATTTTCTATGCAGTACCTCATCAGCAGGAGTATTCAAATCGGCAATAAGATTGAGTGTATCAATGGGTTGAAATTGATGCAATCCGACTTTGTATTTTGCTAATAAAATCTTCTTGACGGATTCGTCGATTCGACTCATAGAAAGACTTCCATCATCCAATGATTTTTTCATCAAATCAACAGTTGCAGGGACGTCTTGCGGTATTAGGAGAATATCATTACCAGCTTTGATCGCTGCCAGATCAATTTCCGCCGAAGTCGAATAATCAGCTGCACCTTTCATGTTCAATCCGTCGGTAAAGATCAAACCAAGAAATCCAAGTTTGTCTTTCAGTAAATCAGTCACTACTGGCTTCGATAAAGAAGTAGGTAATTTAGGATTGGATTCTAATACGGGAACACTCAAATGTGCGGTCATGACCCCACCTACTCCACCGTCAAATATTTTTCTATACGGAAACAATTCGATGTCTTCCAATCGTTCCATGTCAAAATTTAATACAGGTAATCCCACATGCGAATCTGTAGATGTATCTCCGTGACCTGGAAAGTGTTTTGCGGTTCCTAATACTCCTTCACTTTGCATTCCTTGACTGAAGGCAATGGCCTTATTGGCAACATTCACCTTATCTTCTCCAAAAGATCGATTTCCAATAATCGGATTTTCCGGATTGGTATTGATGTCTACTACAGGAGCAAAATTCACATGAATCCCAACACGTTTGGAGTGTTTTCCTACATGTTGTCCAAACTCATGAATCAATTGATTGTCTTGCACCGCACCCAAAGTCATGTTCCAAGGAAAGCGGTAGGTATTCTTCAATCGCATGTCCAATCCCCATTCGCCATCAAAACCAATCAATAAGGGAACTTTGGCGATGGATTGATATAAATTGTTAAGTTCTACTTGCTTTTGCGGGGTCCCTTGCATGAAGATTAAATTCCCTACATGATACTTGTTGATCATCTCTTTTATGAAAGCCTCATGCTTTTCGTCTCTATTTGAATAGGCTTGCACCATAAACAACTGACCAATCTTTTCATCAACCGTCATGGTTTTCATCACACTGTCTACCCATTGTTCTTGAGCAGCATAATCATCTGTTCTGAGTGGATCAAAACTTTGCGAAAATCCAGTAATAGAGATGAAAAGTAGTGATAGATAAAGGAATTTCTTCATAAATAGATTTGAATTCAAAAATTACACCAAAAATCGTTTGTGCCAACTTTGCTCAGCGGGAACTTCCCATTGCTCTTCGAGTTCTTGCTTGGTAGCAATCATATTGTTGAACACCAATGTATCTGCATTGATCTTTTTCGCTTTGGCAAATTCTCTAAAGGCATTCATTTTAACCACATTGATATGATCTCCAACTTTAAAGGAGATGTTCATTTTATCCATCATATCAACGTTCAACTTTTGCTCCAAAGCTTGAACAAAATGCACCGATGCGTCAATGGAACATCCAGAAACATTGTTGAAGCCTTGGTCTACTGCTAAAATCAAAAATTGATTGTATTTGATGGTAAAAGAACCTTTCAAATCAGATCCATGTCGCGTCCATTGTTGAATGAACTCTTTAGACTGACTAGAAATATAATTGATCTCTTCTTGTGTAAATTCTCTATCAGATTGATATACCCAAATTCTAGAATTATTAGGCAACTCATTATATTCTACAAACATATTCTCTTTCTTATTATTCCTCCTTCGCATTCGCTACGGCGGACGAGAAGTTTTCGGTTTTATTTTATAAATATCGACCAAAATAACTCTGTCACCAAAAGCTATATATCGATTGCTAAATTAATTCGTCAAAGTTACTGAAATCGCAGGAACATAACCTTTCAATCTTCCTCTTTTGGTATATGGTAATTCCATCCATTCACCTTTGGTGAAAATGTAATTTCGACTGTATTTTTTAAACGCTCTGGACTTGGTCACTCCAATCACTGGAGAATAGAATCCTTCTTCTGTAGGATCGTTCTCATTCTTTCCATATTTATTGTAAGGAATAAATAATTTTTCAAAGGCCACAAACAAACCATTCTCTGGCATCTTAATATTATGATCTGTGACATCTAATACAACTTGTCTATCATTCTCGCTAATCGTCACTGGGATGTTTTCTAACAACAAATCTTCAGAAGGTTTTCCAGTTTTTTTATCCTTGGCAAATACTCGAAACCTGAACTTTGAATTCTGATTCTTTCTTCTAGGAAACTCAATGGTGATCTTTGTCAGGTAGGAGCAGCATTTATTCTTCTTGGTATTTGGAAAGTATTTGGCAACCATTCTTAGCCCACGACTGTGCATAGAGATAATTCCTTTCTTCACTGGATCTAGAACCACTTTCTGCTCTAACTTCCTCGTGAGAATAATCTCATTGAGAATTTCGTTCTTTGGTTGTAGATACAGCATCGAATTCTGCAAAGCACTAGCTTGAACAATCGTATCTCGATAATTCAAACAAGAAATATGGATCTTCCCTGACAAATACTTTTCATTCAAATACATTCTGAAAGTTCCATCTTCATTGGAGGAAATTCCTTTCTCAGTATCTAAGAAACTCAAATTGGCATAGACCACAGGTTCTTTGGTTGTCGCATCCAAGAGTTGCCCTTTGAAGACGATGTTCTGGGAGTTTGCTGTGGCTGTGATCAGTATGCAGAACAAGAAGAAATACTTCATTTACCTAGCATTAAATTTTGCTTGCAACGCCTGTAATTTCTCCTCATCGGTCATGGTGCTCTTAGGCTCGGACATGCGAGCTTTGATCTCTCGTAATACTTTCTTCGTATACAAGGGAAAGTCTGCATTCTGAATCCAATTGTTGTAGCCAGGGTTTTCTTTCAAGACCTCTTCCACCATTCTTCCTTTGTACTTTCCAAAAGAAAAAATTTCTTGTTCTTTATCGTTGAACAAAATGAATCCTGCAAAATCAGCTCTTTTGGAATGCGAAGAATACTCACTCAAAGCGTCCACAGAATTTTCAATGTCTTCGTATCTATCTAACTGTGCTTTTAAAATTTCATAGGTTGCATTTGTATCTGCTTCGGCAGAATGTGCATCGTCCAAATCCTTTCCGCAGTAAAACTTATAGCCCGCGCTTAAGGTACGCTGCTCTTTCTTGTGAAAAATGACCTGAACATCAATGGCTTTTTTATCATTCATATCAAAATTGATTCCCTCTCTCAGCAATTCTTCCGCTAGTAATGGGATATCAAAACGATTGGAATTAAATCCAGCCAAATCAGCATCTGCAATCATATCGTTAATGGTATGTGCAAGTTCTTTAAAGGTAGGTTCAGTCACTACTTTTTCATTTGTAATTCCATGAATGGCAGTTGCTTCTGCAGGAATCTCAATCTCTGGATTTACCAGCCATGTTTTACTTTCTTTTGTCCCATTTGGAAATACTTTGAGAATTGATATTTCCACAATTCGATCGGTTCCAATATTCACTCCCGTCGTTTCTAGATCGAAAAAAACCAAAGGTTTTGTTAGGTTGAGCTCCATATAATTATCTATGTTCTTTTTTTATAAATCTAACATAAAGATAAAGACTTGATATTGATTTTCTAACTCTTTTCATAAGAAATAACAATGATGATTTATTTTAAGAATCTTCATTTTTATAAAACTTCGCATTCCAAACAAATAGATCATGCTTACGAGAATCGAAAAAATTGAAAAAGAGATCGAAAATCTTAAAGAGCTTGAGGAGCTTTATCTTGGAAATAATGAATTGGAAGAACTTCCAAAAGAGATCGGAAATCTTAAAGAGCTTAGGCAGCTTTATCTTGGGGATAATGAATTGGAAGAACTTCCAAAAGGGATCGAAAATCTTGTAGAGCTTAGAGTTCTTGTTCTTTCTAATAACAAGTTGCAAAAACTTCCAGAAGAGATCGGAAATCTTGAAAATCTTGCATTTCTTATTCTTTCTGGTAACAGTTTGACGACACTGCCAAAAGAGGTGGGA
>CAZTFN010000149.1:0-9514 GCA_964612905.1 uncultured Flavobacterium sp. | reverse complement strand
CCATTAGCATCATCTTATTTGAAGGAGGTCTCACCCTAAAACGAAATGAGATACGGAATGTAGGGCCTGTGATTACAAAGTTGATCACGCTAGGATCTGCAGTGACCTTCTTTGGAGCTGGAATCTTAGCACATTATATTTTTGGTTTGCGTTGGGACATGTCATTCTTATTCTCAGGTCTGATTATTGTTACTGGCCCCACAGTAATTACCCCAATTCTTAGAAATATACCACTTAAGAAAGACGTATCGGCAGTATTGAAGTGGGAAGGAATCTTAATTGATCCCATTGGAGCCTTGGTAGCCGTATTGGTGTTTGAGTTTATTAGTGTAGGAGGCGATAGTGGATTTACAAAAACCGCCTTAATTGAGTTTGGAAAGATCTTGCTTTTTGGAACTTCCTTTGGATTTACTTTCGCACATGCATTGGCATTTGTGATTAACAAAAAATGGATTCCACACTATTTGATGAATGTAGTCTCACTTTCAACTGTGCTATTGGTATTTGTGGAATCAGAGATTTTTGCTCATGAATCTGGACTTCTAGCTGTTGTTGTAATGGGAATGGTATTAGGTAATGGGAAGTTGAAAAATCTGAAAGAGCTACTGTATTTTAAAGAATCTTTGAGTGTGCTTCTGATCTCAATACTCTTCATTCTTTTGGCTGCAAATATTAATATGAGTGATTTGATGTTGTTGTATACGTGGGATACAGCGATACTTTTTGGACTTGTCGTTTTTGTGGTTAGACCCTTAGCAGTGTTCTTAAGTACCTGGGGATCTAATCTCAAATTAAATGAACGTTTGTTTATCAGTTGGGTAGGTCCACGAGGAATTGTAGCCGCAGGAATTGCCTCATTATTTGGAAGCAAATTATTGAAACAAGGAGTAGAAGGAGCAGAATATATAACGCCTTTGGTATTCATGGTCGTATTAGGAACGGTTTTATTGAATGCAACAACGGCAAGATTATTTTCCAAAGTAATTGGTGTTTTCCTCAAAAACTCAGATGGTATTTTAATCGTTGGAGCCTCTAAAGCGTCTCGATTGATTGCAGATTATCTTCAGAAGTTTGGAAAAAGAGTGGTGTTAATCGATTCCAATAAATCATTTATAGAAAAAGCGAACAAGCTTGGTTTAGAGGCCTTTGAGTTCAATATTTATGACGATGACCTTTCTGATAATATCGAATTGAATGACATTGGTTATCTGATAGCCATGACAGGAAGTGATTCCGTGAATGAATATGCATTAAAGCATCTTTCCAAAGAATTTGGTGAACATGGTGCTTTCCGTTTAGCAACAGCCGATGAGGTAAAGAATAAAAACTTTGAGAGTAAGACTTTGTTCTTCTCACCACAAGACGATTATATCAATTTAAGCGAAGCGGTTCGTGATTATCCAGATATTTATGAAGTCGCTTTAGAAAGTGATGAACAATATCAAGAATTATTGGATAAAATTCATGCACAACTCGAGTCTATTCCCTTGTTCATCATTGCTCAGGATAAAAACATCTATTTACTCTCTGAGTTTGAATCCAAAGGATTATCTGCGGAAAAATCGAAGTTGGTGTATGTAGGAGACCAGATTTAAGAAGTTGTTGATCACCTTAATATTGCAGTTTGAAAAGGTTATTTAAAATACTTTTATTCTTAATACTTTTATGTGCTGTCTCCATTACACAATGGAAATTGGCCAGACAATCAAACGAGAACTTTCAATTTGGGGATGAATACATTGGTAAAAGCCAACAACAAATTTTCAATAAACTTGGTGAACCCAAGATAATCAGAGAAACTACACTCGACAAAGCAGATTGGTATTTTCAACAAGCTTTCAGTTCACTTCAGGATGAATGCAATACACAAAATAAAGTTACTTATTTGATGTATGATCAATTTTGGAGTCAATATGAGTTTTGGCTCTTTGAAAATAAGAATGTAAACACTGTAATTTTAGTAAGGTGATTGTAATACTTGCATTTTTATTAGTAATCATTAGTTTTTTTGGTGTTTTCTTATCCAAAAAACCCGTTTTTAAAATTCTATGTGGCTTTATTCTGATTTTTGTATCGTTATTGAGTTTTACTTTATCACAGAGATATATGCACACAAAGGAAGAAGCTTATAGAATGAACGGGAAAAGTTATTCCGATATTTTGGAGAATTCTGAACTGATTATCGGAGTTCAGACGAAGTTTCCACTTCTTATTATTGATGAATTTAATGTTCCAAAAAAGATCAAAGCAATCGGGTATCTTGAAAATTCATGTAAGAGTACAGATACAATCGTTAGGGTCCAAGTTCAAGGCAGAGTGACGAAAACCTACTACTGGTTCCTCCAGAAATCGAACCTAGCGGAATCCAAATTAGTCCTTAAGGAGTAATTGTCAGAGTTATAAATCCAACTGAAACGAATCCTTCAACTTCTCAATAAGCGGATTCTTCTCTTTT
The DNA here is from genome assembly GCA_964612905.1 of uncultured Flavobacterium sp. Classification (GTDB taxonomy): domain Bacteria; phylum Bacteroidota; class Bacteroidia; order Flavobacteriales; family Flavobacteriaceae; genus Polaribacter. Next base: position 7,059 of record CAZTFN010000149.1, on the reverse strand, counting down.
AACTTGCTGTATTTCTCTTGCGGAGTATAGGCAAACTTCTTTTCAACGGTCTCATTCACTACTACTTCTAAGGAGATTCCATAATTATTCAAGGATTCACGCAAGTGTTTCATCAACTTCGGTTTTCCTTGTCGCAATTGATCTTCCATCAGTTTGTTGGGAAGAACATACTCAATCACAAAATCATCCTTAAGGTGAGGTATGTCTGCACCTAAAATAGATGCGATACTTCGTTCTCCTTTTTGTTGTAGCTTCTGATGATATTCTGCCCATGTTTTTTCTAGCGTTGCCTGATCGAATGCATCCTTAGGATGATTGTCAAAGTTCTCTTCAACCGACTTTTTTGCTTCTTTTTTCTTCTCATGGACACTTTTCAAAGAGAATGCAGACTGACGTCTTTTTACATTCTTAAGAACAGGAGCTGGTTGTGTTGGAGTAGGAGCAGCTACTTTAATCTGTTCAATTTTTTGACCTAAAGGCTGAGGCTTTTGTATCGCTACTTTCTCCGTTTTTTTCTTAGCAGGAGAAAGGGCTGTAAAGAAGGTCGCAGGGATTATGTAGTTAGCTGACTTTTTTTTTTCTCCATCAAAAGTGATAGAGGCAATTTGCATTAAAGTCAATTCAACTAACAAGCGCTGATTCTTACTAGCTCTGTAGTTCAAATCACACTCATTTGCTTTGTCGATCGCTTGAATTAAGAACTTAATATCAGCCTTGGTAGACTGATCTAAATATTTCTTCTTCGCATTGTCGCCAACCTCTAACAATTGAATGGTTGCTTTGTCTTTCGCAACCAATAAATCTCTAAAGTGAGAAGCCAATCCATTGATGAAATGATGTCCCTCAAAACCTTTAGAAAGAATACTATTGAAATGATTTAATACCTCTGGGATTTTGTTTTCTAATAGCAAATCCGTCATACCGAAATAGGTATCGTAATCCAGAACGTTCAAGTTCTGAGTAACTGCTTCTCGGGTTAAATTACTCCCTGAGAAACTAATGACACGATCAAAGATAGAAAGTGCATCACGCATGGCTCCATCTGCTTTTTGAGCGATAATGTGCAATGCATCATCATCAGCAGTGATGTTCTCTTTTTCACAAATTGTTTTCAAATAATTCTTAGCGTCGAGTACTGTGATTCGTTTGAAGTCAAAAATCTGACAACGAGATAAGATCGTTGGAATGATCTTATGTTTTTCAGTAGTCGCTAAAATGAAAATGGCATGTGCTGGTGGCTCTTCCAATGTTTTCAGAAATGCATTGAAAGCCGCCTGAGAAAGCATGTGTACCTCATCAATGATATAGACTTTGTACTTTCCTGTTTGTGGTGGAATTCGAACTTGGTCTGTCAAACTTCGAATGTCATCTACCGAGTTGTTCGATGCAGCATCCAACTCAAAAATATTGAACGCAAAATCTTCGTCTTCGGAAGTGCTGTCTTCTTGGTTAATTCGCTTCGCAAGAATTCGAGCGCAAGAGGTCTTTCCAACTCCTCTAGGACCTGTAAATAGCAATGCCTGAGCTAGATGGTTGTTTTTTATCGCGTTCTCCAGCGTATTGGTAATCGCCTGTTGCCCCACAACATCTGAGAAATTTTGTGGTCGGTATTTGCGCGCTGAAACGATAAAATGCTCCATGAAGTATTGCTTATCTTTGTATCACAAATGTAAGTATCTGTTAGAGCATTTACAATGGACTTTCTTAACAAAATACTAAAGTTGTAAACAATTGTAGGGAATGCTTTTTGGTGGAGACTAAGAGAAAAATTATGAGACAAATGAAGAATTTTAAGACAGCAGGACTTTTTTTAGGTGCCATTGTATTGGCGATCTTTTTAGGCTTTTCCGAAGTACAAAAGACAAAAGAATATGTAGATACATCAGCTAACATCAATCAAGATGATCAAGTGGCGTATTTTGCCAGTGGATGCTTTTGGTGTGTGGAGGCCATTTTTGAGAGCGTAGAAGGTGTTTCTGAAGCAGTTTCAGGCTATGCAGGAGGATTTACAGACAATCCAACGTATCAAACGATTGGAACGGGAAGAACAGGACACGCTGAAACAGTGGCTGTATATTACAATCCAGATAAAGTAAGCTTTAAAACTTTGGTAGATGTGTTCTTTGGTTCACATGATCCAACGACTAAGAACGGACAGCATCCGGATTACGGATCACAATATAGGTCCATTGCTTTCTATTCAACAGACAAAGAGAAAAAGATCATTGAAGATGCCATTGCAAAGTTGAACAAGGAGCTGTATAAAGGAAAGATCGTTACGGAAGTAACAAAGCATACCAAGTTTTACGAAGCTGAGGCATACCATCAGAATTATGAGAAAAGAAACCCTTACAATGGCTATGTAAGGAATGTTTCCATTCCACGATTAAACCGATTTAAGAAGAAATTTCCTGAGCTATTAAAGAAGGATCACTAACTTATTGTTTAACTAATTTTAATGGAGCGATAAAGACTCCATTTTTTATTTGTACGATATAAATACCTCTTTTAAGTCCTGCAATTGAAATCTGATCTTGATAGGTAATCTGTGTTTTTTTCATGATTCGTTGCCCGTTCATATTAGACACAATAACATCCACAGTCTGTCCTTCGGGAATCGTGATTTGGAAAGATTCGCTGGATGGATTCGGATATAAGCTGTATGCAGACGCATTTTCTGAACTCACGTGATCTGTACTCAAAACACTACCAGAATTCAAAGACATGACACCCGAAAGCAACCTAATGTATGCTGATTGGTAATAAATAGCAGGTTCACTTAGTTCCCAAGAATCATCAGGAAACCCTGTATTGAAGTCTAAGTAACTTTTTTGTTGCGGTTGATTGTATGGTGGAGTTAAGCTGGTGTTGGAATCGTAATCTTGATTGGGGCCTCCAACAAGATATCCAGGAGGTGGTCCATACGTAGAGTTTTGAACATCATCCCAAATGCTACCATCATCGAACCAATTATGATAGAGTTGATTGATACTATTTTCGGCTCCATAAGAACTCATATTACTTAAATAGACAAGATCCAAAGGATTCACTCCATGAAAATAGTGTAGGATTCCTTTTGCTCTAAGTCCGTATGTAGCATTCGCAGAATTATTGATGTCGTATTTATGGAAAATAAGGTTTAAGATTCCCATGGAAGATCTCGCAGAATTACTTCCCCAATGGTAGGTCCAGTCGTTACTATAAGACCTATATAACCCCAAATCTGTAAATTCAAAATAGTTGTTGAAGTTATTAGATGCTGAAGTTTGCGCAGAATTTAGAATGGTATTCTTAGTGGTGGTATCTGCGTTTGGCAAGGTCGTATAATGTAGAAAAGCATCAATATTTTCAATGTTATAGTTGTCCCACTGATCGTTGTTGATGACTTCAGAATCATTTAGGTGATCTATCACATACTGATTGTATTGAGCATCGTTGGTCAAATCAAATAAATAAACTGCAGCCGTAAGAGCCATCTTTCTTTGATCGTCCGCATTTCTATCGGCATCTCCAGAAACCACCGAACCATCGTCACAATCTGTTTGAAGCGTATTATTATTTAAGTAGGGTAGTACCCAATTCCATGTAAGTATGGCTTGATCTTCAAGAGTCTGTGCATAAGTACTTAATGAAGCATATTCTCCAAGAACTTTAGCAGCATGCGCCAATATACCACTCGCGGCAATAGCAGCAGAGGTACATGTTGGGGCGTAATATCGAATTTCATTATTAAGACTCGGAGGCGTTTGAACATTCTCGTCATAATCTCGACTACCAATTTTGATATGCACCGATCCATCCGAATTGATCATTTTAAGTAGCCAATCCAGTTCCCATTTGATTTCATCAAGAATGTCTGGGATTCCATTATTGGATTCTGGAATATTGAAATTATCAGAAAAAATGCTTGGATTTTCTTTGAATGCCCATAATAAGCCATGTAGCGTAGACTCGGTAAAAGTGACATATTTATTGAAGTCTCCCGCATCAAACCAACCACCACTCATATCTTTTTCCGTAGCAGCATTGTTTTGATCATAAACATCTCTGGCACTTCCATCATGTAAAAACGAAGCTCCATCTACATATCCAGCTAGAACATAGGGTTCTTCTTTGGCAATTCCAGATCGATTGTAATAAAACATTTTAGAAGCCGCATTTAAAACTTCTTGGTATGGTTGAGCTGAAATTGTGAATATAGCAGAAGATTCGTTGGTGCTGGTATCATAGATATAATAGTCACCAGGTGTTGTGAGGGAAGAAAAATCAAACCACCATCCTGAATCACCTGATTGTGTGTGTACATTTCCATTATTCCATGCTTCTGTTGAACCAGAAAATACTACACTATTATCCACAGCGCTCCTCACTTCTAAAGTAGCACTAGGAGTATAACTAAGATTACTATTGAAGCCACTTTGAGGATTGCTAATGACGGCTATTTTCTTATGATTGGTGAGGTATCCAAATTGATCAACGTGAATGAAGTCGCTATGTTGAGCTTGACAAAGTATGTGGACAAAGAAAAATAAGTAGAAAATATTTTTCATGATAATAGGGGTTTTGCATAAAGATACTGATAAATATTTGTGATTCATTGACTTGCGTCAATCAAATGTTATATAAAGATCACGGATGACACTAACCAATGAATCACAAATTTTAACTAATAAAACAATGAATACGCCCTTGTTATTCAAAAAAGACAGAAACCTCTTCTAGCTTTTTCCTTTTGAGTTTAGGAACATAGACAGGGCTATCTGGATATCCAACAGGTAATAATAAAAAGGCTCGTTCATTTTTAGGTCTTTTTAAGACTTTTCCTAGGAAATTCATCGGGCTAGGCGTGTGGGTTAAAGTGACAAGGCCTGCATTGTGAATGGCGGAAATAAGCATGCCACAGGAAATCCCAATGGATTCATTCACATAATAGTTATTGGACTTGTTTCCTTTTTTATCGAGGTCGTAAGCTTTTTTAAAAGCAACAATTAACCAAGGAGCTTTTTCAAGGAAAGGCTTGTTCATATCGGTATCTAATGGTTCCAAGTCTTTTTTCCACTCGTCACTCATGCGAGTTTCATAGTTTTCCTTTTCTTCAATCTCGGCTAAACGTCGAATTTCAGATTTGAGCTGAGGGTTTGAGATGGCACAAAAGGTCCAAGGTTGCTTGTTTGCACCAGATGGAGCCGTGGATGCCGTTTTGATTAAGTTTTCAATAATTTTTCTTGGAACAGGGTTTGAGGAGAATTCGCGGACAGATCTTCTGGAGTCTAACCATTTGTAAAATGAGTAACTGGTGTCTAGCGATTCTAATTGGGACTTTTTCTTTGCATCATAAATTACGTGAGTATAGCCATTTTTTTTAATGGTACTAGAATGCATATTAAGGATTTTATAGATGCCTAAAGATACACATAAAACACTCTTTTTGTTGTTGTTTTTACAATAAGTTAAGAACAAAAAAAAGCTGCGATTGCAGCTTTTTCGTATGATAGTTTAGTTTCCACTTGCGAGACTAGATATTAGTTCAATGGCGACTCGTGTATCAATGGTGACCCCAAAATACCAGCCCAATTGCCATTCTTGCTTAATGGTTAATTCAGGCAGATCAAAGACTTCTTCACCAAAATCGAAGTCATCTTTCCCTGCAATATAGCTTCTGCGTCCATAATGAATTCCTGTTGAAAAAGATCCTCCTCTAGCAAAGTCTATAGAGATACCCCCAAAGAAATTTTCAGCTAGTTTATCATTCAATTGAGTTCCCACTTGAATCCCAAATCTTGATGGATCAAAGAGTCCACCCGAAGGAGGAAACAAGAAACTTCTTCCTGAAGGATAGTAAGTAGCCATAATGGTAAGAATTCCACGACTGTTTGGATCACTTGCTACCAATGTAGAGTCACCAGAAACAAGTGCTACTTTTTCAATGTCTGTAGGGTTCCTTAAAGTACTAGCAAATAAACCTGTTGAAATCGTTACATGATATAATTTCGCGACGGTTACTTTGCTATTGATGAGTTCTGAGGATGTATCTCCTTCCTTTTTAACAAGTTTAACGCTAAACTCCTCAGTAAATGGACCAATTCTTGAGAAGGGGAGTTCAATAATTTCTGGCTCATCCTGGCTTTGACTTTCTGAGTTTAATTTAATGATTTCTCCTTGCTCTTTTGTTTTTTGAATATTGAATTTGGGTTGAAATTTGCCATCATAGGTAAAACTGTAATCAGCCTTATCTAAATTATTTTTTTCAACCAATAGATGGAATTGATATACATAGTTTTCTTTTGCCGTTGTTGGTAAACTCGTTTCTATGAAGTTTCCATTTTCATCAATATAAATATGAACGATGTTATCCTTCAAAAATAAATTTGTCTTTGAAGAGTAATACTTTTCAAATTCCGTATCGTTTTTCACGTAGTCTATAGCGGCTTCTTGAATCTCTGAAGCACTGAATGATACTTCTTCCTCTGTTTCTTCGTCCACTTTAACAACTTTTAAAGATAAGGTTAAGTCATTTGCAGCCCCAAAAACAGCTCCTTTATTAGCTCCTGAATATGTCAGTTTATAAACATAGTTGCCATCATTGGGAGTTGGGGTGAATTTGATGAGGTCCGCAAGAGCGAAGGTAACTTCATTCTTACCAGAATCATAGCCCTTACTTTGATCAATTAGATTTGAAGGATCTGCAAAGTTATTTCCAGAAAATGTATACTTCGTTTCATCGTCATTAGGATCAATATTAGTGAGCTTTAATATTAGATCTGGTAGTTCCTCGGTATCTGTATTTGCCTTGATTTTAGATATTTGAGCTCCTAATGATTGGCTTACATCCACCACAATTTCTTGTGAGAAGGAAGAATATGTACAAAGCATTAAAACAAGTAGAGCAATCTTTAAAATATGAGTTCGCTTAAGCATAGTTAATTTTAATTTTAAATTGATGAATAATTTCTGAGATAGGGATGATGTAGGATCTAATATTGCTTGAGGCAAAAACAATTCCAACAACCTTATTGGCCTCGTCGATTACTGCAGCTCCTGAATCTCCTGGAACTGATA
>CAZTFN010000148.1:0-9596 GCA_964612905.1 uncultured Flavobacterium sp. | reverse complement strand
CCTATGTTTTTTATAACTCACTTTTTTGCCTTTTGAATTATAAATAACATAGGGTTTTTTTGCCTTTTGAATTATAAATAACATAGGGTTTTTAGTCAGAAAAAACCCTATGTTATTTATAATTCAAAAGGCAAAAAAGTGAGTTATAAAAAAATGAAAAAGTTATTACAAAAGATGGATATTGTTTTGTTTGGAGAGCATCATAACAACCCCATTGCTCACTGGCTTCAATATGAATTGACTTCCGACCTGAATGAAACTCGTAAACTCATTTTGGGTGCAGAAATGTTTGAAGCCGACAATCAGATTCCTTTAAGTGATTATATCAATAAATCCATCACTCAAAAGCAATTGGATTCTCTCGCCAGACTTTGGCCAAATTATAAAACAGATTATGCTCCACTGGTTAATTTTGCCAAGGAAAATGAACTACCATTTGTTGCAACCAATATCCCTAGAAGATACGCCAATTTAGTATATAGAAAAGGCTTTGATACGTTGAATTCTCTTTCCGAGAAAGAAAAAGAATGGATAGCTCCCTTGCCCATTCCCTTCGATCCAGAATTGCCAACCTATAAAAAAATACTAGAAGAAATGGGCGATCATGGAACTCCTGAGCTGGTGAAGGCACAAGCCATGAAAGATGCAACTATGGCGCATTTTATTCTAAGGAATTATAAAAATGGATCTTTATTCTTGCATTACAATGGTGCTTATCATTCCGATCATTATGAAGGAATTTTATGGTATCTAAAAAGGGAAAATAACCAACTAAAATATGCTACGATCTCTACAGTTTCTCAGGAGAACGTGCAAAAATTGTCAAAAGTCAATTATGACAAAGCCGACTTTATCATCTGCGTAGATAATAACATGACGAAAACTTACTAGATCAAAATAGACATACCAAACATGAAAAAACCAACTTCCAAACGAATCCTACGACTTTTACCCTTTGTCCTGCTATTTTTTAGCTTATTGTCCTGCTCAAACACGGAAACTTCACCAAAAATTTTGATTGAATTTCCAGAAGAACATTATCAAGAAATCTTAGATGGAAGAATGATTGTCTTGATCTCCAAAAACAATGAAACAGAACCTCGATTTCAGTTGAGAGACGACTCAAAAACCTGTCAAGGATTTGGAATGGATGTGGAAGATTGGCAATCTGGTCAAGCTTTTCAGTTTGATACGGAAATCGCGGCGAATTATCCGATGCCAAAGTTTAGTGATTTGCCTTCAGGTGAATTTTATATTCAGGTTTTGTTTCACAAGTATGAAATCTTCAATCGAGCAGATGGATTGACGGTGAAATTACCCATGGACCGAGGGGAAGGTCAGCAATGGAACCGAGCTCCAGGAAACCTCTATTCCACTCCACAAAAAATCACGATCAAAGATGGACAAATGTCTGCATTGAATATCAAACTCGATCAGAAAATTCCTCCTATCAAAGAACCTGAAGACACCAAGTATGTCAAACACATCAAGATCAAAAGTAAATTGTTGAGTGATTTCTGGGGAAGAGATATGTATTTAGGTGCGCATGTATTATTGCCTGAAGGTTGGGAATCGCATCCCAATGTGAAGTATCCGCTGGCTATTATGCATGGACATTTTCCACGGGATTTTGGTGGGTTCAGAACCACTCCGCCTGATCCAAACCTAGAACCCGTATACAGCGAACGATTTAATGTTGATGGTTACAATTTAACTGTTCAACAAGAAGCGTATGACTTTTACAAGACATGGACGGGACCGAATTTCCCAAGAGTCCTTGCGATTAAAATTCAACATCCAACACCTTACTATGACGACTCCTATGCCGTGAACAGCGAAGCACAAGGTCCGTATGGCGATGCGATCACACATGAATTGATTCCCTACATCGAAAAGGAATTCAGAGGAATCGGAGAAGGTTGGTCGCGATTTGTTTATGGAGGAAGTACGGGTGGCTGGGAAGCCTTGGCCGTTCAAGTAAAGTATCCGAAAGAATACGGAATGTGCTTTGCGGCCTGTCCAGATCCGATCGATTTTAGAGCCTATTGTCTGGTAAACATTTACGAAGATGAAAATGCCTATTATCAGGAAGGAACCTTCAGAAAAACCTTAGTGGCGGGTCATCGTGATTATTTAGGAAATGTAGACGCGACATTGCGCGACATGAACTACAGAGAACTGGTACTCGGTTCCAAAGGTCGATCTGGTCAACAATGGGACATTTGGGAAGCTACGTATTCGCCGATTGATGAAGAAGGATATCCAAAAAGAATCTGGGATCCCATCACTGGAGACATCGACAAAGAAGTTGCTGCTTACTGGAAGGAGAATTACGATTTGGCGTACATTCTCAAAAGAGATTGGGCAAAACATGGAAACGATTGGAAGAACAAGATTCATTTGTACTGCGGTGATATGGACAACTACTACCTAAATAATGCCGTGTATTTGGCTGAAGAAATCCTTTCAGAAACAACCGCTCCCTATTATAATGGTGAAGTGGATTATGGTGATAGAGCTGAGCATTGTTGGAACGGTGATCATGAAAATGGCAACCACATCAGCAGATTACGATATCACAGAATGTTCATCAAAAAGTATGTGGAGAAAGTCAAGAATGTGGCTCCTAAAGGTGCTGACTTGAAGAGTTGGAGGTATTAATATGTTCAATATTTCATTCAATCATATCGCGATTTCTGTCAAAGATGCAGATCGCTCCATTGAATTCTATCAAAAAGTTTTGGCGTTGGAAGAAATCCCCAATCCGTCTTTAGATTCTAAAACAAGATGGTTGTCTTTAGGCGAAGGAAAAGAATTGCACTTGATCCATCGACCCAATGCCGAGATCAAGATCAACAAAGCCGTTCATTTTGCATTGGCAACTCCGGATATCCATAAAGTTGTGGATCATTTGAGGAAATTGGGAATTGAATTCACCGATTGGAAAGACAATCCCAACAAAATCCACGTTCGTGATGATGGAATCCTACAAATCTATTTTCAAGACATTGATGGATACTGGGTAGAGATTAATAATGATATAGGATAAGAAAATGATTGCTATGATCACACAAAGATTCAGAATCTCATTATTAGTATTAATGTTGGTTCCGTTTTTTGTATTTAGTCAAAAGAAGGGTTTCTACTTCACAGACAATTCATACCACCGTATTTTTAAAGAACAGAAGGTGAAGTCCTTGAAAGAATATGCTAAGAGATTTGATAAAAACGGTAAACTAAAGAAAGAATCACTTGAAGCCATTCGATATTTTGCAAAAAATGGAGACCTTACAAGAGAGCGCGAATATTATGGCTCAGGTCAGAACGAATATTGGGAAATCACATCGCAATATAATGCGCATCACCAAATGCTAAGAACTGAATGGATTTCGCTGGAGGATAAAACCAAAGAGTTGTCTATATATGAATACGATTCTGAGCAAAAACTCATCAAAAGTTGTGATTATTGGAAAGATGCACTTTATAAAGAATACAAATTGGAGGGCTGTGAAACATATCATTATAAAGACGGTCTTATTCATAAAATAAAATCCTTCAAGGGCATTACGACAAGCACCTTTAAACACGATGATAAAGGTTTCATATCTAAGTTCAACGCTACAAACAAGCTAGAATCTAAATATGAAAATGGAGAGTTGATCTATCTTCGATCACGTGATAACTCTGCCTATAAGTATGAAAGGAATTCTATAGGTCAAATCTTAAAATCAATCAAGGTGGATCTAGAAGGAAATCTATTGAATGAAAAAATCTTTGAATATCAAAATGGACTTTTAATAAAAACAGTCTTCAAAGAAAAAAATGGGCACATAAAATATGTAGAACGATATGTCTACGAGTATTATGAGTAATCCGATTTTTAATGATTTAAAACAAATTAGAACATCTATCTATTAAAAAAACTTCTTCCGATTAACACTCATTAACGCTTATTAACTAGGCTTCACAGGTTGGCTTTGCATCTTGCATAAGAATTAAAAAAATCACCGTGAAAACAATTACTATTTTGCTCCTTGCCTTTCTGATGTCCTTGGCGAGCTGTACCTCTTTAGAAAAGAAACCTCAGACAACTTATGACCTCGTAACCAGCACCTCTGGAATCTCTATCGAAAAGTTTGACGAGCTCAACAAAGATGAAAACAAGTACAATTACAACAACGAAGTTTTTAAGGTTGGCTCAAAATTTACGTATGATTTTCAACACTTTACTCCAGAGAATGAGTTGCAATATTTCAAAGTTCACGATGATAACGAACATTGGGATTTTGTGGATGAAACTAGCGAAGATTCAGGAGTAGTAAAAAACGTCATCATTGGAACCTTGAACGGAAATCCTATGAGTCAATTCGATCCCGACTATTATCAAACCGCCATCTCTTATCGATACAAAGAAAATGCACCATACTCCATGTCGGGAATCATTGAAAACGAAGCCAATATTTGGATGCATCCACCCAGAGATCAATATTTCAGAATCTTAGAATTGAATCCATTTCCTTATATCAAAGCTCCTTATAAAGTGGGAACCAAATGGAATTGGAACCTACAAATTGGAAGTCAATGGGGCGACAAACGCTGGAAAACTTGGGAAGGAACTATTGACAACAAATATGATTATGAAATCACTGCCAAAAAAACCATCTCAACCCCCTTTGGAGATTTGGAGTGCTTGGTTGTGGAATCTACTGCAAAAAGTAACCTAGGAAAAACATCACTAACGGCCTACTTCCATCAAAAATATGGTTTTGTCAAATTGGATTATACCAATATTGATCAAAGTAAGACCTTGTTAGAACTTACCAAACATTCGGAAGGAAAAAGTATGTAAGAATCAATCCATTTCTTTTGTCACAAACTCAGCGATCAGCGGTAGGTGATCTGCCAATTTTCGCTGGGTTTCTTTGTCGAAGTAGTACTTTACCTGCAAAGAGTTTTCAATCAATTCTGATTGCATATTCACATTTGGAAGAATATGATCAATTCGCCATTTTGGTTCGTCAGCTGGATGACTAAAAATACTATCGGTTAAATTGTTGACAAACTTCGGCGAAGCAGTTTCATTCAGCAAATACTGAATTTCATCGCTATCTGGAGTTGCGTTAAAATCGCCAACCATCAAAATATTTCTATTCGGATTTTCTCGCAGAAAACGTTTATGTTGACCTTGTAAAAATTGCAACTGACTCAAACGCATGGCAACATTTCTTGGGCCTCTTCCTGCTTTCAAGTGAACACCTGTCAATAAGAAAGAATAGTCATCATTCACCAAAACATCTACGGACCACAAACGCGTATTGATTCTGCTTTGTGTTTCGTACTTCTCTTCTCCCGTTTTGTCATCCACATATTTTACGGGTGTTGTCACTGTTCCATAGCCATACATGATTCCGAGAGGCACTTTGCTCATTACGACCACATTCATGTACCAACCAGGACTTTCGTTATCCGCAAAGAATTGATATCCCAACTCTGGCAAAGAATCTTTGGCAATTTGTTGTAGAAATTGAATGTGTTCAAACTCTTGTAAAACCACGATATCAGCATCTGCTTTTCTCAAAGCTTCCACCAAAAGAGACACTCTCCCTTCCATTTTATACCCTGTGTTCTCGCGTCTATTTTGTGTATACGGATTGTCATGCGTATCAATGAAATGCTCCACATTCCAAGAAAGAACCTTTAAAGTATCACCTTTTGTAGCGGTATAATTTTTAGGCGCTACAATACCTGTTTTATATCCGTTAGGAGATTGTTGATCCACAGAAGTTGCATTGGGTTGGCAAGCAATGAATAGGATGCTTAAAAGCATGGTAGTAAGAATAGATCTGAACATAATTTTTGAGTTCTGTATTTGCTTCACAAATGTACTGTATATCTAAAGGATTCAGTTTAAAAGGTGATAAAACTTCGGTCATGTTAGCAGAAAAAGAGTAACTTTAAATCAGATGTACATTATGTACACCAACAATCAATCATGTCATATTATCAAGATAAGCTAAGTCAACTGAAAGCTTCTATGTTTTCCAATGAGCAACAAATAGAGGCAATTATTGGTGTTCGGAGCTTTATTGATAATAATTACGACAAAAAACTCAACTTAGACTTTCTATCAAAAATTGGATTCATTTCAAAGTATCATATGTTGCGGTTATTCAAACGATATTACGGAATGACTCCAAGACAGTATTTAATTGACAAGCGCATTGAAAAGTCCAAAGAACTCCTCAAAACTGGAATATCAGTGACAGAAGTTTGCTTTCAAGTCGGATTTGAAAGCCTCGGTTCTTTCAGTACCCTATTCAAAGGAAAAACCAAAAAATCACCCAGTCAATATCAAAAAGAGCAACTTTCAAGAAATAAGTTGAATTTGAATTCCTGAATTTTGAGGGCATCAACCAAAAATAAACCTTATGAAAGTCACCATTATTAGCATTCCCGTTAGAGACCAAGAAAAAGCACTCCAATTCTACACCGAAAAATTAGGCTTTTTAAAAAAGAAAGACGCTCCTTTAGGCAATGGAGACCGATGGATTACCTTAGTATCTCCTGAAGATCAAGACGGAGTAGAACTCCTACTAGAACCTGCACCTTTGCATTTTGAACCCTCCAAGGTCTTTCAAGATGCCTTGTTGGAAGCTGGATTTCCTTATACCCAGTTTGATGTGGATAGTGTTGATGAAGAATATGACCGACTCACAAAACTAGGTGTTGAGTTCAGCATCAAGCCTGCTACCATGGGAACGGTGAAATATGCCGTCTTTAATGATACTGTTGGAAACAACATTCAGCTTGTGGAGAATTTGTAGCAATCAAAACAAATAAAAGGAGTTGTAATTCAACCCCTTAAAACGACGTTTCAACACAAACCTCTATTTCTGTGAGTGAATTGAATGGATATTGCAGCCATATTAATTCAATCATCCGAAAAAATGAAACTCGTTAAAAAACTCACATTTCTGTCTGTATTACTGATCCTGTCCATGTTCGCTAATGGACAATATTCAGTCTTTTTTGCCATTTGGATCTTTATTCCTTTACTCCTATTTGCTGTTCGACAAGTTAAACGTTGGCAAGGTTTCTTGCTTGCTTTTGTTGTGATCACTACAGGTTATTATATTGGTTTTGATGTGGTGCCTTTCTTACCTGTTGCTGCATCACTAATGATTGCTAGTATTTTTGGCCTTTTTGCCACCATACCTTATTTCGTTGATTCTTTTTTTGAGAAACAAAGGGCTTCTTTCCTAAGTACGTTGATTTTCCCCACAGCTGTTGTTTTGATGGAATATGGCTATCACCTATTGAATGCCTATGGAACTTGGGGACATTTCGCCTATACACAAGAATCGCAAACCATGTTGCTACAATCTGTATCGGTATTTGGAATGGGTTATATTACTTTTTTAATTGCTTGGTTTGCATCAGTAGTGAACTGGGTATATGAACACAGAAATGATTTGAGAAAAATCAAAAAAGGATCTTTAGTATATGCTTCAGTATTAGCAATCACATTAATCTTTGGTGGACAGAGAACGCTACTACAACAAGAAAATCCAACAACCGTTCGTATTGCTTCAATTTCTGCACTGGATAGTTTGAATGCTATGGTTGATATTCCTAGATTGAACAATAAAGAAACCGCACACGAGGCGAAGATTCAAGCCAGACTGAATACTTCCAAACTAAATACCTATTTATTTGACAAAAGTATTGCTGAAGCCAAAGCTGGAGCCAATCTTGTTTTTTGGGCAGAGGGAAGTGGTGTAATCTTAAAAGAAGACGAAACCAAATTTTATGAGCAAGCAAGTGATATTGCAGCGAAGCACGACTTTTACTTAGGTGTTGCGATGGCTGTCATCGACCCGTCAAATCCTAAGTTTTTAGAGAACAAATTTGTGGTTTTCAATAAAAAAGGTGAGAAAGTGATGGACTACTGGAAAGGAATTTCAGTTCCAGGTGTGGAGGCTCCTATCAGTAATAACAAAGCAACTGGAATTCAAAAGATAGAAACGGAATATGGAACCATCGCTGGAGCCATCTGCTTTGACATGGATTTTCCGGATTATTTGAAGCAAGCAAAAGGTGCTGACATTTTGCTATCGCCCAGTAGAGACTGGAAAGAAATTGATCCAATACACACGGATATGACTCGATTTAGAGCCATAGAACAAGGTTTCAATTTTATTAGACAAACTAGCAATGGCTTGACCATTGGAACCGATTATACTGGAAAAGTGTTGCGTGAAATGGATCACTTTACCGATGAAAGCAAAGTGATGGTCACGCAATTACCAACCCAAGGAACTACGACGGTTTACTCAATGATTGGAGACAGTTTTATCGCATTCTGTGCACTTGTATTGATCTTCGTTGTGGTAATTCTAAAAAGTAAGAAACGAATTCCCTCCCGGATTAAAAGAAAGACATCAAACGAAACAATTCTCGGTAGAGTGGTTGAGACATTCTAAAAATCAAACTAATAAAATCAAAAAAGGTTTCAGAGTGATTCTGAAACCTTTTTTTGTGGAGCATATCGGAGTCGAACCGATGACCTCTACGCTGCCAGCGTAGCGCTCTAGCCAGCTGAGCTAATGCCCCATATCATTTTTATATCATAGAACTGGTTCTAGCCAGCTGACTTCAAGTATTTTTCTCGGCGTCTGGCTTCTTCTCTAGTGTCAAATTTTTCGTTGTGAACCATTGACCATGGAGAATATGCTTTTGTTGATAGAACTTGATTCGAATTATGCTGTTTTAGCCTTCTTTTCAAGTCATTTGTCATACCAACATAGAATCTTTCAAAAGTATTGCTAAAGAGTATATAAACAAAGAACTCTTCTTCTTTTTTCATAGCATTATAAATAGACTCTAGCCAGCTGACCCGCCCGTACCGAACGCTACGTTCGGGCGGGGCTAATCCCCTTTAACTATTGTCTTCCACAAAGAACCAATAACGGAACTGTGGTATGGAACTCAGATTTTAAAACAGTATTCTTTTCCCAAAGCTTTTGGAAGAATCCTCTTTTACGTCTAAACACACACAACAAATCTGGGTTATTCGATTGGAAATGCTCTGACACTCCTTGGAAGATGGTTGCATTTTCAGTCTCGGTAAAGGTATTTTCAATGGCCTTTAAGGATGCATCAATCACCAAGTCTTCAGCTGTATAATCGGGTGTTTTTACCAATAATAAATTCGCTTTGGTTCCAAACTTATCGATGAATGATTGCAACGGAGTCAACATCCCTTCTTTTCTTAACGCTCCAGATTTAAAGGCAGTTAATGCCTTAGTAAATGGTTTGAAAGAATATCCTTCAGGAATTACCAAGACCGGAATTTCTGTTTGTTTGATGATACCTCCAGAAGTAGCTCCTAAGAATACCTCATCTTTAATGGAGTTACTTTTAGGCCCTAGAACAATCAAATCAATTCCTATTTCGGTATTGATCGAACGGATACTTTCCACCGTTTCTCCTTTCGCTGCAACGATCTTGAAATCCACTTCCGTTCGATCAACAGAATTAACCAACGATCTAAGATAGAGCTTTGTTTCTCTATACATGAACTGGTCAGCTGTCAC
>CAZTFN010000147.1:0-9673 GCA_964612905.1 uncultured Flavobacterium sp. | reverse complement strand
GTGTGTTTTTTAGTTGGTTTCTATTCTGTAAACCACGGTTTTTGGAAAAGGTTACATGAAGGTAGAAAAATATTTTTACACCTGTGTAAGTTGTGTCGATGGGGTAAAGTAGACAATCACTCTATTAAGGAAGATAGGTAATGTATTAGATGTTATACTTTACTTTCCTTTGCTATGCAAAAACCGCGTCAATTTCATGCTCAGATCTAACAAAATAATCTTCGCATTTCCATTGCGCTCAATGTGGTAGAGTGCAGTATTCAATTCTTTGTTGATCTCTTGAATGTTTCCACTGTGCACAAAGGGGGCAAATTTTTTGAGGTCAAACTTCGGTGTTTGGGTTTCTAAGAAGACCAGTTCTGGAGATTGGTAATTCAATAGCAATGCTTGTCTGAAGAATTGCAGACAATAGGCTAAGAATCGCTTTTGGGTTTCTCTTCCTGATTTGGCAATCTCATCGGACCAAGCCACCAAATCTTGAATGACAGCGGCATTTCCTTTGGCGCGAAACGCTGCGCGTATCCAGGTAATAAACCACTGCTCGAATTGTAGATCATTGGAATCTTGGTGTAAAAGGTGAACGGCTTTGTTGTAATTTCCTTCTGCTTGATGTGCAATTTTGGAAGCTTCGTTTTCTGAAACTTGCTCGCGTTCAACCAAAGTTTGAGCAATCATCTCTTCACTCAAGGCTGGAAAATGTAATGCCTGACAACGCGATTTGATCGTATTGATGATCTGATCTTCGTTTTCGGTCACCAATAAGAAGATGGTTTTTGTCGGTGGTTCCTCAATGAGTTTCAACAATTTGTTGGCTGCAGCAATGTTCATTTTTTCTACCATCCAAATGACCATCACTTTGAATCCACCTTCATAGGATTTCAACTTGAGCTTCTTTACAATGTCCTGTGCTTCATCAACTCCAATCAGTCCTTGCTTGTTCTCAACACCAATAAACTGCAACCAGTTGAACAAACTTCCATAGGGTTGCTCATCCAAGAAGGCTCGCCAATCTTCCAAGAACAAATCGCTTACTGGATGTTTCTTAACGGAACCATTGGTAGTGACAGGAAAGGCAAAATGCAAATCTGGATGTTGAAGCTTGGAAGCTTTCAATCGAGTTGCTTCTGGATTGCTGGATGATAATTCCAACAAGAATTGCGCATAGGCAACAGCCATGGGCAAAGTCCCAGAACCCTCCTTTCCTACAAACAATTGTGCATGCGGAATCCGACCATTCTGCGCAGAAGTTTGCAGATGTGTTTTGATGTGTTCTTGTCCAATGATGCTATCGAAAGGCATGTGACAAATATAGATGATATTACATGTCAGATACACAAATAGGGAAGATTAATATCAACAATGATAGATCTACTTTGAACCTTTGAGTCTTTGCAACTTTACTGCTCCAAAAAACAACGAAAACGTTACATTAGATTTTACCATTTAGATACCTGAAAAACCTCTTGAAATGGTTATTTTTGATCAAAAGAAACACACAGATGAAAACTATCCAGGATTTTAATTTCAAAAATCAGAAAGCATTAATAAGAGTCGACTTTAACGTTCCATTGAATGATGCCTTTGAAGTGACCGATACCACGCGAATAGAAGCAGCGAAATCTACGATCATCAAAGTTCTAGAAGATGGCGGGTCTGCAATTTTGATGTCGCACTTAGGAAGACCGAAAGGTGTTGAAGAAAAGTATTCTTTAAAGCATATTGTGGAAAAAGTATCCGAAGTAATTGGTGTGCAGGTGAAGTTTGTGGACAATTGTATTGGAGACAATGTAGCTGAAGCTGTTGTGAATTTAGAAGATGGAGAAATTTTGTTGTTAGAAAATCTCCGTTTCCATGGAGAGGAAAAAGCGGGTGATGAAGGTTTTGCAGAACAACTTTCTCAATGGGGAGATGTGTATGTAAATGATGCCTTTGGAACTGCACATAGAGCACATGCTTCTACCACCATTGTCGCTCAGTTCTTTCCAGAACACAAATGCTTTGGAAACTTATTGGCGAAGGAAATTGAAAGTATCGATAAAGTATTGAATAACAGTGAAAAGCCCGTATTGGCCGTTTTAGGTGGAGCAAAAGTGTCCTCTAAGATTACGGTGATCGAAAATATTTTAGACAAAGTAGATCATTTAATCGTTGGAGGAGGAATGACCTACACGTTTATCAAAGCACAAGGCGGAAGCGTTGGTGATTCGATCTGTGAAGACGATAAAATGGATCTTGCTTTGGAAATCTTGGCAAAAGCGAAAGAAAAGAATGTACAAGTTCATATTCCTGTGGATGTGATTGCTGCGGACGATTTTAGTAATAGCGCAAACACTCAAATAGTGGATGTGAATCAAATCCCAGATGGATGGCAAGGATTGGATGCAGGTCCAAAAACGGTAGAGATGTTTGACAAAGTAGTCAATGAGTCCAAAACTATTTTATGGAACGGACCTTTGGGCGTTTTCGAAATGGAATCATTCGCCAAAGGAACCATTGCTTTAGGGAATTCAATCGATAAGGCTACTCAAAATGGGGCGTTTTCTCTCGTTGGAGGAGGTGATTCTGTTGCAGCTGTGAAGCAATTTGGTTTTGCTAATAAAGTAAGCTACGTTTCCACTGGAGGAGGAGCCATGTTAGAAACACTAGAAGGAAAAACACTACCTGGAATCAACGCGATACTTAATTAATAAGTTAATAATTCAATAATGAGATAATTTAATGTGGCTTGGAGTTCAGCATTAAATTATTTGATTATTAGATCAATTGATTATTGAAACTATGAAATACACAACACTACCCAATACCGATGTGAAGGTGAGTAAAATTTGCTTGGGAACCATGACTTGGGGAAAGCAGAACACCGAAGCAGAGGGGCACGAACAAATGGACTATGCCTTAGATCAAGGGGTGAACTTTTGGGATACAGCTGAATTGTATGCAGTACCTGCGTCCAAAGAAACCTATGGAAAGACGGAGGAGATCATTGGGACTTGGTTCAAGAAAAATGGAAATAGAGACAAAGTCGTTTTGGCAAGTAAGATTGCTGGAGCTGGACCTTATACCGCTCATATCAGATCCAATGGATTTGCGAAAGAGGCGATTATTGAAGCTGTGGAAGGAAGTCTTAAAAGACTGCAAACAGACTACATCGATTTGTATCAATTGCACTGGCCAGAGCGTGGTGTGAATTGTTTTGGAGTGCGTGATTATCCATTTGCAACTTCTCGAGAAGAAGCGGAGAATCACTATGAGATTTTAGAAACTTTAGATCAGTTGGTAAAATCAGGAAAGATTCGTCATGTTGGTTTGTCCAACGAAACACCTTGGGGAACGATGAAGTATCTGCAAACAGCCGAAGAAAATAACTTTCCTAGAATGAGTACCATTCAGAATTCGTATTCATTAATTCATAGAGCATATGAGTATGGAATGTCCGAAGTTTCTATGAGAGAAAATATTGGACTATTGGCATACTCACCTTTAGCACAAGGGGTTTTATCTGGAAAATATTTGGACGGAAAACAACCTGAAGGAGCCAGAGGAACCTTATTTCCACAATTTATTGCAAGATATAAAGGAGACGGAGCGACAACTGCGGTAAGAGAATATTTGAAGATCGCTGAGAAGCATGGAATGACCTTGTCCGAGTTATCGCTTGCATTCATCAATCAATTGCCATTTGTGACCAGTAATATTATTGGAGCTACCAAAATGGATCAGTTAAAAGAGAATATTGGAAGTATCAACTTTGATCTTTCGGAAGAGATTTTGGGAGAAATTGAAGCAGTACATGCTGTGATTCCAAATCCAGCTCCTTAATTAAAAATGAAGGCTTAGTGGACGTTTGTTTTTAATTATAAATTCAGTTGAGAGCGTAAAACCGAAGTAAGACTCAATAAATTTGTCTTGCTTCGGTTTCTTCATTTTTAGAACTAGGTGTTTCTACGTAAAAAACAAGATACGTATTTATACCTCCTTGTATTTAGGTGGGTTCGTTTAATTTTCTGTATTCAAACAAATTAACCGTTAAAAAACTTACATTATGAGTACAAGCACATCAATTTTATACACGTCAGAATCAAACCCAGATCAAAAGGCCACCGTCGCATACACCTATAATGATGATTTTACAGAAGTAACCATTACAGACTATACGATAGAAGGAGTCTCAGATGCGAAATATCCAAAATTTACCAGTGAAATGAATTTTCAAGGAGTTTTTGTAAACTCAGATGGAACATTGGTGAGCGCAGCTGGTTTCATTGGAGATACTCCAACTTTTTCATGCGTTACAGGATCGATTGAAGGTGGAAAAAATCAATTTGATTACTACAGTACGGAAGGCACATTTAATGGAGTGGAACCTTGTTCGGTTTCTATCCCTTAAAATTATAAAACCTAAAAAAGCCGAAGCGATTTATGCTGAACTTGATTCAGTATCGCCTCGGCTTTTTTATATATAAATCTTGATGTAAGATTACTTTTTATTCATCTTCGCCCAAGTATCTCTTAGTCCAACTGTTTTGTTGAAGACTAGTTTCTCAGGAGTTGAATCATCATCCACAGCAAAATATCCCAAACGTTGGAATTGGAATCGATCTCTCACATTTGCCGATTGCAAACTAGGCTCTACAAAAGCATTGATCACTTCCAAAGAATTTGGATTTAAAAACTCCATAAAGTCTTTGTCCTTATGACTATCTGGTGCTTCATCTGAGAACAATCGATCATAAGCTCTTACTTCAGCCTCTACTGCATGTTGAATGGATACCCAATGCAAGGTTCCTTTTACTTTACGCATGCTTTCTTCAGTGCCACTTCCTGACTTACTCTTAGGATCATAGGTACAGTGAATCTCTGTGATATTGCCTTCGTCGTCTTTTACGACGCTTTCACCTTTGATGATGTATGCATTTTTCAAACGAACTTCTTTACCCAAAGTCAATCTAAAGAATTTTCTATTCGCTTCTTCTTTGAAGTCAGCCTTTTCGATATACAATTCTCTAGAAAACGGAACTTCTCTAAATCCAGCACCTTCATCTTCTTGATTGTTTTCTGCTTGTAGCATTTCTTCTTGCCCTTCAGGATAGTTGGTAATCACCAATTTCACTGGGTCCAAAACTCCCATCACACGATTGGCAGTTTTATTCAAGTCTTCGCGAATCTTGAATTCCAATAGGGCTACATCAATCACATTTTCTCTTTTTGAAACTCCCGCAGTTTCTACAAAACTTCTGATGGAAGCTGGTGTATAGCCACGCCTTCTGAGTCCAGAAATCGTTGGCATTCTAGGGTCATCCCATCCAGATACAATCCCTTGATCTACCAATTTTTTCAACTTTCGTTTGCTCATGATGGTATAACTCAAATTCAAACGAGAGAATTCGCGTTGCTTTGGAATCAACGGCAATTCCGATTTACTGTATTCATATACATTATCTCGGAACCAGTTGTACAATTCACGATGAGGTTTGAACTCCAAAGAACACAACGAATGTGAGATTTGTTCGATATAATCGCTTTCACCATGGGTCCAGTCGTACATTGGGTAAATACACCAATCATCGCCAGTTCTATGGTGATGTTTGAATAAGATTCTGTACATGATCGGATCACGCATTAACATATTCGGACTGCTCATGTCGATCTTAGCTCGCAACACATGTTCGCCTTCTTTGAAATCGCCGTTTTTCATTTTCTGGAACAATTCCAAATTCTCTTCAACAGAACGATCTCTATAAGGACTGTTAGAACCTACCTGAGTTGGCGTTCCTTTTTGTTCTGCAATTTCTTCGGAAGACTGACTGTCTACATATGCCTTTCCACCTTTGATCAGTTGAATTGCCCAATCATATAGTTGCTGGAAATAATCTGAAGAGTACAATTCATTGGCCCATTGATAACCCAACCAAGCCACATCATTTTTGATCGCATCTACATATTCTTGTTCTTCTTTTGCAGGATTTGTATCATCAAAACGCAAGTTTACAGGCGCATTGTAATGTTCACCTAAACCAAAGCTAATACCAATGGCCTTTGTATGACCAATATGAAGGTAACCGTTTGGTTCTGGAGGAAAACGAAAGCGCAAGTTTTCTTTTGGCATTCCGTTTGCCAAATCCTCTTCAATAATTTGCTCAATAAAATTGAGTGATTTCTTTTCTTCAGACATTTTTAATCAACTAAAAATCAAACCGCAAAATTAAATAAAAATTCACGGGCAACGAAGTAAAAATCAATGTGAATCTATGATGGTCTAATACTTAGAAAAAGAGCGATAGCAAGAAAACAGTTGTAAATCCAGTTAAGGATAAAAGTACGGTCATTACCGTCCAACTTCTAAAAGTTTGTTTTTCGTCCAATCCAACATATTTACTCACGAGCCAGAAACCGCTATCATTTACATGTGATAGAATAGAAGCGCCTGCTGCAATACTAATCACTAAGAAAGCTTTGTCAATACCGTCTATGGAACTCGCCATTAACGGAGCAACAACACCAGCTGCAGTAATCATGGCAACGGTTGCAGAACCCTGGAGTATTCTTACAAGAGCTGCAATAATAAAAGATAGAAGCACCAAACTGATTCCGCTACTTGCGATTTGATCAGCAAGCATTTTTCCGATTCCAGTATTGATGAGCATTTGTTTGAATACACCTCCAGCACCTGTCAACAGAATGATAATTCCCGCAGGTTCCATAGATTTTGATGTGATTTTTGAAAGGGCTTCTTTGGTAAAATGACGGCGGATCCCCAAGAAATACCAGGCCAATAAGTTTGCAATGATTAACGCACTGAATGGGTGCCCAATCATTTTCAACCAAGGTTTTATACTGTGGAGCAGATCCCCTTCTGTGGTGTTAATTGTATCTAAAACGGTATTAATAACAATGAGAACAATAGGAACTCCAATGATGGTAACAATTGATCCTACTGAGGGAAAACTGTTGGAGGTAGTTTCTTCGGAAACCAATTGAGGGGCATCGATGTGAATTTTTTTGCTGATGTATTTTGCAAATACAGGACCGCTGACAATGGCAGTCGGAATTCCTACAATAAAACCAACTAAAATAACCCAACCTAAATCTGCCTTTAGAATGTCTGCTACGGCAACAGGTCCTGGGGTTGGTGGAATGAAGGAATGCGTAATGGCCAATCCAGCTAATAATGGAATAGCATATAATAACAGAGATTTTTTGGTTCGCCTTTGAAGCGAATACAGTAGTGGAATTAAGATGATAAAAGCCACATCAAAGAACACAGGGATGGCTACAAAAAAGCCCGTAAGCATGAGCGCCCAAGAAGCGTTTTTCTCACCAAATTTCTTCAATAAAAAATTCGCTAACGTCTGAGCACCTCCAGAAGCCTCTAGAATAGCGCCAAACATAGCTCCCAATCCAACAATTGTGGCCACAGTGCCTAAGGTACTTGCCATCCCATTTTTCATGGTCGTGATAATATCATTGGGATTCATTCCTGCAATAATTCCAACAACAATGCTGGCAATCAATAAGGAAAGAAAAGCCTGAACTTTAAATCGTAAAATTAGGATGAGAAGAACTGCAATTCCGACAAAGATTGCAGTTAAAAGTTTGTATTCTATCATGATTTATTCCATTGATGGTGGTAAAATGTTCCGGTTGAATCTCCTACTTTTTGAAAGGTGTGAGCTCCAAAGAAATCGCGTTGCGCTTGAATTAAATTAGCTGGTAGTTTTTCTGTGGTCATAGAAACCCAATAGTTAAAAGCATTGCTAAAACAAGACGAGGCAATTCGATGCTTACCAGCATATGCAATGATCTCTTGTGTTGCTTTTTCACTATTTGAAAGTTGTTCAAAAGTTGATGAATCATCTAACAAATTAGAAACTCTCATAAAAATCTCAGAGATCTTTTCCATTTGTGCAGATTTGATAATACATCCATTGGTCCAGATTCTGGCAACTTCAGATAAGTTGATGTCCCAGTTAAATTCCTCTGAAGCATTTCGAATCACTTCAAAACCTTGTTGTAAGTTGATGGTTTTTGCGAAAAGAAATGCATCTTTTAATACATTAATATCTATTGATTCAGTTGATTCGTTGCGTACAGAAAGTTTTTTTGAAAAATTCTCTCTATCTGATTTCAGGGATGAGATGTACCTTTCAAATAAGGCTGCTGTCATCACGCTTGGTGCCTTACCTAATTCTAAAGCGGTGCGTACCGACCAAGAACCTGTTCCTTTACTTCCAGATTTGTCCAAAATTTGATCCAAGACATATCCATTTTCATCTTTTTCCTGTAATATCTTGATCGTGGTTTCTAGCAAAAAGCTGTGATGTTCTCCTGAATTCCATTCGGATAAAATTTCTGAAATTTCATCGTAGGATTTCGTTTTTGACAACAATTGATATACTTCAGCAAGGAGCTGCATTTCGCCATATTCCATGCCGTTGTGAATCATTTTTACAAAATGACCTGAACCTTCATTACCAACATAGGCGCAGCATGAATTTCCTTTTTTATCCTTGGCTGCTAGCGTTTCTAAAACGTCTGCTACTTTCGCATAAGATTCATAATCACCCCCAGGCATCATGGATGGACCTTTTCTGGCTCCGCTTTCTCCACCTGATACACCCATTCCAACGAAGCGAATTCCTTTTGCTTGGAGTTCTTGAAACCTTCTTTGAGTATCTGGGTAATAAGAATTTCCACCATCAATTAAGATGTCGTCTTCAGACAAATAAGGTACAATAGATTCTATGACCTTATCAACCACAATTCCCGCCTTTACCATGAGCAAGATATTTCTTGGCCGTTCCAGAGAATCAACAAAACTCTCCAACTCGGTATGTCCAGAGAATGAGAAGTTTTTATGCTCGTCTACAAAGTTCTGAACAATGAATTCTTCGCCTTCACTTGCACGGTTGTATACAGAGACAGTAATACCTTTTTCGGCAGCATTCAAGGCAAGACTTTTGCCCATTACACCTAATCCTATAATACCAAAACTATTCTTCATGGGAGTTGAAGTATTGAGAATGGATTGGACAATGGTTTCTGGAGTTTGATCAATTGAAATGTGAGTTCCATAGGTAGGTTCTTCTAGAGTATCAAATTGAGATTGAAGCAAATTAGAATCCATAAAGTGATTCTTTCTTTGTTTCAATCGAGAATAAATTGTGTTGAAGTCTCCTTTCAAATATATCCAAGCCACTGAAATATTTGAGGAGAGTATCTTTCGATAACTTTCTTTCAAAGCAGAGCAAGCCAAAATGGCTCCGTTATTGGTGGATTCTTTTTGTAAAAATGCATTCAGATTTTCCAGCCAAGGAAGTCGATCTTCATCATTTAAAGGAATCCCTTGTGACATTTTTTCAATGTTCTGAGTGGGATGAAAATCATCCGCATCAACAAAAGGAATTCCAGTTTTTTCGGATAATTTTTGGGCGATGGTCGATTTTCCACAGCCACTTACGCCCATGATGATGTAGGTTGATTGCATGCTAGCAGCTAAGATAGGAGTTATCATTTTATTTGTCGTAATTTTGCTTTTTATTTGAGATATGGCGAAGAAACCTGATTTAGTGGTGTATAATGAAGAGGAGCAGAAGTATGATGCAGCTCTCAAACCTTATGGAACCAAGGTAAGTGCTCCTGCAAACAAACCATTGAACACGGCAACCTGGAAAAA
>CAZTFN010000146.1:0-9803 GCA_964612905.1 uncultured Flavobacterium sp. | reverse complement strand
TATCTACTCTATAAGAATGAAAACTGAAAATCATTCTTATAGAGTTTTATTTCTGTACTTAGTCTATACTGGTATTATCCAAATTCTTACAGAATATTATGGAAAAGTCTACAAACAAAATTTATTTATGTCTCACTATTATTTTATTGGACAGTTTATAATATTGAGTCTTTTTTATTTTACACTTATAAGAAATTCTAGGATAAAAAAATTCATAATAATCATCACTTCGTTGATTTCACTTCTACTACCTACTCTTGTATTACCAACTGGCACAAATCTCAATGCCTTTAATTTGATGGAGGTTGTTATCTGTTCTCTTCCTATCATAATCTATTCAGTCGTATACTTCTTTGATAGTGTTAATTCCCAAAGTAGAAAGTTTCTTTTTGTAAATTCTGGAATCTTCATTTACTTGTTATGCAGTACTTTAATTTTCGTTACTGGTAATTATGTTAAGGACATGGAAACCTTTTGGTTTAAGTTTATCTGGATATTAAATTCATTTTTATATGCTATATCCCTCATTCTCTTTTTCATAGAATGGTACAAACACTTCCGTAAGAAGGAAGTAGCTTCTTAGTTGTCTTCATCAAGGTTTTGGAGAAATCGTGCTGATCTCACCGATATTCGTTCAATGAAGGAAAGATTGCCACGTCACTTCGTTCCTCGCGAAGACAGCACAGTACACTTCCTACTGACTTCGACTTCGCTCAGTCAACACCTTGTTAAGACAATCCAATCAAAATTTTTATAGGTATAAAATACCCCGTATTTATACCTGTTTTTTATTCATTATGTGAGGCAAAGTTTTACTATCTGGGGTCGTTTTTTGTATCTTCGAATACAATCAACATTGTCCCCTATGGAAAAATTATTTTCCGAAGAAAATCAAATCGTAACCATCGTCATCATTGGGGTTCTCCTTTTGTTGCTCATGGCTGTGGCTCTGTTGTTGTTCTTCTTTTTCTCTCGTAAAAAGATTGTGGAAAAGGAACTGGAGAAGAAGGAATTGGAAATCGGTCATCAAAAAGAGATCATTCACGCTACCATACTCACCCAAGAAAAGGAACGGAAACGAATTGCACAGGATTTGCATGACGACATCAGTTCCAAATTAAATGTCATCTTATTGAACTCAAATTTCTTGATTGATGGAGAACTTTCGGCAGATGAGTACACCAAGGTGAACGAAAACATCATCAAGGTGACCAATAAAACCTTGAGCAATGCAAGAAAGATTGCACACGATTTGTTGCCTCCTATTTTGGAAAAGTTTGGACTACAGTCGGCATTGGAGGAATTGGTAGATGAATACAATATGAGTAAGAAGGTGTATATCGAGTCTAATATTGAATATCCTGCTGAAAACCTAACCTCCACACAGGAACTGCATGTGTTCCGAATTGTGCAGGAATTGATCAATAATTCAGTACGACATGGCAAAGCAGAAAAGATAGACCTTGACTTTGTCAAAAAAGATGATGAACTTGCATTGAATTATAAAGACAACGGCGTTGGTTTCAGTGCCGAAGTGATTGAAGAGAAAAAGGGCCTAGGAATGAAAAACATAGAGAGTCGCGTTGAGTTGCTCAACGGTGATCTTCTCATCAAAAGTGCTATCGACGAAGGAATTGAAGTATCAATTATTTTTTAACCACCCAACACTATGAGCAGTAAAATTAAAATTGTAATTGCAGATGATGAGCAACTTTTCAGAAAGGGAATGCGATTTCTTTTGGAGAAGACAGATGAATTTGAAGTAATTTTTGAAGCCGAAGATGGTAGCGAACTCGTGGATCTTTTGAAAACTTCAGAAGTGGTTCCGGATATTATTCTGATGGATCTTAAAATGCCTAAGTTGAATGGTGTGGAGGCCACAAAAGTGGTTCATAAAGATTATCCCGATATTAAGATCATTGCCTTGACGAGTTACGGTGGAAAGTCGTTTATCATTAACATGATTGACGTAGGAGCTTCTTCCTACTTGTTAAAAAATACCAGTCCGAAAGATGTGGTATTTACCATCAAAGAGGTGCATGAAAAAGGATTCTTCTACAACGAAAAGGTCATGAAGATGATTCATGAAAATCTGCTATCATCTAGTGGGAAGAAGATACGCAGTGACCTTGATAAAAAATTGTTATCTAAAAGAGAGATTGAAGTGCTGGAATTGATATGTGCTGAGTACACGACTAATGAGATTGCCGAGAAGCTATTCATTAGTCCAAGAACTGTTGACGGTCACCGAAACAATCTCTTATTAAAGACTGGGTCTAAAAACGTAGCTGGATTGGTCATCTATGGAATCCAGAAGAAATTGATTGAGTTGTCATCTTCAGATTTTAACCTTTAGCCCTACGCACTTCGTGCTTTGGACTACAAGTTTATTATATAATTACTTAGAATTTAGTTAGCCTATTCAGCAGCGACTTCTTCCTTCTTGTTTTCTTTAGGAAATGCCTTTTTACTAAAGATAAAGAGCAAAGCAACTCCAACTGTTATGTAAGCATCAGCTGGGTTGAAGATGTAATTGAAAAAGCCTCCAGGTTCTCCACCAACAAATGGAATCCATTCGGGCCAAGTTCCTTTCCAAATCGGAAAATAGAACATATCAACTACCTGTCCGTAGAAAAGCTTTCCGTAAGGTTGTTCGGGGAATAAGGTGGCTACTTGATGCGCCGAAGAATCAAAAATGACTCCGTAAAAAACAGAATCAATGATGTTCCCAACCGCTCCAGCAAAAATGAGGGCGATGGCGATCACCGCAATATTATGCATCTTATTCTTGATCGTGGTAGACAACCAATAAATAATTCCTACAACCGCTACCAATCGGAATAAAGTGAGAAATAGTTTTCCACTACTTCCTCCCAATTCAATTCCCATGGCCATTCCATTGTTCTCTACAAAGTGAATTCGGAACCAATCAAAAACCTTCACCTCTTCTCCTAAAACGAAGTGCGTTTTGATATAGATCTTCACAATCTGATCAATTAAAATGGCGAGAACGATGGTAAGAATTGCGATTCTTTTCTTTGACATGTTGAAAATTTGTGCTGACAAAAATAAGAATATTCTGCTGACTATTGCTCAGTTAACACAACATTGGCATTAATAGACTTGACCACCAATTTATGGGCTTTCTTGATCTTTTTTCGAAAGGGCGATTTTTGGATTTCTTCATTCACTGAAATCCTACCTTTTCGCGTTTTAATATCCAAAGCGTTCTGATCAATGGAGGCGTACACTGTACCCGCAAATAAGTCTACCTCAGTAATTCCTTTAATGCCTTTGATTCGAACATTTCCTTTGTCAATTAAAATTCTAAGGATGCCTTCATAACCCTCGGTTTGAATGTCTATCATTTCCCCAAAGACGGTTACTTTTTTACTCTTAGGAATCTTTACGACTGCGCTTACATTGGTTGGCGGAGGCAAAGGAAACTGATTGATCTTATTCGTAATTGGATTGTCCACTTTCAATTCTGTCTTGATACTAAGTACACAATTATAATCATTGCAACTAAAATCTTCCAGAACTCCCATACCATCTGCATCGGAAATAATCATCTCTAGCTGATTGGAATCTGATTCTTCAATCACCAAATTATCAATTCCATCTGTTTTGATCTCCACATAGGGAGCATCACTCTCAACAGTTTTGACAATCTTTTGTTGAGCAAAAGAAAAGAAAGTGCTAAAAAATAAGGCAATAGCGAAACAATGCTTCATAAAAACAAA
This sequence comes from uncultured Flavobacterium sp., assembly GCA_964612905.1. Lineage (GTDB taxonomy): Bacteria > Bacteroidota > Bacteroidia > Flavobacteriales > Flavobacteriaceae > Polaribacter. Next base: position 6,060 of record CAZTFN010000146.1, on the reverse strand, counting down.
GGTATCTCAAAAAAGAGAAACATCTTCTTAAGAGAAGCACAAAATCCTTTATTCAATTTTGAATTAAAGGATCTAAAAAAGTTTCTAGTCTCTAAATATCGGCGTTGTCTGTAATGTAGAATTTCAGTGCGAAATAGGCTACTAAAATAACAAAGACAAGTGTTAATATTTGCCAAACCATAACCCCCGACGTGGCATTGACAGCTAGTTCCATAAGTACAAAATGTGTTTAAGTCCCCTTACAAAGTAAGTACTCTAAAGATAGGTTAAAATACATTCGAGGCAATCCCCGAAAATGGTGAAATTTAAATCTCCCCAAAAACAGGGAGGCGATTATTCCTCGTCAGAATGCAGCTTTTTCTCTAAAATTTTGATTTTTAAATCGAGGAATTTAGAAATCTTACGATAGATTTTTAGTAGTAAAAAAAAGACAAGAATGACTGAGACAAGTGCAAGAATTTGCCATATGAGTAGTCCGATACTGAAGCCGTTGATTGATTGTTCCATGAAAATAGTTTCTTAAAGACTCTGAGATCTTTTTTGAATGTATTTTCTCTTTATATCGATGTACTTGCTGTACTTGAAATAAAGACGGATGGCTAAGGAAATGACGATCAAGAGTACGATCATATTGATGTAAACAATGGTCATTCCAAGGTAATCTATTTGACTAGTCATTTAGTTGTTTTGGAGCGTCTAAGATAGGAATATTTTAATTCTGGCAAATTTTAGGACCACCAGACTACCCTTAACCTACCCATAAAAAAATCCCGCATCTTCAAGCGGGATTTTTTTATTGTCGTCTTTTTGCCTCAATACTTAAGGTGGCATGAGGCACCAATTTTAAACGCTCTTTTTGTATGAGTTTTCCTGTGACTCTACAAATTCCGTAGGTTTTATTTTCAATACGGATCAATGCGTTTTTCAAGTCACGAATAAACTTCTCTTGACGGATTGCTAATTGAACGTTGGCTTCTTTGCTCATTGTTTCTGAGCCTTCTTCAAATGATTTAAACTGAGGGGAAGTATCATCCGTACCATTGTTCAATCCGTTCATATAGGAACTTTTTAACAAGGCTAAATCCTCTTCTGCACGTGCTATCTTCGCAAGGATGATTTCTTTAAACTCCTGTAAGTCATCATCAGAATATCTTGTTTTCAACTCTGCCATAATCTTACATTTTTTGAATTACTATTTTACTTTTAATGCCATCAAATTCTACTTCTGTTCCTTCGGAAAGCTCATCAGCAAACACCAACTCTTTGGTTAATGTTTCACTCATGATGTAGTCTTGATTGGTCTTAATTGATTGTTCTAAATTTTCAAACCTTAAAACAGTTAGTTTTATTTTATCAGTTACTTCGAATCCTGAATCTTTTCTTGCATTTTGAATTCTATTGACCAATTCTCGTGCAATTCCTTCTTCTCTCAACGCTTCAGAAATTGTAACATCTAATGCCACTGTCAAAGCTCCTTCATTGGCTACTAACCAACCTTCAATATCTTTTGAGGATATTTCTACGTCAGCGAGCTCCAAGGTAATCATTTTTCCGCCAACTTCAACAGGTATTTTACCCTCTTTCTCTACTTTGGAAATATCAGCTTGAGTGAACTCTCTTACGGCATTCGCAATCAACTTCATATCTCTTCCATACTTCGGACCTAGCACCTTGAAATTAGGTTTGATCTGTTTCACCAAAATATCAGAAGCATCATCTAGCAGCTCAATTTCCTTCACATTTACTTCATGCTTGATCAACCCCGCTACTGCCAAAATCTCTTCTTTCTGTTCTTGACTGTCTACAGGCACCATGATCTTTTGCAAGGGTTGACGCACTTTGATTTTCTCTTTGGCACGTAATGAAAGCACCAATGATGAGATGGTTTGAGCATTCTCCATTTTGCGTTCTAGAGCTTTGTCTACAAAGGAGACGTTAAACTCTGGAAATTGTGACAGGTGAACACTCTCAAAATTTTCTTTTTTAGTGACTGAATTCAAATCTCTGTACAATTGATCCATGTAGAAAGGTGCAATAGGAGCTCCTAACTTTGCGATGGTCTCCATACAAGTATAGAGTGTTTGATAGGCCGAAATCTTGTCTTGCTGATAATCTCCTTTCCAGAATCTTCTTCTACTCAAACGAACGTACCAGTTACTCAAATAATCTTGCGTAAAATCTGAAATAGCCCTAGCTGCTCTTGTAGGTTCGTATTCTGCATAGAATTTATCAACCTTCTGAATCAAGGTATGCAATTCTGATAAGATCCAACGATCTAGCTCTGGTCTTTCTGCCAAAGGAATGTCTTCTTCAGCATATGAGAATCCATCAATATTGGTATATAAAGAGAAGAATGAATAGGTATTGTATAAGGTTCCAAAGAACTTACGTTTTACCTCTTCAATTCCGTCTACATCAAATTTTAAGTTGTCCCAAGGGTTGGCATTGGAGATCATATACCAACGTGTAGCATCAGCTCCATAGGTTGCCAAGGTATCAAACGGATCGGTAGCATTTCCTAAACGCTTAGACATCTTTTGTCCATTCTTGTCTAAAACAAGACCGTTAGACACTACATTTTTGTAGGCAACAGAATCAAATACCATGGTTCCAATCGCGTGTAAGGTATAGAACCAACCACGTGTTTGATCTACTCCCTCTGCAATAAAATCAGCTGGGAAAGATTTGTTCTCATCAATTAATTCTTTATTTTCGAAAGGATAGTGCCATTGCGCATACGGCATAGATCCTGAATCGAACCAAACATCAATCAAATCGCTTTCTCTTTGCATCGGTTTTCCAGATGGTGAAACCAATACGATCTGATCCACAATGTTTTTATGCAAGTCGATGGTCGCATAGTTGTCATCAGACATGTTACCAACTTCAAAATCTGCGAAGATATCCGCCTCTAGAACACCTGCTTCGATTGCTTTTGCCATTTCAGCTTTCAACTCGGCAACAGAACCAATACAGATTTCTTCTTTCTTGTCTTCTGTTCTCCAAATCGGGAGTGGAATTCCCCAATAACGTGAACGAGACAAGTTCCAATCATTCGCATTTGCCAACCAATTTCCAAATCGACCTTCTCCAGTAGATTTCGGTTTCCAATTGATGGTGGTGTTCAACTCATGCATACGATCTTTGACATCGGTCACTTTGATGAACCAAGAATCTAATGGATAGTATAAGATAGGCTTGTCAGTTCTCCAACAGTTTGGATAACTGTGCTTGTATTTTTCAACCTTAAAGGCTTTGTTTTCATTCTTCAACTTCAGACCTAATCTTTCATCAACAGACAAGTATTTCTGCTGATCTTTGATTACGTCTTTCATGTTTGCTTGCTGAACTTTCAGCTCGTCTTCAACATCTTTCCCTGTTAAGTATTCAGCTTTTACGTATTCGCCCCCAAAACCGTAAACTTCATCTTTGACTTCTGGTCTGAAGCGTCCTTGCAAATCGACCAAAGGAACCAAGTTGTCAGCCTCATCTTTTACCAACATCGGTGGAATCTCTGGTGTGGCTTGTTTCGCTACAAATGCATCATCTGCTCCAAAAGTTGGTGCTGTGTGTACAATTCCAGTTCCGTCTTCGGTAGTAACAAAGTCTCCAGCAATCACACGGAAAGCATCTTGTGGATTGTCATTTGGTAAGACAAAATCTAAGAGCTGCTCATATCGAATTCCGACTAAATCTTTTCCTAAAAATTCCTTTACGATGTAAAATGGAATCTTCTTGTCTCCTTTCGAATAGGTTCCAATCTCAGCTTGATCTTCAACTTGTTTGTATTTTCCTGAGAACTGTTTTCCTACCAAGTTTTTCGCTAAGATTACTTTGATTGGTTCGAAGGTATACTGATTGTAAGATTCAACCAATACATACTCGATTTTTGGTCCAACAGTCAATGCGGTATTACTTGGCAAGGTCCATGGAGTTGTGGTCCAAGCGATGATGTGAACAGTTCCTTCGTTCTGTAAGAAATCTGGCAGGCTTCCATCAATGGCTTTGAACTGAGCTACCACAGTGGTATCTGTTACATCCTGATAGGTTCCAGGTTGATTCAATTCATGAGAACTCAATCCAGTTCCTGCTTTCGGAGAATAAGGTTGGATGGTATATCCTTTGTACAACAGGTTTTTATCATAAATCTGCTTTAACAACCACCAAACTGATTCCATGTATTTTGGCTCATAGGTAATGTATGGATCGTCCATATTCACCCAATACCCCATTTTCTGGGTCAGATCGTTCCAAATATCAGTGTAACGCATTACAGCCTTTCGACAAGCTGCGTTGTATTCTTCTACGGAAATGGTTTTTCCGATGTCTTCTTTGGTAATTCCTAGTTCTTTCTCAACACCCAATTCAATAGGCAATCCATGTGTATCCCATCCAGCTTTACGCTTTACTTGGAATCCTTTCATGGTTTTGTAACGAGGAAAAATATCTTTGATGGCTCTTGCCAATACGTGGTGTACTCCAGGCAATCCATTTGCTGATGGTGGTCCTTCAAAGAATACGTATGGAAGTTTGCCTTCACGGGTAGAAATACTTTTTTCAAAGACATCATTCTCTTCCCAATAGGCTAATATTTCTTTGGCTACATTCGGTAAGTTAAGTCCTTTATATTCAGGAAACTTTGCGCTCATAAATCTCTAATTCTAATAAGATTGCGAATTTAAAGAATTTCCTGTAAATCTTGGGATTGAAGCCCCTAAAAATAAAGGTTAAGAGAAGCCACGTTCTTTTTTTATGGAATCATAAGCAGCTTGAATCTTTTGAAACTTCTCTTGAGCCCCTTTCATATGCTCTTCACCCAATCCTTGCAGTTTGTCCGGATGGTATTTCTTTGCCATTTTTCTATAGGCTTTTTTCACATCACTATCAGAAGCAGATTTGTCGATCTCCAGAATCTTATAAGCACTATCCGTTGAGTTATAGAACATGGCTTTGATGGATTCAAAATCATGTTGATTGATGTACAAATACCCTGCAATCTTTCTGATTTGATCTACTTCGCTTTCAGAAACATGATCGTCTGCTTTGGCAATTCCAAATAGGAAGTGTAAAAGTTGTAATCGAGAAGAGTGTGGCATGTTCTGACGAATCTGCATGCATACTTGTCGCGCAGAAATCTGCTTTTTCATGATACCTTTGAACAGTTGGAACGCATTGTTGGCTCGTTCTTTTCCATACATCCCAACAAACTGGGATCGTACGAAATTCAATTCGCGTTGATCTATTTTTCCATCAGCTTTAATAACAATGGCTGCCAATACCAACAAACTGATTTCAAAATCTCCTGATCTTGTCTGTTGTGGTGAGCGTCTGTATTCTCGCTCAAAAACTTGTCTGTCTTGTTCAAAATCTTCTTTGGTGTAGGCATCTACAACACTTCCAGCTGCAAAACCAATTACAGCCCCAATGGGTCCGCCAGCAACGAAGCCAATTCCTGCTCCTAGCCATTTTGAAAAATTACTCATCTACTTCTATTTATGCTTCTCAAAGATACTATTTTGATTGTGTTATTATCCGTATCTTTACACCCTAAAATTTTAAAAAAATTATGTATCCAGCAGAATTAGTAAAACCAATGCGTGAACAACTGACTGATAACGGTTTTTCACCTTTATATACGGCAGAAGATGTAGATGCTGCTTTGGCGAAAGAAGGAACAACATTAGTAATGGTAAATTCCGTTTGTGGATGTGCTGCAGGAACTGCAAGACCAGGAACTTTGGCTTCTTTGCAGTTTGATAAAAAACCAGATCATTTAACCACTGTTTTTGCAGGTGTTGATAAAGAATCTACAAATGCAGCGAGAGAGAGAATGATTCCATTCCCTCCATCATCACCATGTGTGGCTTTGTTTAAAGATGGCGAATTGGTACACATGTTAGAGCGTCATCACATTGAAGGAAGATCTGCTCAAATGATTGCACAAAACTTAATAGCTGCTTACGACGAGTTTTGTTAATTAAGACAAATTAGACCAAGAGACAATAGACTCTTAGACAAAGAACCCTCCTTCGCTAAGAGTCTATTGTCTCTTGGTCTAAT
>CAZTFN010000145.1:0-9808 GCA_964612905.1 uncultured Flavobacterium sp. | reverse complement strand
CTTTATGGGCATCAATTTCATTCATTTGAGCGTAATCGGTTAAAAGAACTCCCAAGGCTAGGAAAAAGAAGTTCACAATCACCAACACGAGTGTAAACCAAAACATGTTCTTTTGAGCATCTTTGAGGTTTCGACAGGTTAGGTTTTTTTGCATCATGTCCTGATCCAAACCTGTCATTACTACTGCAATGAATGCGCCTGCGAAGAAACGCTTCCAGAAGTAACTTCCTGCTTTATAATCGTCAAAAAAGAAGGTTTTGGAAAGCTCGCTATCCGCAACATAACTGAATAAATTACTAATCTCCATTTCATCCGTAACGGTGTAAATACAAACGCCTACGGCAATAAGCATAAACAATGTTTGTAGGGTATCCGTCCAAACAATGGTTTTGATCCCACCTTTAAAGGTATACAACCAGATCAATAAAATGGTGAGCATCACAGTCGCCCAAAACGGAATTCCATAATGATCAAAGATCAAAGGTTGCAATACAATGGCTACTAGGAACAAACGGAATGCTGCTCCAATGGTTCTAGATAGTAAGAAAAAGGAAGCTCCTGTCTTGTAGGTATATCTTCCAAATCGATCTTCCAAATAGGTATAAATAGATGTTAGATTCAGTCGATAATAAAGTGGAAGCAGTACCAGTCCAATAATCGCATAACCCAATACATAGCCCAGCACCATTTGCATATAACTCATGCTTTGTTCTTCTACCCAACCAGGAACTGAAATAAAAGTCACCCCAGATAAGGAGGCTCCAATCATTCCAAAAGCTACCAAGTACCAAGGCGACGAGTTGTTGGCCTTGAAAAAAGTAGTATTGTCGGCTTTTTTACCCGTGATGTAAGAGATTAAAAATAGCACGCCAAAGTAGGCGATGATCAATAACAAAATGCTAGATGCTTGCATGAATAATTCCAAATTGTGAAGTACTAATATAGACTTTATTTGTGTATTTTCGTGGCGATGGATTTTTCTTCTAAACTTTTGGAAAATGCGGTAAACGAAGTGTCTCGATTGCCAGGAATTGGAAAGCGAACAGCGTTGCGTTTGGTGTTGCATTTATTGAAACAACCTGCAGAAAACACGACCTATCTCACAGAGGCTTTACAGCAATTACGAACCGATGTGAAATCCTGTAAAAAATGTCACAATATTTCCGATACCGAGATTTGTCATATCTGTAGTAATCCCAATAGAAATGAAGAAGTAGTTTGTGTGGTTGAAGATGTACGAGACGTCATGGCCATAGAGAATACAGCGCAATTCAAAGGGTTGTATCACGTGTTAGGAGGAAAGATTTCACCCATTGAAGGCATCGGTCCACAAGACTTGGAAATTGAGAGTTTGGTGGGACGTGTAAAAAGTGGCGAAGTGAAAGAATTGATCTTTGCATTGAGTTCTACCATGGAAGGAGATACAACCAACTTTTACATCTACAAACAAATTGAAGACTATGATGTAGTGACTTCTACCATTGCACGCGGAATCTCAGTAGGTGATGAACTAGAGTATGCCGACGAGGTGACCTTAGGAAGAAGTATTCTCAATCGAATTCCTTTTGAGAACAGTTTAAAACAGTAAACTTATTGTCTATTGTAAATAAAGGCAACCTCACCAGTTTCTAGAATGGTCATGGTGTTGTTGTTGGAGGTGAATAAAATAGTTTCAGTAACAGGGTTCACCCCAGGTCTACTGAGTATGTACTCGTCATTGTCTCCTTTTTCCCAAGTGCCGTTAAATACGCCCGTATCAAAACATTGGTTGAGGTCTAGGTCTTCCAAAAACGTATTGATAACCAATGTTCCATCAGTTCGGAATACCAATGTAGATTGCCCTGTACAGTCAGTGGAAGGAGTTCCATATTCACTTAACAAAGCCCATGTACCGACAATAATATCAGACGGTACATCATCATTGTTGGACATGCATGAATTAAAAACTAATAGGGTAAGCAACAGCAATAATATCTTTTTCATACGAATCATTTTTTAACGAATATAAACGATTTATTCTGGTAGGTCAAGTTCAACAAAGGTTAATTTGTTTGAATTTAGTTGAGCGAAAAGCAGAAAAGTCTAGTTACTTTCCATCTCTTAATTGATACTTTGGAGCATGGAATCAGGATTACATTTCAGCGCCCCAAACCTTGCCAATCATCTGCATGAATTGAGGGTCGCCGAAATTATAATCTTCTTCGGTTTGTACTCTGTGCACCAAAACTACTTGTGATTTCGGGTAAACTCCTAACATATGAATGCCAACCCCCGTATGATAAAAGGAGGATGAAGAACGTGTTTCCGTTTTCATCAAAACACGCCAAAAGACACCATAAGCCAATCCAGCAGGTCTGTAGGTAACATTGTAAGGCTTTGTGGAATATTCAATCCATTCTTCAGGAACAATTTGCTGGTCGTTCCACTTGCCTTTTTGTAAAAATAGTTGTCCATATAGTGCCATATCTCTCGCTGAGAGTCGGAAGTGGTAGGCTGGATACTTTGATTTATGCCGTTCGTATTGATAGAATCCATCTACGTCTGGAAACACAAAATCTTCATCGTTGTCTTCAGGAGTGACTTCAATGGTAGTATATTGTCCTGCATACGTCATTCCTAAAGGTTTTGCAATGTCTTCTAGGAAAAGATCGTAAATGCTTTTTCCTGTCTTTTCTTCTAAGATATGTCCAAGTACATTAAATCCCCAATTGTTATAATAAAAGGCTTCTCCAGGTTTGTGAGAACCTCGCTTTGGCATTTTTCTCAACATGCCTTCTGAAACTGCAGCAGCGGGATGGTAAACTCCTGATTGCGATTTCAAAATATCAGCAATGGTTGCACTTTTTTCTACAGTAGTGAGTGTGTCAATATCATCGATTCCTAGACTTGCCAGCGTAGCAGTAGTATCAATAGTTCCGTTGCTCACGTAAATTCCTATAAGCGAATTCAACAAAGCTTTTCTAATGGAATGAATGGTGTGTTTTTTCTCTGAACGTCCCCATTCGTAAATGTTCTTTCCATCTTTCAAAATTAATAAAGACGAACTTCCAGAAGTTTCTAAAAATGTAGTTAAGCTGTCTAATTTAGCAGAAGAGAACCCATGTTCTTCGGGATTGACTTTCTCAAAAAATGAAGGTTCTTTTGCACAAGAACAAATCAATAAGGTAATAAGTGTAAGGTAGGTCAGTCGTCTTTTCATATGATAAAAGACGAATTTAGATTTACGATGTTGCGTCGTTCTGTTCTCCATCTTCACTATTCAACAATTCTTCCTCAAAATTATCCCAATCTCTTTTCTCGCGAATCTTTTTATAAAGCTTGATAGCTAGCATCATTAATACACCAAAGAGAATAATACCCACAACTCCCCAAATCCAATTCAAAGAACTTTTGAGAACTACGATAAACACGATCGCGAAAAGCAATATGGTGGCGACTTCATTCCAGATTCTAAGCTTGATTGGTGAATATTTTACAACTCCTTTCTGTTGCTGTTTAAAGACTACATGACAACCATAATGATAAAAATACAGTGCCAATACAAAAGAAAGTTTGATATGCATCCAAGGCATGCTCAAATACGAAGGTTCTTGAATCAGCATCCATATGGCAAAAACACCTGTTAGGATGGCTGACGGCCAAGCGATGATATACCACAAACGCTTGCTCATGATTTTGTATTGAGTTTGTAAAATTTTCTTAGCAGGCTCTTCTTTTTTATCAGCTTCAGCGAAATAAATAAACAATCGAACGATGTAAAACAATCCAGCAAACCAGCTGACCACGAAAATGATGTGTAATGCTTTGATGTATGAAAAATCCATATTGTTCAGTTATCAGTTATCAGTTATCAGTTATCAGTTATCAGTTATTGGTTGTTAAATGATCATTGAATTATTTATTAATCCAACTCGCTAGTACATCCACCCAATCGTCATTATCGTTGATGCAAGGTACTGTATAAAAATCAGTTCCACCTGCCTCAATAAATTCTTCTTTTCCTTCCATTCCGATTTCCTCAAGCGTTTCCAAACAGTCAGAAATGAATGCTGGAGTTACCACCGCTAATTTGTCAACTCCTTCCTCGGCAAACTTCTCGATGGTCTTATCCGTATAGGGTTGAAGCCAAGGATCTCTTCCCAATCTTGATTGGAAGGTAGTGAAATATTGATCTTCACTCAATTCTAAATATTCAACCACTTGTCTTGTGGTTTCATAGCATTGGTGTTTGTAACAAAACTCGTGTGCGGGTGATGCGGTTTGACAACATTTAAAATTTTGGTCAGCCGGATTACAATGACTCTTGGTAATATCTGACTTTCGAATGTGTCGCTCTGGAACTCCGTGATAGGAGAACATGATTTTATTCCAGTCTTTATCTGCCAAATAATCTCGAATACTGTCACCTAAAACTTTAATGTATTCCTTCTTGTTGTAAAAAGCAGGAATGTCCGTCAAGATCATTTTAGGGAAGTATTTCTTCTGAATCTCATGAGCCAATACTAGGATCGTTTCTGTAGTAGCCATGGCAAATTGAGGATATAATGGAATCATTAAAACATCTGTTACCCCTTTGTCATGAAGTTCTTGTAAACCAGCTTTGATCGATGGATTTCCATAGCGCATTGCCAAAGCAACGGGAAATTTGGTTTTCTTTTGAACCTTTTCTTGCAATCGTTCCGAAAGAACAATGAGTGGAGAACCTTCGTCCCACCAAATCTTTTTATATGCTTTTGCTGATTTCTTTGGACGTGTATTTAAAATAATTCCTTTCACCAGTAGAACTCTTAGTAAATAAGGAACATCAATTACGCGTTCATCCATCAAAAATTCTCCCAAATACCTCTTTACATCTTTAGGATCTGTACTGTCTGGCGACCCTAAATTCACTAATAAAACTCCTTTCATGTATTTCTTAATTGATTTGTCACTTCGTATAAAGTAATTGCCATACTATGCACCACGTTCATTGAAGAATTCCTCCCGTACATAGGGATGGCAACAGTAGCATCTACTATATCGATGTTTTGTATTCCGCTTCTTTCGCTACCCAAAAGTAAGGCGATTTTCTCATGATTTTTGAAATCGAAATCTTGAATATTGATGCTTTCATCAGTGATCTCTATACCAATAATGCTATGACCTTCCGACTTCAATTTTTTAATCAACCCCTCAAAATCTGAGTAGGTTGTATGTGTAATTTGGTTGATGGTATTTCGAGCAGTTTTCTTTACAATTCGGTTTTCAATAGAGGGCGAATTCTCATGCAAGTAAATATGAGTGACGCCAAAACTATCAGCAATACGAAAACACATACCTATGTTTTCAGGAGTTCGAATTGCATCGCAAACAATAGTAATTGGAAATTGTTGCTGCTCGTTTTGAATATCATAATGAGTAAGCTGTTTCAAGAGAACGATTTAATTATTCAAAGACATTACGTACTTTTTAGGTGTGGTGCCGAACTTCTTCTTGAAGGCTGCAATAAAATGACTTGCGGTACTATATCCAACTTTCAAACCTACTTCATTTACATTGTGTTGATTGCTTTCTAGCAGTCGTCTTGCATGTTCCATTTTATAGTCGAATAAGAAACTATAGACTGTGTCTCCATAGATTTGCTTAAATCCTTCTTTTAGCTTTTTAATATTCAAACCAATTTCGTTTGCTAATTCTTGCAAACTTGGAGGTTCGGCCATGTTGGCAATGATAATATCTTTTGCTCTCCGGATTTTTTGAACATTTTGTTCGTCTACTAAAAAAGGACAATACTCTGCCATATTGGATTCATCATGCTGGAAATGAAGACTCAATAATTCATAGGTTTTTCCCGTGATATACAAGTTTCGAATGGAACTGTTGACGTTCGAATTGATAATCTGTTGCAATACGATCAATGCCGTCGGTTTGATCTCTACTTCGTCATAATACTTCTTGTTTTTGTTTTCATCACTCAAAAAAGGGATGTAACTAGCCTCTCTTGAAAATAATGAGTGGAATTTTTCAATGGAAATCAGCAAAGAAATCAGTGAAGTTTGAGGAAATATCGACAAATTAATAGGGAGTTTCCGTTGTGGATTGTATAGTATAATAGAACGTCTATCCAAAACGTCTAACGAATAAGAACTGTTGTTGAATATAAATTTCGATTTTCCCTTAATGCAAAAATGTAGTTGAATAAAAGTATTGTCAATATCACGCTCGAATTTTTGAGGTTCAAGGCTTTCGTTTTGAAATTCAAGCATATGGAATCCTTCTTCCAGAACGATTTCTTGAAAAGTACTTTCAGCGACATTTTTTTGCATGGTCCAAAATTTAAAATAAACAGGCTCTTATTTAGAATCATTCTATGTAATAATGTTTATACCTATTGATTTTACTACAAATGTACGATAAAGCGCAAGTTTTTAAAATAAAAAGCATCCAAAAAACAGAGAGCGATATAAAAAGTCCCTCTAGCGATATTTTTATAGAAACGAACTTTTTACATTTGAACCGAATTTAAGTCAGGCATGTCTTTAGAAAACTTGAAAACACATTTATACAACATCGGAGTAAGCTATATCAAAGCAGATGCTCATACTCGTGGAAGATACAGTTTGTCTAAAGACAATCAGATAAAATTGCTTCAGGAAGCCAAAGTCCAAGGGTACGAAGTTTTTGTTTTATCAACTTGTAATAGAACAGAAATTACTGGATTTGCAGAACACCCTTATCAATTAATCAAATTATTGTGTAAATACTCTGAAGGGAATGTTGAAGAGTTCGCTCGAATTTCAAACGTTTACAAAGGAAAAGAAGCAATCAATCAATTGTTCCGTGTTGGAACTGGTTTGGAAAGTCAGATTTTAGGTGATTACGAGATTGTGGGTCAGTTGAAGTTAGCTTTCAAGCAAGCAAAGAATGTTGGAACCACAAATGCTTACCTAGAGCGATTGGTGAACTTAGTATTACAAGCAAGTAAGAAAGTAAAGAATCAAACCAAATTAAGTTCAGGAACTACTTCCGTTTCTTATGCCGCTGTTCAGTACATGATTGAAAATGTAGCTGACTACAATCAGAAAAACATTTTAGTTTTTGGATTGGGTAAAATGGGAAAACACACTTGCAAAAACCTGGCAGAATATACTCAAAACACATCGGTGTGTTTGATCAATAGAACCGAAGAAAAAGCCATTGCTTTTGTCAAGGACCACCCTTCCATTCGTCAGGCGAAAATTGAAGACTTATCTCAAGAAATTTCAGAAGCAGATATTTTAGTGGTTTCTACAGGAGCCGATATTCCTACGGTAACTTCGCAACATGTGGCCAAAGACAAGGAAATTTTAATCCTAGATCTATCCATGCCTGAAAATGTGGATGAAGAAGTTGCGGCATACAAAGGAGTGACTTTAGTGAATGTAGATGAGCTTTCAAAAATTACGGATAAAACCTTAGCGTTAAGAAAGCAGGAAGTTCCGCAAGCTGAAGCCATCATTGAGAGTCATAAAGAAGAATTCAATGAGTGGTTAGACCATAGAAGACTGGTTCCCGCGATCAATGCTTTGAAAGAGTCCCTAATGGCTATCCAGAAAGACGAAATCAATTTCCACAAGAAAAAGATCAAAGACTTCGATGAAGAGCAAGCAGAAATGCTTACCAATAGATTCATACAAAAAATTACAACTCAGTTTGTAAAACACCTAAAAGAAGAAGAGACATCGGTGAACGATAGTATAGAAGTGATGTCTAAGGTCTTCGGCAACGCCTAACCAAATACACATGCAAAAAGTCATTCGAATCGGTACGCGCGATAGTCAATTAGCACTATGGCAAGCGAAGAAGGTTCAGCGAATGCTTCACGAATTGGAGTATGAAACGGAACTCGTTCCAGTAAAATCTACAGGAGATATTGTTCTTAATAAGCCCATTTATGAATTGGGAATTACTGGTGTATTTACCAAGAACTTAGATATTGCCTTGCTCAATAACGAAATAGACATTGCGGTGCATTCTATGAAAGATGTACCCACAGTCTTGCCTCAAGGAATCATACAAGCAGCAGTATTAAAGAGAGCAAATTACAATGATATTTTGGTCCTGAAAGACAACGAGGAGTTCTTTGCTCAAAAAGAAGCAGTAATTGCCACGGGAAGTTTGCGAAGAACTGCCCAATGGTTGGATCGATACCCTACACACACGGTGGTGGATTTGCGAGGAAATGTAAACACACGTTTACAAAAATTGTCTGATAACGATTGGAATGGGGCGATTTTCGCTGCAGCCGGATTGGAACGAATAGGGTTGAGACCCAAAGGAGCAGTTAATTTATCTTGGATGGTTCCGGCACCTGCACAAGGAGCGATTATGATTGCCGCATTGGATGAAGATGAAGATATCAAAGAAGCTTGCGCACAATTGAATGACGCAGATACAGAAATCTGTACAAGAATTGAGCGTGAATTCTTAAATCGATTGGAAGGTGGATGCACCGCACCCATTGGAGCTCTGGCATTGATTGATGAAGTGAATTCTGAAATCAGTTTTAAAGGAGTTTTACTAACGCGAGATGGAAAGAAAAAGATCAAGGTAGAGAAAAAAGTACCTGTAGGTCGACATAAATATTTAGCGAAGGATTGTGCGAATTATATCATCGATCGAGGAGGAAGACAGTTGATTGCTGATGACTTAGGAGTGGAGAAAAGAGTTTCTGTATACTCTACCAAGAACTTGTCTGAAGCTCAAGTTAAGCTGTTCAACAATGATATCGCTCCCGAGAGTTCCGATTTTATCAAAATACGATTCAACCGAATTGCTCCAAAAGTAGTCAAAAGCGGAATTGAGAATGTCGTCATCACCAGTAAAAATGGAGTAGAGGCCATCTTGAACAACTTTACCAAAGACGAACTGAACTTCACCAACATTTACTGTGTAGGAAGAAGAACGAAAAAACTGATCGAACAAAAGATTGGGCCAGTTAAGAAATCAGAACGAAATGCTCAAAAATTGGCTGAATATCTATCTCAAGAATTGAAAGGAGGCGAAGTAACTTATTTCTGCAGCAACTTGAGATTGGATACTTTACCCAAAGTACTTTCAGAAAATGGAATCACAGTAACTGAAATAGAGGCCTATGAAACCATGTACAGTCCTGCAGATGTGACTGAGAAAGTGAGTGGAGTTATGTTTTATAGCCCATCGACTGTTGAAAGTTATATTCAGAAAAATTCCCCAGATAAGATTGCATTTTGCATCGGAGAATCTACGGCAAAAGAAGCTCGAAAACACTTTGAAAATGTGCAAGTAGCAAAAGTTCCGACGGTAGAAAGTGTGATCGAATTAGTGAACCTTCATTATGTACAATAGTATGAGAAGACCAAGAAGAAATCGAAAGTCGGCTGCCATCAGAGCCATGGTACAAGAGACAACGTTGTCTGTAAACGACTTTATCTATCCTGTTTTTTTAATTGAAGGAACTGGTAAAAAAGAAGAGATTGTTTCCATGCCCGGTATTTATAGATACTCATTGGATTTATTATTAGAAGAGATTCAAGAATGTGTGGATTTGGGAATCAAAGGATTCTGCGTTTTTCCTTCTTTAGGAGATGACAAGAAAGATAAATATGCAACTGAGGGTTGCAATAAAGACGGTTTGTATCCTCAAGCTTTGAGAGCCATCAAATCAAAGTTTCCCGAGATCGCATTAATGACTGACATAGCCATGGACCCTTATTCTAGTGATGGACATGATGGAATCGTAGAGAACGGAGAAATTTTAAATGACGAAACCTTAGAGATCTTGGGTAAAATGGCCTTGGTGCAAGCCGAG